>JBBISD010000010.1:0-51179 GCA_037441485.1 Burkholderiales bacterium
CGACCTGCAGCGCGGCGCCGTTCTTCAGCTTGAGCTGGCCGCTGGTGACGATGACATCGCCTTCCTTGAGCCCTTTGAGGACCGCCACCTGGTCGCCGCGCGTCGGTCCGGTCGTGACGAACACCTGCCGGGCCGTCAGCGTCGCCTCGCCCTTGTCGTTCCTGCCGGATTCGGCCACGAACACGGTGGCGCCATAGGGATTGAACGCGACTGCCGCCTGCGGGATCGTGAGGTAGCGCTGGCGGGTGCCGACCAGCAGCCCCACCCTGGCGAACATGCCCGGCAGCAGCTCGTGCTTGGGATTGCGCACGGTGGCCTCGACCATGACGTTGCGCGTACCGGTATCGACCGCCGAGCTGATCGCCGTGACCTTGCCGCTGAACGGGCGGTCCGGCCAGGCATCGACGCCGATCAGGACCTCGGCGCCCAGCGCCACGCGGCCGAGTTCGCGCTGGGGCACGTTGAAGTCGGCGTACAGCGAATCGGTGGACTGCAGGGTGACGACCTTGTCGCCGGTGTTCAGGTACTGGCCAGGGTTCACCGTGGTGATGCCGGTGCGCCCGGCAAACGGCGCGCGGATGGTCTTCTTCTCGACCACGGCGCGCTGCTGCTCCACCAGCGCCGTCTTGTTGCGCAGGTCGGCCTCGTCGGCGTCGATGGTGGCCTGGCTCACCGCGCTGGCCGCCAGCTGTTCGCGGTCGCGCGCCAGCACCGTGCGCGCCAGGTCGGCCGCGGCTTCCAGCGACTTTAGCTGCGCCTTCTCGGGGTCGGCATTGAGTTCGACGAGCACCGTGCCGGCCTCGACGTACTGGCCCGACTGGAAGCGCACGGCCCGCGCCAGGCCGGTGACTTCCGTGCTGAGGTCGGCGCCGCGCCAGGCGCGCAGGCTGCCGACGGTGTCGATCTGGTTGCGCCAGTCTTCCGAGCCGACCTTCTGCGTCGTCACCGTCGGCGGCGGCGGCGGCTTGAAAGAGGACATCTGCCGGACCACGAACAGCACCTTGACGCCGGCAATGGCCGCGATGAGCAGCACGGCGCCCAGCACCGTGAAAATGACCCGCCGCGCGAACCGCGGACGCGCGGCGGTGGGATCGGGGGTGGTCAGGATATTAGCCATTGCCTTGTTCTCGATAAGTCACTTCGGGGTTGAACCGCGCGCCGCCGTGCCGGCGGCCACGCGGCCCACCGGGCACCGGCACCCGCGCCGGCCGCACGTCACTGCATCAATTGCTCGCCGCAACCGGCAGCGCCGTGGCGACGGGCGCCGCTGCGCTGGCCGTCGTGGCGTTCCACCAGCCGCCGCCCAACGCCTGGAACAGCGCGGCGGTATCGGCCAGGCGGTCGGCGCGCGCCTGCACCAGGTTGACCGCCGACTGCGCAAACTGCTGCTGGGCGTTGAGCAGGGTCAGGAAGCTGGCGGCGCCGACGTCGTACTGGCGCTGGGCCAGCTCGGCGCCAGCCTTGGCCTGCGCATAGGCATCGGCCTGAGCCGCCAGCGCCTGGGCGTCGATCTCGAGCGCGCGCAGGGCATCGGCGACGTTCTGGAAGGCACCCACCACGGTCTGCCGGTATGCCGCCGCAGCCCGGTCGAATGCCGCCTGTGCCGCGGCACGCTGCGCGCGCAGGGCACCACCGTGGAACAGCGGCTGTGTGAGGCCCGCCGTCAGTCCCCAAACCTCCGACTGCGGCTTGAACAGGCTGCTGGCCTTCAGGGCCGTGTAGCCGAAATTGCCGCCCAGCGTGACCTGCGGGTAGAGGTTGGCGGTCGCCACGCCCACCTGGGCACTGGCCGCATGCAGCAGCGCTTCGGCAGCCAGGATGTCCGGGCGCTGGCGCACGAGCTCGCTGGGCAGGCTCACCGGAATGTCGACCGGCAGCTCCAGGTGGGCAAGGTCGAAAGCCGCCAGGTCGACCTCCGAGGGTGCCTTGCCGACCAGCGCGGCCAGCAGGTGGCGCGCCTGCGCGCGCTGGCGCTCCAGCGGTGCCAGCGCGGCGACGGTCTGCGCCAGCGCGGTGCGCTGCGCCAGCACGTCGCTGCGCGTGACCGCTCCGAGCGCGAAGCGCCGCTCGACGATGGCCAGGCCGGAGCGCTGCAGCTTCTGGACCTCGTGCAGCGCCGCGACCTGCTCGCGCAGCTGCGCTTCGCGGATCACGGTCGTGACGATATTGCCGGTCACGGTCAATTGCGCCGCGCGCAACTCGTCCTGCTGGTAATCCACCGCCGCCTGCAGGGCCTCGAGCTGCCGGCGCACGCCGCCGAAGATATCGAAGCCGTACGAGACGGCGACCCCGGCATTGACCAGCGTGAACGGTGGAATCAGCCCGGGCGAGCCGAACGACGCACCCGACAAGCGCTCGCGATCGGCACCGGCCTGCGCATTGATGGTCGGCAGCAGATCGGCCCGGCCGGCCGCGAGGTTCTCCTGCTCCTGGCGCAGCGTCGCCCAGGCGGCCGCCAGCGAGGGATTGTTCGCCAGGGCGTCGGCCACCAAGGCATCCAGTGCCGGCGAGCGGTACAGCGTCCACCAGTCGCGCGCCAGGTCGTTGCCGGCGCGCAGGCCCTGCGCCGGGCTCTGGGCGTCCGGCACGGCGGCCGTCTGCGCGGGCAACGGGGATTCCAGGTAGGTGCCGGCATGCGTGTTGTCGGGGCGCTGGAAATCCGGCCCGACCGCACATGCCCCCAGGAAAAAGACAAAAAGGAACGGCGCACGCGCCCGCACGTTGCGAACCCGCATACTGTGGAACTCCTCTGCCCCATGGCGATGCCGATGCGTCCTTTTTGCGGGGCACGCGACCGGCGCGCCCCTTGCAGGACGCCGCCAAACGGCAACGCTAACACGAAACGCGAGTCGTTTCGCGGCAACCCCGCGCGGCGGCTTTTCTCAATGTGGATTGGCGCAGTGGATTGGCGCCGTGGATTGGCGCCGTGGGGTGGCGCCAGGTGCCTGTGACCGCGCCATTACCACCGACCGCCTGGCCGGCCGCGGGCCGCCGCGGCCACCGGCAAACGGGTCAGGCGGCGCGCCGGGAGGAGAGAGGGAATTTGCTATTGTGATCGATTCCACCCGACGCCAGAGCAACCATCATGAAGTCCAGTCCGATCCTCCAGTTGCTGCAGACGCGCGAGGCACTGCTCAAGCAGCTCAACGACATCAATGCACAGATCATCCACTTCACGCTCGATCATGGTGCAAATACGTCGCTTGACCTGGCCGCCGCTGCCGTGCGCAGCCCGCGCAACGGTGCGGCCGCCAGGACCGGCAGCCGGCGCAAGTGGTTCGAGCGCGGCGAGATGATCAAGCTGGCGCGCAAGCTGCTCACGCAGCCGATGACGCAGGCCGAACTCGTGCGCGGCCTGGCCGCCGCCAAGGGCTACGACAAGGGCCTGCCGGCGGCCGAGCAGGCCCGTTTCAAGAGCGCGGCCTACCAGGCCATCGCCGCGGCGCTGGTTGCCAAGCAGCTGTTGCGCAACAAGGGCGGCCAGGTCGCCGTGCGGCGCTGACGCCGGCACCCCGGGCGCACCACCCGGCGGCTACAGGTGCAGCAGCTGGGGCAGCCAGAGCGACAGCGCCGGCCAGTAGGTGACGAGCACCAGAAAGCCGATCATCGTCAGCAGCCAGGGCAGCACGGCCACGGTCAGCTCGGTGATGCCCATGCCGGTGATGCCCGACGCGACATAGAGATTGAGGCCGACCGGCGGGTGGCACAGCCCCACCTCCATGTTGACCATCATCAGCACGCCGAAATGCACTGGATCGATGCCCAGCCGGGTCGCCACCGGCAGCAGGATCGGCGCCATCACCAGCACGATCGAGCTCGGTTCCATCACGTTGCCGGCCACCAGCAGCAGCACGTTGACGATGACCAGGAAGAGGATCGGACCGACGCCCAGCGCGGTCAGCCAGTCGGCCATGCCCTGCGGGATGTTCTCGCTGGTCATCAGGAAACTGAACAGCACGGCGTTGGTGATGATGTAGAGCAGCATCGCGCTCATCGCGGCCGCATCGAGCAGCGCGCGCGGCACGTGCGCCAGGCGCATGTCGCGATAGACGAAGATCACCACGATGAAGGAATAGACCGCGGCACAGGCGGCGGCCTCGGTCGGCGTGAAGACGCCCGAATAGATGCCGCCGATCACGATGACGATGAGGGCCAGTCCCCAGGAGGCATCGCGGAACGCCTGCCAGCGCTCGCGCCAGGACGCGCGCGGCAGCCGCGGCAGCTGGCGCCGGCGGGCGATCCACCAGGTCGTCAGGCCGAGCGCCAGTGCCAGCACGAGGCCGGGCATGATGCCGGCGGCGAACAGCTTGCCCACGGAGGTATTGGTGGACACCGCGAACAGCACCATCACCACCGACGGCGGCACCAGGATGCCCAGCGCCCCGCTGGTGGTGATCACGCCGGCGGAGAAGCGCCGCGGGAAGCCCCGGCGCACCATCTCCGGCATGATGATCGACCCGATCGCCGCCACGGTGGCCACCGACGAACCGGAGATCGCGGCAAACAGTGCACAGGCGATGATCCCCGCCAGCGCCAGCCCGCCGTACAGGTGCCCCACCATCGTGGTGGCGAAATGGATCATGCGGCGCGCCACGCCGCCCTGCGTCAGCAGCGTGCCGGCGAAGATGAAGAACGGAATGGCCATGATGCCGAAGTTCTCGATGCCGGTGAACAGCTTGAGCGCCACCGCCTCGATCGGCACCTGGGTCATCGTGAAGAGATAGGTGAGTACCGTCAGGCCCAGCGAGATCGACACCGGCATCCCGGTGAGCATCAGCGCGATCAGCAGCGTGAAGATGATCAGGGCGTTCATGGCCGGCCCCCGGCGGATTGCCCGGCCGGTTCCCCCGCCGCATCCGCGGCAGCCGGCGGCGCGGCAAAGCTGCGATGCGGCACGGCGCCGGTGCGCAGGAAGCCCACCACCACCTGCAGGAAACGGAAGCACATGAGGTAGGAACCCAGCGGCACGCACAGGTAGACGATCCACATCGGCAGTTCCATGTCCTCGGACGTCTGGTCGGTGTGCGCCATTTCCCAGACGAAGATCGCGCCGAGCGTGCCGACGACCCCGGTGAACAGCACGCCGCCGAGCAGCCCGGCCAGCACGACGATGCGCCGCGGGCGCGGCGCAAGCCGGTTCACGAGCACGTCGACGCCCACGTGCACGCCGGCGCGCACGCCGTAGGCGGCGCCGAACTTGGCCATCCAGACGAACAGGAAGATGCACAGCTCCTGTGCCCAGGTCATGTTGAGCCGGATGGCCACGTCCTGGACATAGGGCACCGATGACAGGAACCGCAGCACGACCGAGACGAAGATGACCACGGTCGCGACGGCCATCAGGCTGCCGATGAGTATCTCCTCCAGCCGGTCGAGCACTTTCACCGGTGTCACCACGGCGCCCGCGCCTGCGTCAGTGCGCGGGCGCGGCGGCCTGTTCCTTGAGGACCTCGTCGATGAGGTCGGCGCCGACGCGGCCGGCAACCTCGTTGCGCACCGGCGCCAGCGCCTTGACCCAGGCGTCGCGCTGCTCGGGCGTCAGGTGGATGACCTTGGTGCGGCCGGACTTCTCGATCGCCGCCATGGCCTCGTCGTTGTCGGCACGCGCGATCTCATGGTCATAGGCGGTGGCGTCCTTCATCGCGCTGTCGAGGGCGGCGCGGATGTCGGGCGGCAGGCCGGTCCAGAACTTGGTGTTGACGATCACCGCGTAGCCCAGGTAGCCGTGGTAGGTGTCGACCGCGTATTTCTGCACCTCGTGCATCTTCTGCGTGTACATGTTCGACCAGGGATTCTCCGTGCCGTCGACGACGCCGGTCTGCAGGCCCTGGTAGACGTCGCCGAAGGCCATCACCTGCGGGATGGCGTTGAGCGCGCGCATCTCCGCCTCGAGTACCTTGGAGCTCTGGATGCGCATCTTCAGGCCCTTGAGGTCGCCGGGGGCGCCGATCGGGCGGTTGGCGCTGAACACCTTGAAGCCGTTGTCCCAGAAGGCCAGTCCCGTGATGCCCTTGGTTTCGAGCGCGCCCATGAGCTTGCGGCCGATGGGGCCGGCCTCGACGCGCTCGAGAAATTGCGCGCTCGGGAACATGTAGGGAATGTCGAAGATCTCGAACTGCCTGACCCCCAGCGGCCCGAACTTGGCCAGCGACGGGGCCAGCATCTGCACCGAGCCGAGCTGCAGCGCCTCGAGCTCTTCCTTGTCCTTGTACAGCGTGCTGTTGGGATAGACCTCGACCCGTACCCGGCCCTTGGTGCGCTCCTCGGCCAGCTGCTTGAAGCGCTCGGCGGCACGGCCCTTGGGGGTATTGGCGGCGACCACGTGGCTGAACTTGATGACGATCGGCTGCTGGGCGCGGGCCGGCGCGGCCGACCAGGCCAGGCAGGCGGCGACCGTGGCGGCAAGCAGCGTACCGCCGGCGCGCAGGGATGGGTTCATGGGGATCTCCTTGTCGATACCGTGGTGCAGGCGGTTCCGGCCAGGGGCCGCCGGGCGGGCCTGCTTGTTATTTGTGCGTGGCTAGTATCGCAATTCGGCGCAGCGCTGGATACAGCGGCGGCCGCAAACCGACGCAAATTTCGGCACCGGCGAGACGCCGCGCGCGCAACCGGCGGCGGCAGAGCGCGCCCGGACCGTTCGATGTACCGCGATGTTGGTGGTAGGGGCAGTAGGAGTCGAACCTACGACCTACGGATTAAGAGTCCGCTGCTCTACCAACTGAGCTATACCCCCGCAATTGCCGCCGTGCCACTTTGCGTCGTTCTGATCGGCGCGGCGCCTGGCATGGTTCCGCGTCCGGGACACCGTTCTGACCGTGTCCCGGCGTGAAACGACGCGCATTTTAGCGCAGGATTTGCCCTTTCCGGGGCCGGGGGCCGCTTGCCGGAAAAAAACACCGCGCGCCGCGCCGGGAACGGTCCCGCCGGGGACGTTCCGCCGCGCGCGATTTCGGTGGCAGCATAGACCCCGTGGATGCCCCGCCCGACCGCTTCGCCGCCCATGCATCGACGGCCGGCCTCGTCGACCTGCTGGTCGTCGGCGGCGGCATCAACGGCACCGGCATCGCCCGCGACGCCGCCGGCCGGGGCCTGCGCGTCCTGCTGTGCGAAAAGGACGATCTGGCGCAGGGCACCTCATCGCGCAGCAGCGGCCTGATCCACGGCGGACTGCGATACCTGGAGTATGGCGAGTTCCGCCTGGTGCGCGAGGCGCTGCACGAGCGCGAGGTGCTGCTGCGCATCGCACCCCACCTGGTGCGGCCGCAGCGCTTCATCCTGCCCCATGTCGACGGCATGCGGCCGGCCTGGATGCTGCGGCTGGGCCTGGTGATCTACGACCACCTGGGCGGCCGGCGCAGCCTGCCGGCCTCACGGGCGGTGTGGCTGGACCGCGTGCCCGAAGGCGGTGCGGTGCGCGCCGGCCTGCGGCGCGGCTTCGCTTACTCGGACTGCCGCACCGACGATGCGCGGCTGGTGGTGCACAACGCGATGGGCGCGCGCGATCGCGGCGCCGGCATCCGGACGCGCACCGAGCTCGTCGCGGCGCATGCGCACGCGGGCCTGTGGGAGCTGGTGCTGCGCGACGCGCGCACCGGCGCCCACGGCGCGGTGCGCGCCCGGGCCCTGGTCAATGCCGCCGGCCCCTGGATACCGGCGCTGGCGGCCCGCCTGCCGGCCGTGCGCGCGTCGCGGGGCGTGCGCCTCGTGAAGGGCAGCCACATCGTGGTGCCGCGGTTCTGGGACGGCGACCACGCCTACCTGCTGCAGAACACCGACCGGCGGGTGATCTTCGTGACGCCGTACGGCGGCCGCCATGCGCTCATCGGCACGACCGACCTGGCCTACGCCGGCGCGCCCGAGGCGGTGGCCATCGGGCCGGAGGAGGTCGACTACCTGTGTGTCGCCGTCAACCGCCAGCTGCGCTGCGCGCTGCAGCCGGCCGACGTCGTGCACGCCTACGCGGGCGTGCGCTGCCTGGTCGACGATGCGCGCGCAGATCCGTCCGCGGTCACCCGCGACTACCTGCTGGACCTGGCCGTCGCGCGCGGCCAGCCGCCGCTGCTCAACGTGCTGGGCGGCAAGCTGACCACGTTCCGGCGCCTGGCCGAACAGGCGATGGATGCGCTGCGGCCGCACCTGTCCGGTACCGGACCGGCTTGGACGGCGCGCAGCGCGCTGCCCGGCGGCGATATCGCCGGTGGTGACCTGGCCGCGGCGCTCGCCGACCTGGCCGCGCAGGCGCCCTTCCTGCCGGTGGAGCACCTTTGCGGCCTGTTCGACCGCCATGGCACGGGCGCATACCACCTGCTGGAGCAGGCGTCCAACGCGCGCGACCTGGGCCGCCACTTCGGCGGCGGCCTGTACGAACACGAGGTGCGCTTCATGATGGAACGCGAATGGGCGCAGACCGCCGAGGACGTGCTGTGGCGCCGCTCCAAGATGGGACTGCACCTGGATGCGCCGGCGCAGCAGGCGCTGGCCCGCTGGATGCAGGACGCCGGCGGCCGCTGAGCGAACGCCGGCGCCGCGGGTGACAGACCCGCGGCGGCGATGCCTAGCCCCAGTCGCCCCCACCGCCGCCGCCGCTGTCGCCGATGTCGCTCGAGCCGCTGTCCCAGGAGCCGGCGTCGCTGACGCCGAAGTCGCGGCCGCCGCCGTCATCGGCTACCAGGCGGCCGTTGTCGGCCAGCGTGCCGTCGCCGCCGAACGGCGCACGGTCGCGATTGCCGATGAATTCGTGCGCCAGCGCCTCGCCGGCGACCATGCCGGCACCCAGCGCCGCGCCGGTCGCCAGGCCGCCGACGATGCCCGAACCCAGGCCGCCGCCCATCGGCGGCGCGCCATAGGGCGACACGCCGTAGGGCGACCCCGCCGGACCGATGCCGGCACCCGGGGCCGGCGGCATCGACATCGCCTGGCGGCGCGCCCGCAGGAACAGCATGAAGGCCAGGCCGATGCCACCGATGATCAGCAGCGGTCCCCACGGGATGCCCGGCGCTGCCGGCGCATCGGCCACCCGCTCGACGCTGCCGCCGGCGGCGCGCGCATGGCTGCGCTCGGCAATCAGGCCGCGCAGGCTGCGCTGGGCCTCGGCCGACGCAAACGGCAGCCCGGGCGCCAGGCGGTCGGCGTGGTCGAGCTCGATCTGGGCCTCGTCCGCGCGATCCATGCGCACCAGCACTTCGGCTTCCATGTAGTGGGCCTTGGCGCTGTCGGGATGGTCCTTGAGGACCCTGCTCATCATCGACTGCGCTTCGGACAGATGTCCCGCATGGATGGCCTGGTAGACCTCGTGCAGCGACGGATCGTCCGCGCGGGCTGCCGACGACAGGCCCAGTACCGCAACAGCGAGGACAAGAGGAGCGAACAGTTTCATGGCAGCGGGTTTCCTTCCGTGGACCGCCCCCGCCGCAATGGCAGGGCCGGCAAGCAAGAGCCGAATACGCACCTTAGAGCACCGGCGCGCGCGTTAGTTCACGACGGCGCGGTCGCGACGACGGCCGGCGCGCCGCGCGGCGTCCGGGACGGCAGATGGGGGTCAAAGCGGATTCCACAAGGGGGGCAATCCTTGGATCGTCTTCAGGATGGCACCGAGCGAACCGTCGCGCACCAGTCCCGTGGCGCGTTCGATGTCGGGCGCCAGGTAGCGGTCCTGCGGCATCGGCGGGCAGGCCTGCCGCAGCAGCGCGTGCGCACGCTCCAGCGGCCCGGAACTGCGCAGCGGCCGCAGGAACTCCAGCGCCTGCGCCGCCGCGAGCAACTCGATCCCCAGGATGTGGGCGGTATTGTCGATCAGCCGCTGCAGGCGGCGTGCGGCGAAGGTCGCCATCGACACGTGATCCTCCTGGTTGGCCGAGGTCGGCAGGCTGTCGACGCTGGCCGGATGGGCCAGCGACTTGTTCTCGCTCGCCAGCGAGGCGGCGGTGACGTGGGCGATCATGAAGCCGCTGTTCAGGCCCGGCGCCGCGCTCAGGAACGGCGGCAGACGCGAGACGCTGGCGTCGATGAGCATCGCGATGCGCCGCTCGGATATGGCGCCGATCTCGGCGATCGCCAGGGCCATGCCGTCGGCCGCCAGCGCCACCGGTTCGGCGTGGAAATTGCCGCCGGACACGAGCTCCTGGTCGGCAGCGAAGACCAGCGGATTGTCGGTCACGGCGTTGGCCTCGCGCAGCAGCACCAGCGCCGCGTGGCGCAGCTGGTCCAGGCAGGCGCCCACGACCTGCGGCTGGCAGCGCAGGCAATACGGGTCCTGCACGCGGTCGTCGCCGGTAAGGTGCGACTGGCGGATCGCGCTGCCCTGCAGCAGCGCGCGATAGCACAGCGCCACGTCGCTCTGGCCGGGGTGGCCGCGCAGCGCGTGAATGCGCGGGTCGAATGGTCCGTCGCTGCCGCGCGCCGCGTCGACCGTGAGCGCGCCGATCACCAGGGCGGCCTCCAGCACCGGCGCGAAGCCGAACAGCGCATGCAGCGCCAGCGCCGTCGAGGTCTGCGTGCCGTTGATCAGCGCCAGGCCTTCCTTGGCCAGCAGCCGCAGCGGCGCCAGGCCCTGCGCCGCCAGCACGCCGGCGGCCGGCCGGCGCGCGCCGGCCTCGAGCATTTCGCCCTCGCCGATCAGCGCCAGCGTCATGTGCGCCAGCGGCGCGAGGTCGCCCGAGGCGCCCACCGACCCCTGTTCCGGAACGTAGGGCACGACGCCCGCGTTGTAGGCCGCCAGCAGCGCGTCGACCACGGCCTCGCGCACGCCCGAATAGCCGCGCGCCAGGCTGGCAGCCTTGAGCGCCAGCATCAGGCGCACCACCGGCGCCCCCAGCGCCGTGCCCACGCCCGCGCTATGCGAGCGGATCAGGTTGAGCTGCAGCGTCTCCAGCGCGGAATCGTCGATGCGCTGGTCGGCCAGCTTGCCAAAGCCGGTGTTGATGCCGTACACCGGCGCGTCGCCGGTGGCCACGCGCTGCACGAGCGCCGCGCTGGCGCGGATCGGCGCCCGCCGGTCGGCGGGCAGCTGCACGCGCACGCCGCCGGCATGCAGCAGCTGCATCTGCTCGAGCGTCAGCCCGCCCGGGACGATATCCAGGACCGGCGCCATCAGCGGTGCAGCATCGGCAGGTCGAGACCGTGTTCGCGCGCCGCGGCGATCGCCTCGGGGTAGCCGGCGTCGGCGTGCCGCATGACGCCCGTGCCCGGGTCGTTCCAGAGCACGCGCTCCAGGCGCCCGGCCGCGTCGGCGCTGCCGTCGCAGACGATGACGACGCCGGCGTGCTGCGAATAGCCCATGCCGACGCCGCCGCCGTGGTGCAGCGACACCCAGGTGGCGCCGCTGGCCGTATTGAGCAGTGCATTGAGCAGCGGCCAGTCGGAGACCGCGTCGGAGCCGTCGCGCATGGCCTCGGTCTCGCGGTTGGGCGAGGCGACCGAACCGGAGTCCAGGTGATCGCGCCCGATGACGATGGGGCCCTTGAGTTCGCCGGTGCGCACCATCTCGTTGAAGGCCAGGCCCGCGCGCTGGCGCTCGCCCAGGCCGATCCAGCAGATGCGCGCCGGCAGGCCCTGGAAGGCGATGCGCTCGGCGGCCATGTCGAGCCAGCGGTGCAGATGGGCATCGCCGGCGAAGAGTTCCTTCATCTTGCGGTCGGTGCGGCGGATGTCCTCGGGGTCTCCCGACAGCGCCACCCAGCGGAACGGGCCCTTGCCGCGGCAGAACAGCGGGCGGATGTAGGCCGGCACGAAACCGGGGAAGTCGAAGGCATTGGCCACGCCGGCGTCGAGCGCGACCTGGCGGATATTGTTGCCGTAGTCGAAGGTCGGCACCCCCATCTGCTGGAAGTCGAGCATCGCCTGCACGTGCACCGCGCAGCTCTGCGCCGCCGCGGCCGCCAGCGCGCCGTGCTGCGCCGGGTCCTGCCGGGCGGCCTGCCAGCGCTCGACGCTCCAGCCGGCCGGCAGGTAGCCATTGACCAGATCGTGGGCCGAGGTCTGGTCGGTCAGCAGGTCGGGCCGCGGCCCGCCGGCGTGCGCGCGCCGCACGAGTTCGGGCAGCAGCTCGGCGGCGTTGCCGCGCAGGCCCACGGACACCGCGCGGCCGGACGCGGCGTAGCGGGCCATCCGCGCCAGAGCATCGTCCAGGTCGCGGGCCTGTTCGTCGAGGTAGCGCGTGGCGAGGCGAAAGTCGATGCGGCTCTGCTGGCATTCGATGGTGAGGGAACTGGCGCCGGCGAAGCTGGCCGCCAGCGGCTGCGCGCCGCCCATGCCGCCCAGGCCGGCCGTCAGCACCCAGCGCCCCGCCAGCGAGCCGCCGTGGTGGCGCCGCCCGGCCTCGACGAAGGTCTCGTAGGTGCCCTGCACGATGCCCTGGCTGCCGATGTAGATCCACGAGCCGGCCGTCATCTGGCCGAACATCATCAAACCCTTGCGGTCGAGCTCGTGGAAGTGTTCCCAGGTGGCCCAGTGCGGCACGAGGTTGGAATTGGCGATGAGCACGCGCGGCGCGCTCACCTGGGTGCGGAACACCCCCACCGGCTTGCCCGACTGGACCAGCAGGGTCTGGTCGGGCTCCAGCGCGCGCAGGCTGCGCAGGATGGCATCGAAGCAATCCCAGTTGCGCGCGGCCTTGCCGATGCCGCCGTACACCACCAGCGCCAGCGGATTCTCGGCAACCTCCGGGTCCAGGTTGTTCTGCAGCATGCGGTAGGCGGCCTCGATCTGCCAGTTGCGGCAGCTCAAGGCGGCGCCGCGCGGCGCCCGCACCGTGCGCGGCCCGCTCGCCGGACTGTCGACCGTGGATCCCTCCATCGCCTCTTCTCCCGCGCCCCCGGCGGCGCCCTCCCGGCTCTGCTCTTTGGCCGATGGCGCGCTGGCGCCGGAACGGGCACACTCTACTACGAGCAGCGGCCCCGCCGGCCGCACCGCAACCATACGCCACGGCCGCGCCGGGCCCGCCATGGGCCGCGCGGCGCGCGGCATGAGCGCCCGATGACCACGCTCTGGCACAACGCCCGCCTTGCCGCCATGACCGACGACGCCCGCGAACGCGTCATCGACGACGGCGCGCTGCTGGTCCACGGCGAACGCCTGCAATGGACCGGCCCGACCGCGGCGCTGCCGCCCGCGCTGCGGCGCGCGGCCGGCGCCGAAGTCGACCTCGGTGGTGCGCTGGTGACGCCGGGGCTGATCGACTGCCACACGCACCTGGTCTACGGCGGCCAGCGCTCGCGCGAGTTCGAACGGCGCCTCGAGGGCATGAGCTACGAGGCGATCGCCCAGGCCGGTGGCGGCATCCGCGCCACGGTCACGGCAACGCGCGACTGCAGCGAGGACGCGCTGCTGGCGCAGGCCGCGCAACGGCTGCGCTGCCTGATGGCCGAGGGCGTCACCACGGTCGAGATCAAGTCCGGCTACGGCCTCACCCACGAGCACGAGGCGCGCCTGCTGCGCGTGGCCCGCCGCCTCGGGCGCCAGCACGCGGTGCGGGTACTTACCACCTACCTGGGAGCGCACGCGCTGCCGCCGGAATACAGCGGCCGCCCGGACGAGTACATCGAGGCGGTCTGCGCATGGCTGCCCGACCTGCACGCGCAGGGCCTGGTCGACGCCGTCGACGCGTTCTGCGACACCGTCGGCTTCACGCCGGCACAGACCCGGCGGGTATTCGCCGCCGCGCGCGCGCTGGGCCTGCCGGTGAAGCTGCACGCCGAGCAGTTGAGCAACCAGCACGGTGCCGAACTGGCCGCGCAGCATGGCGCGCTGTCCTGCGACCACCTGGAGCACCTGGATGCCGCCGGGGTGCGCGCGCTGGCGGCCGCCGGCACGGTCGCGGTGCTGCTGCCGGGCGCCTTCTATTACCTGCGCGAAACCCGCCGGCCGCCGGTGCAGGCGCTGCGCGACGCGCGCGTGCCGATCGCCATCGCCACCGATCACAATCCGGGCAGCTCGCCGATCCTGTCGCCGCTGCTGGCGATGAACATGGCCTGCGTGCTGTTCGGCATGACGCCCTGGGAGGCGTTGCACGGCTGCACCCGCCATGCCGCGCAGGCGCTGGGCCTGGGCGCGAGCCACGGCATGCTGGCGGCCGGCCGGCACGCCGATTTCGTCGTCTGGGACGCCGTCCATCCGCGGGACCTGGTGTATACGCTGGGGCACCACCCCTGCCGGCGCGTCGTGCAAGATGGCGTCGAGCGCCGCCACTGATTCGCCACTGCCACGAGCCCCCAATGGACGCCGATGTCTTCACCCTCACCCGCGGTTCGACGCCGCTGCTGATCAGCCTGCCGCACATCGGCCGCCAGGTGCCGCCAATGCTGCACGCCGACTACGTCGAGCGGGCGCTGGCGCTGGAGGACACCGACTGGCACCTGGACGCGCTCTACGACTTCGCCGCCGGCCTCGGCGCCAGCCTGCTGGTGCCGGCCATCAGCCGCTACGTGATCGACCTGAACCGACCGCCACAGGATGCGCCGCTGTATGCCGGCGCCAACAATACGGAGCTGTGCCCGACACGCTTCTTCAGCGGCGAGCCGCTGTACCGCGCGGGCCACGCGCCCGGTCCGCAGGAGATACAGCGGCGGCGCGAACGCTACTGGCAGCCCTATCACGACGCGCTGCGCGCCGAACTCGAGCGGCTGCACGGCCTGCATGGCCATGCGCTGCTGCTGGACGGCCACAGCATCCGCTCGCAGCTGCCCTGGCTGTTCGACGGCAAGCTGCCAGACCTCAACCTGGGCACGGCAGGCGGCCACAGCTGCGCGGCCGGCCTGCGCGACGCGCTGGCCGGCGTGCTGGCCAATGCGTCGCGCTATACGCACGTGGTCGACGGCCGCTTTCGCGGCGGCCACATCACGCGGGCCTATGGCCGTCCCGACGCCGGCGTGCACGCCGTGCAGCTCGAGATGTGCTGGAGCTGCTACATGGACGAAGCGCCGCCCTACCTGGTCGACGAATGCCGCGCGATCTACCTGCGGCCGGTCCTGCGCGAGCTGGCCGCCACCATGCTCTGGTGGGGAGCGCAGCATGGCTGAGGCGGCCGCCGGGCCGGCGCGCGCCCGACGGTTGTGGGCGCCGCAGGCCTGGATCGACGGCCGCTGGCGCGACGCGGTGCTGCTGCAGGCCGGCGCCGACGGCCACTGGACGCGCATCGAGCCCGGCGCCGCGCCGCCTCCCGGTGCGCAGGTGCTGCAGGGCCCGGTGCTGCCCGGCCTGGTCAATGCGCACAGCCATGCGTTCCAGCGTGCCTTTGCCGGGCTTGCCGAACGCCGGCACGCGCAGCACGACGACTTCTGGTCGTGGCGCGACCACATGTACCGGGTCGCGCTGCAGGTCGACCCGGCGCAGCTGCGCGCCATCGCCGCGCAGCTTTACCGCGAGCTGCTGCGCGGCGGGTATACCCACACCTGCGAGTTCCATTACCTGCACAACGACGCCGACGGCCGGCCGTACCTGGACGGCGCGGCATCGATGGCCCAGGCGCTGGTCGACGCGGCGCGCGACGCGGGCATGGGCCTGACCCTGCTGCCCGCGGTCTACGAACGCGCCGGGTTCACCCTGCCGGGGCTGCGCACCGACCAGCGGCGCTTTCGCGCCGATGCCGCAACCGTCCTGGCACTGCGCGATCACTTGCGCGCCGCGGTCGCCGCCCGCGCCGATGCGGCGGCGCCGCCGGTGCTGGTGGGCCTGGCACTGCACTCGCTGCGCGCGGCGGCGCCGGCGGCGATCGAGCGCCTGCTCGAGGGCGCCGACGCCGCGCCGATCCACATCCACGTCGCCGAGCAGACCGCCGAGGTCGACGCCTGCATGGAGGCCACCGGCCTGCGGCCGCTCGAATGGCTGTGCCGGGCCGCCCCGCTGGACGCGCGCTGGCACCTGGTACACGCCACGCACTGCACGCCGGCCGAGCTCGATGCGGTGGCACGCGCAGGGGCCGGCATCGTGCTGTGTCCGAGCACCGAGGCCAACCTCGGGGACGGTGTCCCCGACCTGCCCGGCCTGCTGGCGCGCGGCATCGGCCTGTCGCTGGGTTCCGACAGCAACGTCACCCGCCAGGCGGCCGAGGAACTGCGCCTGCTCGAGTACGCACAGCGCCTCGTGCGCCGGCAGCGCTGCGTGGCGGCCGCACCCGAACAGGGCGAGCCGGCGACGGCTGCACGGCTGTGGTCGCGGATGCTGCGCGGTGGCGCCGCGGCGGCCGGTCACGCGCGCTGGGGCCTCGAGGTCGGCGCGCGCGCCGACCTGCTGGTGGTCGATACGCGGGCACCGGCACTGCTGGGCATCGCGCCCAGCCACGTGCTCGATACGCTGGTCTTCAGCAGCCCGGGCCGGCCGTTTCGCGACGTGCTGGTGGCCGGCCGCTGGGTCAGCATCGACCATCGCGCGCCGCAGTCGGCGGACGTGGCGCTGCGCTTCGCCGGCGTCCTGCAGGACCTCGCCCGCGCGGCTGCGGCCGACGCGGTCCCGCTCAAATGAGCGTACGGGCCATGCTCAGGGCAACGCACAGGAACACGACGACCAGGGCCGAGGCCTGCCAGCGCGCCAGCACCAGCCAGCCCAGCGCGGCGATCGCCACGTCCGAGGGCATGCGCACGGCGCTGATCCAGACCGGATCGTAGAGCGCGGCCGCCAGCAATCCGACCACGACGGCGCTCGTGCCGGCGATGGCCCGGGCCGCCACCGGGTGCTCGGCCAGCGTGCGCCAGTACGGCAGCACGCCGCTCACCAGCAGGAATCCGGGCAGGAAAGTGGCCACGACGGCGACCACGGCGCCGATGGCGCCGCCCCCCGGGCCCGGCAGGCGCGCGCCCAGGTAGGCCGAAAGCGAGAACATCGGTCCGGGCACCGCCTGCGCAGCGCCATAACCGGCAAGAAAGTCCGCCGCGGGTATCCAGCCGGTCCGCACCACGGCGTCCTGCAGCAGCGGCAGCACGACATGCCCGCCGCCGAACGCCAGCGCACCGGTGCGGAAGAACGCGTCGGCGTAGCGCAGCGCGCCGGGAAACAGCGCACCGCCCACCGGCAGCAGCACCAGCAGCGCGACGAAACTGCCCACCAGGATCGCGCCGCCGCGCCGGCCGTAGCGCAGGTCGAACACCCCGACGGTCCCGGGCCGTACCGTACGGCAGACCACGGCCCCGATGGCCGCACCCAGGCAGACGACGAGCAGCTGCACCCAGGCCTGGCCCACCACCAGGACGATGGCCGCGGCACCGAGCGCGATCAGCCGGCGCGGCAGGTCCGGGCACAACGCGCGGCTCATGCCGACCAGGCCGAAGGCCACGACCGCCAGCGCCACCAGCTTGAGTCCGTGCAATGCCGCCTGGCCCAGCGGCCCGGAGAGCAGCGGCAGCGCCGCGGCAAAGCCGAAGAGCAGCAGCGCGGACGGCAGCGTGAACGCCACGAAGGCGGCCAGCGCGCCGGGCCAGCCCGCCCGCAGCAGGCCGATGACGAAGCCCAGCTTGCTGCTGCCGGGTCCCGGCAGCGATTGCGCCAGCGTCAGCAGCTGGCCGAACTGCGCCTCGGAGATCCAGCCGCGCCGCTCGACGAACTCGCGGCGGAACAGCACGAAATGGGCGACCGGCCCGCCAAAGGCTGTCAGGCCCAGGCGCAGGAACGCGCCAAAGACTTCACTGGCCGACGCGCGGTCCGTCATCGCAGCGCGCCTGGCGCCGCCGCAAGCCCGGCAACATTGCGGACGAACGGTGCCGGGTGCCGCGCCTCATCGCCCACCCTCACCCCGCCCTCTCCCGCCAGCGGGAGACGGAGCAGGCATCGCGGCGCAGGTGCCGCGGTGTTCATGCCGGCAACTGCAACGCGGCGCACAGCTGCGCCGGGCTGTTCACCGGCGGCAGGCAGGTCTGTTCGCGGCAGACGTGGGCCGCGCCGGTGCCGCCCGAGTCGATGCCGGCCCCTGCTGGAACGTGTTCGGCCAGCGCCAGCACCCGATTGGGCAGGTAGCGCCGATGCACGGCCTCGATCAGCGGCGCCGCTGCCTCGGGCCCGCCCGCGAACAGCACCACCGTCGGCCCGCGGTCGGCGAACTCGCCCGCGGCCAGCAGGTGCGCGAAGCCGAAGGCATTGCGCCGCGCGGCGGCAACCAGGTTTTGCTGCACGCGCCGGGCCGAATCGGCGTGGCGTGGCGCGCCGGTGATCGCATGGGCGCGCCACAACGCCAGAACGGCCTCGGAGATTCCCGACGGCCAGGCGCTGTCGAACGGCGCCAGCGGGCGGTGGATCAGCGGGTCGCTGTCGCGCGCCGTGAAGTACAGGCCGTCGTCCCAGAAGCGCTCCAGGATGAGGTCGACGAGCTGCAGCGCGCGGTCCAGGTCGCGGCGCTCGAAGCTGGATTCGTACAGGTCGAACAGCCCATTGGCGACGAAGGCATAGTCGTCGAGAAAGCCCGGTACCGCGGCGCGGCCGTCGCGCCACGCGCGATAGACGCCGCCGTCGGCACTGCGAAGGTGGCGGTCGAGAAAATCGGCGGCGGCACGGGCCGCGTCCCGGTGGCCGGGCTCGCCGGTCGCCTGGTAGGCCGCGCACAGGCCCTGGATCATCAGGCCGTTCCAGCCGGCAAGCACGTTCTCGTCGCGGCCCGGGCGGACACGCTGCGACCGCGCCGCCAGCAGCCGCGCGCGCACCGTCGCCAGGTGCGCTTCGCCGGCCGCGTCCAGCGTCACCGGGCGCTGCAGGACGGAGCGGCCCTGCGTGAAGTTGGCGCGGCGGCCCACGCCGTAGGCATGGCAGGCGAACAGCGCGTCGTCCTGGCCGAGCGCCGCGCGGATCTGCTCCGGGCTCCAGACGTAGAAGCGGCCCTCCTCGCCCTCGCTGTCGGCATCCTCGCTGGCGAAGAAGCCGCCGTCGGCGTGGCACAGGTCGCGGTGCACGTAGGCGATGCACTCCTCGAACACCCGCCGCCACGCCGGCCGGGGCGCGAGGCGCCAGGCGTCGGCATAGAGCTTCACGAGCTGGGCGTTGTCGTACAGCATCTTCTCGAAGTGCGGCACCTCCCAGCGCTCGTCGACGCTGTAGCGCGCAAAGCCGCCGCCCAGGTGGTCGTAGATACCGCCGGCGGCCATCCGGTCGAGCGTGCGTTCCAGCGCCTCGCGGATCAGCGGCTCGCCGCTGCGCTGCAGGACGCGCAGCATCAGGTCGTGGCTGCTGGCATTGGGAAACTTGGGTGCCGCGCCCAGGCCGCCGTGCTGCGGGTCGGTATTGCGCGCAAAGCCGCGGGCCGCCTCGAGCGCGACGTCGGTCTCGCGCTGCACCCCATCGGCGCCGGCCAGCAGCTGGGCATCGTGCGCCGCAAGGCCGTGCAGGAACTGGCGGCAGTTCTCGCGCACCTCGTCCTGGCGGGACTCCCAGGCCATGCGCAGGCCGCGCAACAGCCGTGGAAAGCCCGGCCGCCCGTGGCTGTCCTGCGGCGCAAAGTACGTGCCCGCGAAGAACGGCTCCTGCTCGGGCGTGAGAAAGACCGTCAGCGGCCAGCCGCCGGACTGCCCCATCATCTGGATCACGCGCTGGTACAGGTCGTCGACGTCGGGCCGCTCCTGGCGGTCGACCTTGACGTTGATGAAGCCCTCGTTGAGCTGGGCGGCGATGGCCGGGTCCTCGAAGCACTCGTGCGCCATCACATGGCACCAATGGCACGCGAAGTAGCCGATCGACAGGTGCACCGGCCGGTTGAGCGCGCGCGCCTGCGCAAAGGCCTGCGGGCCCCACGGATACCAGTCCACCGGGTTATGGGCGTGCTGCTGCAGGTAAGGCGAGGACTCCTGCGCCAGGCGGTTGGGAACGGCGGTGGACATGGCGGATGGATGCCTATGCGGGCGACGGCATCAGAAGCGGTCGCGCCCGCCGCCGTCGGCGAACCAGCTGTCCGGGTACGGATACCACCAGTCCTGCAGCCGCGGCTGGTGGTCGATGATGACCATCTTCGTGCGGCGGAAGGCATCCAGGCCCTGGCGCGCCAGCTCGCGTCCCAGGCCCGACTGCTTCCAGCCGCCGAATGGCAGCGCATCGTTGTCGATCAGCGGATTGTTCACCCAGACCATGCCGGCCTCGAGTTCCTCGGCCGCAGTCATCGCCTCGTCGAGCGAGGTCGTGAATACCGACGCGCCGAGGCCGAACGGACTGTCGTTGGCCATGCGCAGCGCCTGGGCGAAATCGGCCACGCGCACCACGCTGGCCACCGGGCCGAAGCATTCCTCGCGCACGATGCGCATGTCGTGCGTGACGCCGGTCAGGATGGTGGGCTCGTAGTACCAGCCCGTGCCGGCCGCGGCGGGAATGCGCCCGCCGGTGACCACCTGCGCGCCGCGCGCCCGGGCATCCTGGACAAGCTCGATGACCCGCGCGCGCGCGGCCTCGCTCACCAGCGGGCCGATCTCGCAGCGGCCCATGCCGTGGCCGACGCGCAGCGCGCGGGTGCGGGCTGCGAAGGCCTCGATGAAATCGTCGTGCACCGCGTTGACCACGTACAGGCGCTCGGCCGAGGTGCAGACCTGGCCCGACAGGTGGAAGGCCGCGGTCGTGGCGCCGGCCGCCGCGATCTCCAGCGGGGCGTGCGCCGAGATGATCATCGGGTCGCTGCCGCCGGCCTCTATGACGCCGGGTTTCATCCGCGCCGCGGCCGCGGCGGCCACGGCGCGCGCCGCGGCCACCGAACCCGTGAACGCCACCGCATGCGTGCGCTCGGAGGCGATCAGCGCCTCGGCCACCCCGGCGCCGCCGGGCAGGCAGGCCAGCAGGCCGTCGGGCAGCGCCGCGAAGCACTGCAGGAACTCCAGCGTGCACAGCGTGGTTGCCGGCGCCGGCTTGATGATGCAGCCGTTGCCGGCGGCCAGCGAGGCGGCCACCGTCCAGCACATCAGCAGGATCGGGAAATTGAAGGGCATGATGTGCACGCTCACGCCCAGCGGCTCGTAGCGCGCGTACTGGAAGGAACCGACCTGCGTGCTGCCGGCGACCTTGCCGCCGTCGTCGCGCGCCAGTTCCGCGTAGTAGCGGAACACCGAGGCGCAGTTGGCAAGCTCGCCCAGCGCCTCCGGATACGGTTTGCCCATCTCGCGCGTCATCGTCTCGGCGCAGCGGCGCGCATCCCAGGTTTCGATGGCGTGCGCCACCGCGTGCAGCACGCGCGCCCGCGCCCGCGCATCCTGGCGTCGCCACAGCCGCTGCGCGGCGCCGACCGCCTCGAGCGCCGCGCCGATCTCGGCGGGCGTCGCGCCGGCCCAGCGGCCCACCGGCGCACCGCTGCCCGGATCGAGCGCCAGCGTGGCCGCGCCGGTCGCCGGCACGAAATGCGGGTGGATGAAGAGCCGCGGCTCGCGGGCGTCAAACATCGGGGCCTTCTCTTGCCGTCGCCGGTGCGGATGCGGATCCCATCAGCGGATCATGTAGACCTTGGTGACGGCTTCGTGCACCGTGCACACGCCCTTCCAGTCCTGGGGGAAGAACGCCGCCGTGTCGGGCGTGATCTCGATCACTTCGCCGTTCTCGTGCACGTAGGTGGCGCGCCCGGCCAGGAAGTGGCAGAACTCGTCGCGGGTCACGTGGCAGAACCACCTGCCCGGCGTGCAGCGCCAGATGCCGCACTCGGAACGGCCCTCGGGCCCCTTGTACAGCAGCTTGCCCGAGGTCTGCGAGCGGCCCTCGAGCATCGTGGGGATGACGCCCCAGTCGACCAGGTCGGCCTGCTCCAGGGGTTTTCTCAGTACGGGTGTCGTCATCGCGGCTCCGGCGGGAATCAGGTGAGGATGTAGGTATTGCGGATGGTTTCGTGGACTGTGCACTCCCCGCTCCAGCCGGCGGGGAAGAGCACGACGGTGCCGGCGTCGACCTCGATGCGCTCGCCGTCGTCGCCCGCGTAGGTGGCGCGCCCGGCGACGAAGTGGCACAGTTCGTCGCGCGGAATCTGCAGGCGCCAGCGTCCGGGCGTGCAGACCCACAGGCCGGCTTCGGGCCGGTTGTCCGGTCCCTTGAAGACCAGGCGGCCGCGCGAGCGCGACTGGCCGGCCAGCGGCCCCGGTTGCGGGCCCCAGTCGACCAGGTCGTCGCGGGTCGACACCGCGTACAGGCGCGGCACGGTCGTGGCGGCATCAGCGGCCATCGGCGTCTCCGGCGGCGAGCAGGCCATCGAGCAGCCGCGCGGCCTTGGCCGGCCCGTCATTGGCCTGCATATGGGCGCTCATCCGGTCCAGGCGCGCGCGCAGGGCCGGATCGTTCAGGCAGGCGGCCAGGCGCTCGGCCAGTTGCGCCTCGGTCCAGTCGTAGCGGTGCAGGTGAAAGCCGTGGCCGGTCTCCTGGATGCGGGTGGCATTGTCGTGGCCGTCCCACACGTAGGGCATGATGATCGATGGCTTGCCGAAGTACAGGCACTCGGTGAACGAATTGTTGCCGCCGTGGTGGATCACCGCATCGACCTGCGGGATGACCGACGGCTGGGGAAACCAGCTGTCGATGATGACATTGCCGGGCACCGCCGCGTACTGCTCGCGATAGCCGCCGACGTTGACCAGCGCGCGATAGGGCAGCCGGCCCAGCGCGTCGATCAGGCGCTGCAGCAGCGCGACGTCGCCGGCGCCCAGACTGCCGAACGACACGTACAGCAGTGGCGCCGTGTCATGGCGGGCGAAATGCGGCACCGTGTAGGGCTTGTCGGTGCGCACGCAGCCCTCGAGGTACTGGAAGCGCTGCGGCGCCAGGCGATGGCGCCGCTCGTAGCGCAGCGGCTCGGGGTACAGCAGCAGGTTCAGGTGCGGCGACGCCTCGAAGAACTGCCCCAGCGGGTAGCGCTGCTCGCCGTTGGCAGCCAGAAAGGCGTTGAAGTCGTCGTGGATCGGCCGGATCACCTGCTCGAAGCGCGCCCGGTAGCGCGCGTGGCAGGCATGGTCGGACTGCCCGCAGCCCGACAGGTGCGGCGGTATGGCCGGGTCCTCGATCTCGTTTTCCGAGCAGGAGATGATGCGTACCCAGGGCTTGCCGAACTGCTTGATGGCCGGAAACAGGATCACGTTGTCGACGCAGACCAGGTCGGGCCGGACCCGCGCCAGCACGCCGGGAAGGTCCTTCTGCGCCCACTTGGCGCTGTCGACGATCGCGGTCCAGCAGTCCTTGACGTAGTTGTCGATCTGCTCGTACGGCGACTTGCGGAAATTGGGAATGTGGCCGTTGATGAAGTCCTCCCAGAACCGCGCCATCTGCTCCGGCGGCATCGGCGCCGACAGGCACACCGGGTGTGCCTCGAAGCCGTAGTCGCGGTAGACCTCCAGGAAGCCCGGGTCGGACAGGAAGACCGGCCGATGGCCCAGCGCCTGCGCCGCCTGGGCGATGCCCACGGAATTGAGTGCCGGCCCGTAGGCCGCTTCCGGGAAGAATGCGATGGTCGATGCAGGCATGCGGGCAACTCCGTTTCAGGAACGACTGGGGGGCAGGCAACGCCGGCCGGGCGGCACCCTGACCGCACACAACGCAACGGGGGACGTGTAAGGTGCGCTGGCGCCGGACTGGTTGGCAGATGCGGGCATGCGGATATCGTGGCCGTGGCCGGCGGCGCGGGTTTTTTCGGATAATAGAACATGGATATTGCCCGCCCGGCGGGCCCGCTGCGCCGCCATCGGCGCCGGGGCCGCGTGCCGGTGGCGCCGCCCGCCCCGGCGCGCACGCCGCTTCCTGCGCCACGCTGCGCGCCGTCCGCCATGCGGTTGGCCGTGCTGCTCGTCGCCCTGCTCGTGCTGCCCTGCCGCGCCGACGAGGTGGCCCTGGCCGTTGCCGCCAACTTCCGCGCACCCCTCGAAGCGCTGGCCGCGGACTTCGAGCGCCAGAGCGGGCATCGGCTGGTCGCCGCGTATGGGTCGACCGGCAAGTTCTATGCGCAGATCCGCAACGGGGCGCCCTACGCGGTGCTGCTCGCCGCCGATGCGGCCACGCCGCAACGCCTGGAAGCCGAGGGCGCCGCGGTCGCCGGCAGCCGCTTCACGTACGCGATGGGCAGCCTGGTGCTCTGGAGCGTCCAACCGGGTCTGGTCGATCCGCAGGGCGCGATCCTGCGCACCGCGCTGGCCGCCACTGCGCGACCCGCCGTGGACCACCTGGCAATGGCCGATCCGGCGCTGGCACCCTATGGTGCCGCGGCGCGCCAGACGCTGCAGGCACTGGGGCTGCGCGCGGCCTGGGAACCGCGCCTGGTGCAGGGCGAGGACATCAGCCAGGCCTACCAGTTCGTCGCCACCGGCAACGCCCAGATGGGTTTTGTCGCGCAGTCGCAGGTCTATCGCGACGGCGCGCTGGCGCTGGGATCGGCCTGGATCGTGCCGCAGGACCTTTACGCACCGATCCGCCAGGACGCCGTGCTGCTCAATGCCGGCCGCGACCACGCGGCCGCGCGGGCATTCCTGCGTTTCCTGCAGAGCGACGCGACGCGCGCCCGCCTGGCCGCCTTCGGCTACCGCGCGCCATGACCCGGGCACGCCCGATACGCCCGGCGCCATGAGCATCAGCGCTGACGACTGGGGCGCCGTCCGGCTGAGCCTCGAGCTGGCCGGCGTCACGACGCTGCTGCTGCTGCTGGCGGGCACGCCGCTGGCCTGGTGGCTGGCGCGCAGCCGTTCGCGCTGGCGCGATGCCGTCGGCGCATTCGTCACGCTGCCGCTCGTGCTGCCGCCCACCGTGCTGGGCTTCTACCTGCTGCTGGCGCTGGGGCCCGACGGGCCCGGCGGGCGCCTGACCCAGGCGCTGGGCCTGGGCCTGCTGCCCTTTCACTTCTCGGGCCTGGTGTTCGGCTCGGTCCTGTATTCGATGCCGTTCGTCGTCCAGCCGATCCGCAATGCGTTCGCCGCGATCGGCGACCGTCCGCTGGAGGTTGCCGCCTGCCTGGGGGCGCGCCCGCTCGACGCCTTCTTCCGGGTCGCGCTGCCGCTGGCGCGGCCGGGCCTGCTGGCCGCGGCCCTGCTGGGATTTGCCCACACGCTGGGCGAATTCGGCGTCGTGCTGATGATCGGCGGCAATATCCCCGGGGCCACGCGCGTGCTGTCGATGCAGATCTACAACCACGTCGAGGCGCTCGAGTACGCGCCGGCGCACGCGCTGGCCGCCGGACTGATGGCGGCGAGCTTTCTGGCGCTGCTGCTGCTCTATCGGCTGGACCGTCGCCGCGGCGCCGCGACCGGAGTCCGCTGACATGCTGCGCGCGGACCTGCTCCTCGACCTGCCCGGCTTCGCGCTGCACGCCCGGTTCACGGCGCCGTCGCAGGGCGTGACCGCGCTGTTCGGCCCCTCGGGGGCGGGCAAGACGCGGCTGCTGCGCGCGCTGGCAGGACTCGAACCGCGCGCCCGCGGCAGCGTGCAATTTGCCGACACCCCGTGGCAGGACGATGCCCGGCGGCTGTACGTGCCCGCGCACCGGCGGGCGCTGGGCTTCGTCTTCCAGGAGCCCAGCCTGCTCGACCACCTGAGCGTGCGCGGCAACCTGGAATTCGGCTTCCGGCGCACCCCCGCGGCGCGGCGCACGGTGGACTGGGACCGGACCATCGCGCTGCTCGATGTCGGGCCCCTGCTCGGACGCAGCGTCGGGGCGTTATCGGGCGGCGAGCGCCAGCGGGTGGCCATCGCCCGCGCGCTGCTGGCCAGCCCGCGGCTGCTGCTGCTGGACGAGCCGCTGGCCGCCCTGGACCAGGCGCGCAAGCGCGAACTGCTGGCGACGCTGGCGCGGCTGCAGCGCGAGCTGCACATACCGATGGTGTATGTCAGCCATCACATCGAGGAGATCGCCGCGCTGGCCGATCACCTCATCTTGCTGCGCGGCGGCGTGGTGCTGGCCAGCGGGCCGCTGGCCCAGACGCTGGCGCGGACCGACCTGCCGACGGCCGAGGACGACGACCTGGGGGTGGTGATCGACACCCGGGTGGCCGGCCACGATGCGCCGTTTCACCTGGCGCTGCTGCGCTTTGCCGGCGGCGAGCTTCACGTGGCCAGCCCGCCGCTGGCGGCGGGCGCGGCGGTGCGGGTACGCATACCGGCGCGCGACGTAAGCGTGGCGCTGAGCGCGCATGCCGACAGCAGCATCCTGAACCGCATTGCCGCCACGGTGGTCGACATCCAGGCGCTGCCCAATCCGGCCAACGTGCTGGTCCGGCTCGATGCCGGCGGCGTCGCCCTGCTGGCGCGCATCACGCGCCGCTCGGTCGAGCAGTTGCCGCTCGCGCCCGGACGCCGCGTCTGGGCGCAGGTCAAGAGCGCCGCGCTCATCGATACGCTGGCGGACGCGCCACCCCCGGGCCCGCCGGCGTGATTTGCCCTAGCCTCCCGGATTAGCGGAGACCGGCATCGCTGTCGAGGAAAATTGCTGCGCCGCACGGCGCCGTAGGCTATCCTTGGCGTTTGCCGGGACCGCCCCGGAAAACCAGCGCACCGTCTGAGGCAGGGGATAGCAGGATGCAGGCCGATTCCACACGGCAACCGGAGTTCATGCAACTGGTCGTGGCGTTCATCGGCCTGGTAGCGGCCACCAGTTCGCTCGAGGGCATCTGGTACCTGGGTGTCGCCGAACACATCTACCAGTCGAAGATCGGCCTGCTGATGAATGCGCAGTTCGACGTGTTCGTCGCCGTGCTGTTTTACCTCTTCTACTCGCTGGGGGCGATCATTTTCGCGCTGTACCCGGCGCTGCGGGCCGCGTCCTGGCCGCTGGCGATGCGCGCCGGCGGCCTCTACGGCTTCTTCTGCTTTTCCGCCCACAACCTCACGGACCTGGCCGACGTCAAGGGTTTCTCGTGGGAGATCACGGTGATCGACATCGCCTGGGGCACGGCCATGACCGCCGTCGCCTGCCTGCTCGGCTACCGCCTGGCCCGCTGCGTGCGGCGCCAACCGGCGATCGAGCTACCCACCGCGCAACCGCGCTGAGCCCGGCGCGCCGCACCGGAGCCCTGCTCCGGCACGCCGGCCCGCCCGGCAGCCATCGGGCCGGCGGCGCGCGCGCCCGCCGGCAATCGGAGCATTCACTACATGCAGAGTTCCAGCCAGATCGATCTCGTGATCTTCGGCGGTACCGGCGACCTTGCGATGCGCAAGCTGCTGCCGGCGCTCTACCACGTCTTTGGCGACGGCCTGCTGTCGGCCGGCGCGCGCATCGTCGGCGTGGCGCGCGAGGCGCTGGATCCGGCCGCCTACCGGGCGCAGGCGCGGGCGCAGGCCCAGATCCATCTGGGCCGGGATTTCGACGCCGCGCGCTGGGACGGCTTCGCCGCGCACCTCGACTACTGCGCGATCGACGCGCGCGACCCCGCCAGCTATGCCGCGCTGGCAGGCCGCCTGCATGGCCGCGACGCGCTGGACCGGGTCTTCTACCTGTCGACGGCGCCGGCGCTGTTCGCCGACATCTGCCGCAACCTGCACGGCGCGGGCCTCATCAGCCCGCTGGCGCGCGTGGTCCTCGAAAAGCCGCTGGGACACGACCTGGCATCGTCGCGCGCGATCAACGACCTGGTCGGACGCTTCTTCCGCGAGGAGCAGATCTACCGCATCGACCACTACCTGGGCAAGGAGCCGGTGCAGAACCTGCTGGCGCTGCGCTTCGGCAACATGCTCTTCGAGCCGCTGTGGCGGCGCGAATGCGTGCGCGACGTGCAGATCACCGTCGCCGAGCACCTGGGCGTCGAGTCGCGCGGTGATTTCTACGACACGACCGGCGCGCTGCGCGACATGGTGCAGAGCCACCTGCTGCAACTGCTGTGCATCGTGGCCATGGAACCGCCGGCGTCGATCTCGGCCGACGTGGTGCGCGATGAAAAACTCAAGATCCTGCGCGCCCTGCGGCCAATCCGCGCGCACGACGTGGCGCTCAAGACCGTGCGCGGGCAGTACCGCGCCGGCGCCATCGAGGGCCAGCCGGTACCCGGATACCTTGAGGAGGAGGACGTGCCGCCGGACAGCCGCACCGAGACCTTCGTGGCCATCAAGGCCGAGATCGACAACTGGCGCTGGGCCGGCGTGCCCTTCTTCCTGCGCACCGGCAAGCGCATGCAGGAGAAGCTGGCCGAAATCGTCATCAATTTTCGCGCACCGCCGCTGGCCATGTTCGAGACCCCGTTCGGCACCGGTGCCAACCGCATGGTGATCCGCATGCAGCCGGAAGAGACGGTGGAGATGTTCCTGCTGGCCAAGCAGCCCGGCGACGTCCTGCAACTGCGCCCGGTCTGCCTCAATCTGGACCTGGCCGAGACCTTCCGCACGCGCCGGCTGGAAGCCTACGAGCGGCTGCTGATGGACGTGATGCGCGGCAACCTCACGCTGTTCGTGCGCCGCGACGAGCAGGACGCCGCATGGTCCTGGGTCGAGCCCATCGTCGAGGGCTGGCGCGCCTCCAGCGAACGGCCCAAGCTGTACACGGCCGGCACCTGGGGGCCGGCGGCATCCAATACCCTGCTGTCGAGCAGCGGCCTGCACTGGCACGAGGAAACCTGATCCGGGAGCGCGCACCCATCATGAGCGACGACACCGCCAGCCTGCGACTGATCGCCGATGTCGGCGGCACCAACGCCCGCTTTGCGCTGTCTGCGCGGCCGGGCGCGTTTTCCGGGATACGCGTGCTGGCCTGCGGGCAGTTTCCCACGATCACCGCGGCGATCCGCGACTACCTGGACGGCGCGGGCCGGCCAGCGGTGCAGGACATGGTGATCGCGATCGCCACCCCGGTGCTGGGCGACGCCGTGCGCATGACCAACCACCCGTGGTCGTTCTCGGTGGAGGCCACGCGCCGGGAACTGGGGCTGCGCACGCTGCTGGTGATCAACGACTTCGCCGCGCTGGCGATGTCGCTGCCCTACCTGGCCGACGGCGAACTCAGGCGCCTGGACCCGCACCGCGAGCAGCACCACGGCGTCAAGGCCGTGGTCGGACCGGGCACGGGCCTGGGGGTGGCCGGCCTGGTGCCGACGCCGCAGGGCTGGCAACCGGTGCCGACCGAAGGCGGCCACGTCAGCCTGGCGCCGGTCACGGCGCTGGAGGCCGAACTGCTGCAGGTGCTGTGGAAGACCCATGACCACGTGTCCGCCGAGCGGCTGATCTCCGGCATGGGCATCCCGCTGCTGTACCGGGCGCTGTGCACGGTCACCGGCACGCGACCGCACGAGGCCGGGGACGCGGCCGCCGTACTGGCGTTGGCCCGCAGCGGCACCTGCGCCGGCGCCAGCCAGGCGCTGGGCGTGTTTTCGGCGCTGCTGGGCGGCTTCGCCGGCAATGTCGCGCTGACCTTCGGCGCCACCGGCGGGCTGTACATCGGCGGCGGCGTGGTGGGCAGGCTCGGGGAGCATTTCGACGTGGGCGCGTTTCGCGCGCGCTTCCTGGGCAAGGGTCGCTTCGCGGCCTACCTCGACGCCATACCCAACTACCTCATTCTCGCGGACCAGCCCGCCTTCCTGGGCGCCGCGCACCAGCTCGAACAGCATCTTTCCTAGAAGGCCGGTCGACCGATGCGCGCACTGCCGGCACCGCTCCCGCACGCGGGCCAGGGGAACGGCTAGCGCTGGTACTGCAGCAGGCGGCCGCGGTAATCGGCGCCCCCGGCCGTGCCCGCCGCGTGCAGGCGCGTTTCGTGCAGCGCAAACCCCTGCGCCGCCATGTGCCGGTGAAAGGCGCGGCGATTGCCGCGATCCGGATCGATGATCCATACCTCGGCGCGCGGCATCGCATGGGCGGCGATGAATGCGGCCAGATCGCCGCGCGGATCGCGCTCGTACAGCAGATCGCTGCCGATGATCAGGTCGTAGTGCCCGGTGACGACGCAGGCGGTGGCGACGAAATCGCCAGCCGGCGCGGCCGCCGGCAGCGGCAGGTCCGGAACCGCAACGGGACCCCAGCGGCCGTGACGGTATTTCATTGGCGGCAGGCCGTTCAGGCGCAGGTTCTCGCGCAGGAAGTACTCGGCCAGCGGATGGCAGTCGCTGGCGGTGACATCGGCGCCGCGGCGATGGCCGACGAGGCTGGCCAGCGCCAATCCGCAGCCAACCTCCAGGATGCGCTCGCCGGCCCGAACCGGCCGTGCAGCCAGGCGTGCCGCCAGCAAACCCGCGGAGGGCCAGAGCAGGCCGAACAGCGGCCAGCTGGCCGACGAGATGCCCTGGCGCTGCGCCTCGCCCAGCGGATCGGCGAATTGCTGGCGGTCGAGCAGGGAGCGGATGACGAGGCTGGCCGCACCGCCGATCGCGATCGGTTCGAGCTTCGTCCGGTAGGACGGCATCGCGATGCGGCGCCCATCCCGCAGGCGACGTCCGAAGGTATCAATGGTCGAGTATGCGCGCTTGCGCCGGGGACGTTGCTTCAGGGACGGATGCCCTCAGCCCCGGCCCCTCTCCCGCTGGCGCGGGCGAGGGGAACATGGGCGCCTGGGATACTTTCTTCAGGGCGTGGCCAGGCCCAGCTGGCGGGCATGCCAGGCCAGGTGGTCCTCGATGAAGCTCTGGATGAACCAGTACGAGTGGTCGTAGCCGGGCTGGCGCCGCAGCGTGAGTGCCTGGCCGCCGGCACGCGCGGCGGCCTCGAGCGCCTCGGGATGCAGTTGTGTCTGCAGGAAGCGATCGTCGAGTCCCTGGTCGACCAGCACCGGCCCCGGATACGGCTGACGGCCCATGAGCACGCTGGCGTCGTATTGCGCCCAGGCGGCCTCGGCGCCAAGATAGTGCGCAAATGCCTTGCGGCCCCAGGGCACCGCCATCGGGTTGGCGATCGGCGCAAATGCCGACAGCGACTGCCAGGCGGCTGGATCCTTCAATGCAACGACCAGGGCGCCGTGCCCGCCCATCGAGTGGCCGAAGATGCCGCGCCGGCCCGCCTGTACCGGAAAACTGGCCTCGACCCAGGCCGGCAGCTCCTGGCTGACATAGGAATACATCCGGTAGTGGCGGACCCAGGGCGCCTCGGTGGCGTCGACGTAGAAGCCGGCCCCGGCGCCCAGGTCCCAGTCCGCGTCTTCGCCCGGCAGGCCGGCGCCCCGCGGACTCGTATCCGGGGCCACCAGCGCCAGGCCCCAGTGCGCCGCCCAGCGCAGGGCACCGGCCTTGATGAGAAAGGTCTCCTCGTTGCAGGTGAGCCCGGCCAGGTAATACAGCGCCGGCACCGGCCTCTGCGCCGCCTGCGGCGGCAGGTAGACGCCGACGTTCATCGGCAGCGCGGTATGCGCCGACGGATGCGTGTAGAAGCCCAGGCGCCCGCCGAAGCAGGCGTGCGCGGAGCGCGGCTGCGGTGCGCCGTTCATTCGTAGACGACCACGCTGCGGATCGACTCGCCGCGCGCCATGAGATCGAAGCCGTCGTTGATCTGTTCCAGGCGCAGCGTATGGGTGATCAGGTCGTCGATGTTGATCTTGCCTTCCATGTACCAGTCGACGATGCGCGGCACGTCGCGCCGGCCGCGCGCGCCGCCGAAGGCCGAACCCTTCCAGACCCGGCCGGTGACCAGCTGGAACGGCCGCGTGGCGATCTCGCGGCCGGCCGCGGCCACGCCGATGATCACCGAGACGCCCCAGCCGCGGTGGCAGCATTCGAGTGCCTGGCGCATGACGTCGGTATTGCCGATGCACTCGAAGCTGTAGTCGGCGCCGCCGCCGGTGAGTTCGACCAGGTGCGCGACCAGGTCCTTGCCGTGGTCGTTCGGATTGACGAAATCGGTCATGCCGAAGCGGCGCGCCAGCGCCTCGCGTGCCGGATTGACGTCGACGCCGACGATGCGGTCGGCACCCACCATGCGGGCACCCTGCACGACGTTGAGCCCGATGCCGCCGAGTCCGAACACCACGACCGTCGCGCCCGGTTCGACCTTGGCCGTGTAGATCACCGCGCCGATGCCGGTGGTGACCCCGCAGCCGATGTAGCAGATCTTGTCGAACGGCGCGTCGCTGCGCACCCTGGCCAGCGCGATTTCGGGCAGCACGGTGAAATTGGCGAAGGTCGAGCAACCCATGTAATGCAGGATCGGCTTGCCGCCGACCGAAAAGCGGCTGGTGCCGTCGGGCAGCAGGCCCTTGCCCTGGGTCGCGCGGATCGCCGTGCAAAGGTTGGTCTTGCCCGACAGGCAGGATTTGCATTGCCGGCACTCGGGCGTGTACAGCGGGATCACATGATCGCCGGGCGCAAGGCTGGTGACGCCCGCACCGACCTCGACCACGACGCCGGCGCCCTCGTGCCCGAGGATGGCCGGGAACAGGCCCTCCGGGTCGGCCCCCGACAGCGTGTACTTGTCGGTATGGCAGATGCCCGTTGCCTTGATCTGGACGAGCACCTCGCCCGCGCGCGGCCCCGCGAGCTGCACGGTCTCGATGCTGAGCGGTTTGCCCGCCTCCCATGCCACTGCCGCCCGCACGTCCATGGCGCCTGCTCCCGCGAATCGCCGCGCGCTGCACCAGGCGCAGCGCGGTCCGGATCCGGCCGGCAGTGTATCGGCTTTGCCCCGCGGCGCGGTGCTGCGCGGCTCTACAATCGCCGGCAGCTTCGCGCCACGGGAAGGCGGATACGCACATGCGCTTGCGCCAGGGTTTCGAGCAGGACATCGACCGGGTCCTGTCGGCGGCCGTCGCCGCCGCCGACGTTCCGGGCGTGGTTGCCGCCGTCACCGACGCCGATGGGGTGATCTTCGAAGCCGCGCGGGGCATGGCCTCGCACGCCGGCCCGCGGCCGATGCAGACCGAAAGCGTGGTGTGGATCGCCTCGATGACCAAGCCGCTGGTCAGCGCCGCGGCGTTGCAGATGGTGGATCGCGGCGTCGTGGCGCTGGATGAACCGCTGGCCGCGCGGGTCCCGGCGCTGGGCGAGGTCCGCGTGCTGACCGGCTTTGACAGCGCCGGAAAGCCGCAGACCCGCGCGCCGGCGCGGGCGCTCACGCTGCACCACCTGCTCACCCATACCTCCGGGTTCGGCTACGAATACTGGAGCGCGGACGTCCAGCGCGTGCACCAGGCGCTGGCGCTGCCGGGCATCGCCGCCTGCCGCAACGGCGCGCTGCGTACGCCGCTGCTCTTCGACCCGGGAGAGCGCTGGGAATACGGCATCAGCAGCGACTGGACGGGCAAGGTGATCGAGGCGCTGGCCGGCTGGCCGCTGGGCCGGTTCCTGCATGAAAACCTGCTCGACCCGCTGGACATGCGCGATACCGCGTTTGCCCTGCGCCCCGACATGCAGGCGCGGCTGGCCAGCGTGCACCGGCGCAACGCCGACGGTTCGTGGCGCAGCACCAATATCCTGGTGCCGCAGCAACCCGAGTACGAAGCCGGCGGCCACGGGCTGTACGGCACGGCGGGTGATTACCTGCGCTTTCTGCGGATGATCCTCAACGATGGCCGCGGACCGTTCGGTGCCGTCCTGTCGCCGGCCAGCGTCGCCACGATGCGCGCCAGCCGTACCGGTGCGCTGGCGGTGCGTCCGCTGGCCAGCGTGCAGCCGGGTGCCGCCGCCGACCTGGATCTGCTGCCGGGCATACCGGCAAATTTCAGCAACGGGTTTCTCGTCACCGCGGCGCCGTCGCCGTCGGGCCTGCCCGCCGGCAGCCTGGCGTGGGCCGGCCTGGCCAATACCTACTTCTGGATCGATCCCGCCACGGGCATCGGCGCGGTGGTGCTGACACAGTCGCTGCCGTTCGCCGACCGACGTGCACTCGGACTCTTCCAGCGCGTGCAGGAAGCGGTCTACGGTCCGTCGCCGGCCTGACCGGCAGGCGGGCGGCGCGCGCCGCCGCCTGCGCGGTCGTGGCGCGTTTTTGGCGGCCGGACTTCTCTTGCGACCCGTGTAACCGCCCACCAGGTACCGGCGAAATAGCCATCAGCCCGCCATGTACGGCGGCACCGGCACGGCCGCGCCAACGCGGCCGCGATGGCAATCAACCTCAGGGGACGGAAGAAAAATGAACAAACTCATTCACGGTCTTGGCGCGGCCGCGCTGGCCGCCGGCGTTGCCGGCGCCTTCGCCGCCGACAGCGCGGCGCGCACGCACGCGCTGGTTGTCACCGCCAGCAATGCCACCAGCAACCAGGTGCTGGTATACAACGCCGCCGGCAACCTGCTGCGCGTGATCCCGACGCAGGGCCAGGGCGGTGTCGGGGGCAATGCCGGCGGCATCGCGTTCCGCGACGGCCGGCTGGCCGTGGTCAATCACGGCTCGGGAACCGTCTCCGTGTTCGCCGCCACCAGCGGCAGCGACCTCTTCGTGCTGACGCAGGTGATTCCGACACTGTCCAACCCGGTGAGCGTGGCCTTCGGCGACGACCATCTGTACATCCTGGGCACCACCACGGTGGAATCGCATGCGTTCGAACGGGCCGGCCTCGGCGCCGAGGCCGACGGCAATGCCGCCCTGGTGCGCGCCGACGGCTCGGCCGCCCAGGTGGGCGTGCTCGAGGGCCAGCTGGTGATCAGCGAGAAGAACAACGCCATCGAAACCGTGCGCCTTGGCGCGCAGGGCGCCATCAGCGGCGCCGCCGCCCTGGTGGCCGACATCCCCGCCAACGTCAATGCGCCCTTCGGCCTGGCCACGCGCGGCAACGACGCCTACGTGACCATCGCCCACGCCGACGAGATCAGCCTGGTGCGCAATGCGGACGTGCTGACCGTCACGCCGTCGGGCACGCAGCACGCGCCGTGCTGGGTGGCGCTGGACGGCCCGTTCCTGTATTCGGCCAATTCGCCCAGCAGTTCGGTATCGCGCTACGCGGTGTACGGCCAGCGGATCGTGCAGGACGCCGCCGTGGTGGCCCAGTTCGCCGGACACCCGACCGACATCGACGTGCGCGCCGGCCTGGCGGCGGTGGTCGACAGCAACGGCACGGTGTCGCACGTGTCGATCTTCAATGTCGGCGAGGACGGCGATTTCAGCGTCCGGGGTGTCGCCACCATCGACGCGGCCAGCACCAATGGCATTGCCATCGTGCCGCCGGCCGGCACCGACCCGTACTGAGCTCAGGCCCCGGGCCTGGCCTCCAGGCCCGGATCGCCGCCGCCGGGCACCGCCGACTGCCGGCGCAATCCCAGCGCCACGACCATCATCACGACCATCGCCGCCGCCACCGCGGCATAGGCGACAGCAAAGCCGGCTCCGCCGCCGCCGTTGAAATCGGCCAGTGCGCCGATGCAGGCCGCTGACAGCAGCGTGCCGATGCTGCTGCTCAGGTTGATCAGCCCCTGCGCCGAACCGCGCACCGCCACCGGCGCCTCGTCGATGGCGATCGAGCGCAACGCCCCGCCGACCACGATGCCGACGCCCAGGCCGACCGGAACGGAACAGAGCAGGAAACCCCACAGGCCCAGGCCGATGAGCGCCGTACCGCCGTAGCCCAGCGCCATCAGCGCGAAGCCCGCGACGATGAGCGCGCGCGGACCATCGGCATTGAGGCGCCGGCCCGCTCCCATGGAGCCGAGCATCGAGCACAGCACCATCGGCAGCAGCGCAAAGCCGCCATTCTTGGGCAGCACGCCGTGCGCCAGCGTGGCGATGGAGGTGAGAAAGGCAACGGCGCCCATGCCGAAGCCGGCTCCGGTAGTGAGCAGGTAGGTGGTGGCCAGCTGGCGGTTGGAGAACAGCGCCAGCGGCACCACGGCACGGCGCGCGCGCCGCTCCAGCGGCACGAACACGGCCAGCAGCAGCACGGCGGCGGCCAGCAGCCAGGGCCACAGCGTGGCGCCGGCCAGCGGATCGAGCACGCGGGTCACGCCCAGCACCAGCGCGATGAGAAACAGGAACAGCACGACGATGCCTGCCAGGTCCGGCGGCGCCGCCGCGTCGGCCGGCCGTCCCGCCGGCAGCACGCGCGCACCCAGGTACAGCACGACAGCGGCGATCGGCAGGTTGAGCAGGAAGATCCAGTGCCAGCTGGCCACCAGCATCAGCACCGTGGCCAGCGGCGGACCGACGACGAAGGCCATTCCGTATGTGGCACCCACCAGCCCGAGCACGCGGCCGCGGCGCTCCGGGGCGAAGGTATCGCCGATGATGGCGCTGGCCGTCGGCATGAGACCGCCGGCGCCGATACCCTGGACGGCCCGCCCCAGCAGGATCATCCAGAAGCTGGTCGACATCGCGATCAACAGCGAACCGAGCGCAAATCCGGCCACGCAACCCAGGTATACCGGCCGGCGCCCGTGGCGGTCTCCCAGGCTGGCCATAAACACGGTACTGGGCATCGACCCGAGGATGAAGATGACCGTCACCAGGCTGATCTGGCGGTTGTCGACCGCGAACGCGGCCCGCAGCGCCGGGATGGCCGGCGCGATCACGGCCGTATCGAGCGCGGACATGAACACGCCGACGAACAGCGCGGTGAGCAACCGGCGGGCCGTGGCGTCGAGGGGTGGTGAAACGTCGGGCACGCGTAGATCCGGCGGGCTGCGCCGGGAAGTGGGCAAAGGGGGAAGCTGCACGGCGGCGACCGCAGGCACCGGTTCGCGGCATGAGAATGATTTTGGCACAAAACGCCGCCGCGCCCGGCACCGCCCAAATGACCCGTTGCTGAGACATGTCAAAGCACGCGCCGGCAGCAGTGCCAGCATGAAGACCGGACCCGCAGCAAGGGAGCAGATCATGCCGTCCCGTGGATTGAGCAGGCTGGCGCTGGCGCTGGGCAGTGCGGCACTCGTGGCGGCCGCGTGCCTGTTGGCCGTCGACATCGCGGTGCACCGCGTCGACGCACTGGCCGAAATGACACTGCCCGTCGGCACCGTCGTCACCGGCGACCAGGCCACCTTGCCCGACAGCCGGGTCGTGCGTCTGCAACGGCCGATGGCGCCGCCGGTGCTGCCCGAGGCGCTGTATCCGGACGATCCGCCGCCCCGCGTGGTGGCACTCAATATCCGCCCGCTGCTGCTGGCCATCGCGCTGGGCGTCCCGCTGCTGGCCTTCTTCGGCATCGAGGCGCTTGCGCTGGCGGCGGCCTGGGTCATGCGCGGCTTCAAACGGGCGCCGGCGCACTGAGCGCCGGCTCCATCCTGCGTTCCCATCTAGCGATGCAAGGGAGAATCACCATGAGCAACCTGCAGATCTTCGAACCATTCTCGACCGACGCCTTCAACGAGATGTTCAAGGGCCTCATCCGTCCGCTGCAATTCGAGTTCGCCAGCCTGGCACCGACGATCCGTGTCGAGCTCAGCGAAAAGGACGACGCCTATCACGTCCGCGCCGAAGTGCCGGGCGTTCGCAAGGAAGACATCAAGGTAAAGATAGACGGCGACCGCGTGTCGATCAGCGCCGAGACCCGGCACGAGGACAAGGAAAAAAGCCACGGCAAGGTCATCCGGTCCGAATTCCAGTATGGCGTCACCAGCCGCACCGTCGCGCTGGGCGGCGATGTCGACGCGGCGAAGTCCACCGCCTCGTATGCCGACGGCGTGCTCGACCTCGACCTGCCCAAGTTGCCCTCGAGCGCCGCCAAGACGCTGACCATCCAGTAAACAAGCGCCATTCCCGTCTCCCGCTAGCGGGAGACGGGAATCCGGTCGTCGGCCGCGCGAACTAGCGGCGGGTGGCGCTTTCCTTGGCTTTTTCCGCCGCGATGACGCTGACGATCGACGTGGCGTGCTCCGCGACGGCGGCAACGATGTCATCGAGCGCCACGATCCCGCACAGGTGGCCGTCGACGCCGACGACCGGCAGGCGCCGCACGCCGCATTCGCGCATGCGGGCCATGGCTTCCACCAATTCGTCTTCGTCGCGCACGGTGGCCAGCGGGCGCGTGGCGATGTCACCGGCGGTCATCGTGTCGACATCCAGGCCGACGGCGACCGCCTCCAGGATGATGTCGCGGTCGGTCACGAGTCCCAGCGGCCGTGCGCTGCCGGCATCGACCAGGATCAGGCTGCCCACGTGGCCCGCCCGCATTGCCTGCGCGCACTGGCGCAGGGTCGCGGTCGAGGGCACGGTGACCACTTCACGGCTGGCAAGATCGCGCACCAGGCTGGTCGGCGTTCGCATGGCTTACTCCCTGCAGGTCTCTGCTGCCACCTTACGCTGACGCTGGCCGCCCGGATTGATCTGGATTAATCCGCGGCCGGCGGCGGGCGGTCGCGCGCCATGGCCGCCAGCGCCGTGCGCAGGCGCGCCAGTTCGTCGCGGTAGGCCTGGGCATCGCCGAAATCGACGAAGCCGTGGTAGTAGGCGTGCGCTTGCACGATGTGGCGGGAGTGCTTGATCGGGCACCAGTACTGCTCGGTGCGCCCGACCACCTCCCGGACATAGCCGGCAACACCATTGGCGTAGGAGCAGTACGCGCAATTGACCTTTTCGATCACATTGAGGTATCCAAGGTGCATGCGGTCGAAGGCGAAAAAATCGCCGCGCCGCACGCGGCCAATGCCAAAGAGCGGAAAGCACACGTGCTGGTACAGCGTGACCGCGAGGTCGAGCAGCGCGATGGGAAAGAACACGAGGTAGCTGACCGGCGCGGCGGCAAGGTGCCGCAGTTCCGCATCCAGGATGTAGCGCAGCGCCCCGATGCGAAAACGCCGCTGGCGCTCCAGCACGGCGGCCTCGAAGCGCACGCGGCGGTGCTCGAAGTCCGCCTGCAGTTCGGCGCGCCGGCGGCGCAGTTCGCCGTCGATTTGCGCTTCCAGTTCGCGGATGCGCTCCAGCAGCTCGCCCAGCGTCGGATTCATTGCCGTCCTCGCGTCGAATGCCGGTTCTGCAAGCCAGGGCCGCCCGGCCTCGGAAGGCGGCACCGGCGCGCACGGGCTACCCCTCGTCGTGCAGCCAATGCAGGATGCGCGGATCCTTGCGGGCCGCCGGCGCCGGGTGGTGGGCGGCAACGCCGACGATGATCGGTGCGATGACGATGTGGTTGGGCGGGATCTGCAGCTCGGCGCGAATGTCGTCGAGCTCCAGCGCACCGAGCGCCGAGCCGATCACGCACGATGCGAGGCCGGCAGCATGCGCGGCCAGCAGGATATTGCCGGTGGCCAGCCAGCAATCGGCCTCGATGAACGGCGCGTCGCGCTGCCCGCAGACCAGGATCAGCGTGCGGGCGTTGTAGAAGATGCTGCCGCGGTGATCGCTGAACGCAGCGCCGCCGTGCGCGCGATGGTGCAGGTCGCGCCGCTGCAGCATCCGGGCAAACAGCGGCTTGGCGCGGTCGGATATGCGCTCGATCACCTTGTGATCCTGCACGACCACGAAGGACCAGGCTTCCTGGTGCATCGCGGTAGGCGCCCGCACGGCTGCCGCCAGCAGGCTGGCCACCTGGCCGCGGGTCAGGACGTCGTGCTTGTAATCGCGTACCGAACAGCGCCCTTCAAGCGCGGCCGCCAAGGGCATGGAAAACGGCATTTCGCTGAATTCGAGCATTTCGGCCTCCATGAGTGCGCTCTTCAGCCTAGAGCCGAATTTGGTCCGTGCATTGATGTAGGCGAAGCAAGTCGCTGGAAACCGGATGCTGCGCGCGCGTCCTGGACGCCAATGGGGCAGCGCAGGTGCCGCGTCGCGCCGGATCCGCGGCCGGCACTGGCCTGAGGACCATCAAGAATTGCCGATCCATTGACGCCGCCGGCGGCAATTGGTGCGATACTGGTTCCGGCGGGCACAGGCGGGGCCTGCTGCCGGTGCGTTGGAGAGCCCCCCTTCTAGTGCGAGCCGATCGTGCCTGGCCAAGAGCACAATGCCGAACACTTCTGGCACCCGATGACGGGCCGGATTCACGACTGGCATGACCACTGGATTGCCGGCGGGTTCCGCTCGGAGTACCTGTTTGCCGTAGTTCTTGTCGTGGTGCCGCTGTCGCTGTCGCTGTGGCTGCTGCCGCTGCAGGGCGGCTACGCGTACCTGATACTGCTGCCCCTGGTGACGGTTGCGGCCGTCTTCCTGGGTCCGGGCGCCGGGGCGCTGGCCACCAGCGCCAGCGTCGCCGCCGCGGATTATTTCTTCCTTGCACCCATTCACGAGTTCGGCATCGAGCCAGGCCAGTATCCGGCGCTGTCGGTGTACCTGCTTGGCTGCGCGGTCATCTGCTACCTGGCCCACCGCCTGCGGCGCGCAGAACGCCAGCCGGCGACGGGGCTCGCCGCCCGCGGCCGCATGCGGGGCGCCGAAGAGCGCCAGCGCCGCCAGATCGCACAGGATCTGCACGACGACCTGGGCCAGACCCTGGCAGCGGCGCGCATTCGCCTTGGCGGCCTGTGCAATTGCCCGGACGACGAGGTGCGCCGCGAGGCACGGAAGGTGAGCGCCCTGGTCGACCAGGCGGTGCTGTCGACGCGCACCATGGTGCGGCGGCTGGCGCCGCCGAGCACCGGCGACCTGGAACTGGCGCCCGCGCTGGTGCAACTGGTGCGCGAGATGGACCACACCTTCGGGCTGCGCATCAGCCTGCAGCACGACGGGCATCCAACCGGCCTGAGTCCGGTTACCCGCACGGTGCTTTACCGGGCTGCGCGCGAACTGCTGATCAACGCGGCAAAGCATTCGGGCGCCCAGGCCGCGCGCATCGAGGTACGCCGCCGCGCGCGGCACGTGCTGCTGGCGGTCGCCGACGGCGGCAACGGCTTCGACCAGCAGGCGAAGGGCGGCCTCGGACTGGCGATCGTTCGCGAACGCATGCAATCCGTCGGCGGCCGTTTGCGGTTGCGCTCGCGACCGGGGCGCGGCACCCTGGCACTGCTCATCGCGCCGCTGGCGCCGTTACCCGGCGCCGATGCGGAGTAGCGGGACGATGATCCGCATCCTGCTGGCCGACGACCACTGCATGGTCCGCGAAGCGCTGCGCGACACGCTGGCGAAGATTCCGGACGTCGACGTCGTCGCCGAGGCGGGCGATGCGCATTCCGCCATCGAAAAGGCCCTGCTCCTCGCGCCCGACATCGTCGTTATGGACATGAGCCTGCCTGACCTCAACGGCGCCGAGGCGGTGCGACTGCTCAAGAAGGCCGGCAGCACGGCGGCCATCGTGGCGCTGTCGGCGTATTCCGACCGCCGCGTGGTCGTCGACATGGTGCGCGCCGGCGCCGGCGCCTACGTGATCAAGTCGGCCGCAGCCACCGAACTCGTCCGGGCGATCCGCGCCGTTGCTGCCGGGCAGAACTACTTCTCCCCCGAGGTTGCCAGCGCGCTGATATCCGAGGTGCGCGCCCCGGCACCCAAGGGCCAGGCACCGCACCTGGCACGGCGCGAACGCGAAGTCCTGCGGCTCATCGCCGATGGCGTGCGCTCGCACGAAATCGCCCAGTCGCTGCACATCTCGCTGTCCACGGTAGAGGTCTACCGCCGCAACATCATGCGCAAGCTCGACCTGCACACGATCGCGGAGCTCACCAAGCACGCCATCCGCCAGGGCATCACCTCCATCTGACCCCTGCCGGGTGCTACCGGTTTGCGGGTATTGCCCGGTATGAGGCAACCGAGGATGGCGCCGCGCGCAGCAAGCTCCTACTCTGGAGCCGTTGCCATCAGGCCGGGGAGGTGTCGTGCGCACGTCGGGAGCGGAAGCGTCCAGCCAGGAACCGGGCACGGCGCCGCAGCCCGGCGCGCAGCCGCCACGTAAGCCGGCCGGCCGGCCGGCACGCGCGCTGGTTCGCTGGCTGTCGCACAAGCTGCACACGCCGGGCGACGGACCCGGCCGGCTGATCAGCCGGCGCAACGGCGGGCGTTTCTTCTATCAAGCGCCCAATGCGCCACGGGCGATCGCCCGGGCCGTGGCGTCGGACGATGAACGCACCCGCTTCCCGGAAGCGCTTGACCAGGCCCTGAATCCCGGCGATCGCCGGGGCGCCGGCGTGCTGGTCGCCATCGTTAACGTCGATCGCCACCGGGCCTTGAACGTCGCGCTCGGGCCGGGTGCCGGCCGCGAACTGCGGCAGGGCATTGGACGCCGGTTGCTGCGATGCCTGCGGGCAACCGATACGGTCGCCCAACACGGCGGCGGCGAGTACGGGCTGCTGCTGACCGGCAACGCGGACAGCGCCTGCGCCACGCGGGTACTGGGCAAGATCGTCCGGGCCATCGACGGCCCGTTGTCCATTCGCGGCCAGACCCACGTACTGACCGTCGGCGTCGGGGCCGTGCAGTGCGCCGGCAGGCCGGCGGGGGCCCACCCGCTGCTGCTCGGCGCAGGGGCTTCATGACCGCCGCGTCACCAATGTGCGCGCTCTGCGGCCACGCCGGCGTCGCGCTGGCGTGCGACCTGATGCTCGGCGTGGCGCCCGGCGCGGTGCGGACCCTAAACAGCAAGCGCCAGGTTTCCCGGGGCGAAGCCGTCTTCCACATGGGCGACGAGTTCCGCTTCCTGCATACCGTCCAGAAGGGCTGGCTCAAGACGGTGCAAACCCTCGAGGAGGGGCGCGAGCAGATCATGGGAATCCACCTTCCGGGCGACGTGCTCGACCTGACCGGCATCACCTCGCGGGTGCACGGCTGCACGGCGATAGCGCTGGAAGATGCGGTCGTGTGCTCGGTACGCACCTTCGACTGCCCGGCCGGCACTGGTGCGGACCACACCCGCGAGCGCCGCTTCCGGCAGGTGCTGAGCGCGCTGATCGTGCGCGAGCAGCGGACCATGCTGATGCTGGGCAATATGAGCGCGATGGATCGGCTCGTCTGGTTTCTCAACGACGTCTCCGCGCGCCTGGCCGCGCGCGGCCAATGCTCCACCGAGTTCCGCCTGCCAATGACCCGGCGCGAGATCGGCCGCCTGCTCGGGCTCGAGCTGGAGACCGTCAGCCGGCTCTTTTCCCGGTTGCAGAGGGACGGCGAGATCAGCGAAGAGAACCACCGCATCGTGCTCAGGCCGGCAGCGCCGGCCGCCGCGCCGCGGCGCAGCGCCGCCAACGCGGTCCAGGGCGCCATGGCCGGTCCCCCACCGGCCGCCCCGTTGCGCCGGGTGTGGTACGGCGCAATGGCACCGCAAGACCTGCACCCCTGAATTTCCCGCGCGGCGGCGGCGCCTTGCGTTTACCATCTGCGCAAGGAGGCCTCCATGACGATCCGCCCGCTACGCATCGCCGCCATTGCGGCGGCCGCCAGCCTGTCCGGCACCCTGGCTGCGCGCGGCGCCGAACCGCCGGCGGCACCCGCCGAGCACGCGCTGCTGCACCAGATCGCCGCGCAGGTCAGCGCCGACGAACTCAAGGCGACGGTCACGCGCCTGGTCGCCTTTGGCACCCGCAGCACGCTGTCGGACACCGCGTCGCCGACCCATGGCGTCGGCGCCGCCCGTCGCTGGGTCAAGGACCGCTTCGCGGCCATTGCCGAGCAGTGCCACCAGTGCCTGGAGATCAGCACGCCGTCGCAGGTTTTCACCGGGGAGCGCCTCCCCAGGCCCACCGAGGTGATGGACGTCGTCGCGGTTCAGCGCGGCACCGAGGATCCCGGCCGGGTTATCCTGGTCACCGCCCACCTGGACTCGCGCAACAGCAACGTGGAAGACGCCGAGGGCATCGCCCCGGGCGCCGACGACGACGGCTCGGGCACGGCGGCGGTCATCGAGGCCGCCCGGGTGTTGTCGCCATTGCGGTTTCGCGCCACCCTCGTGTACGGGGTGCTGACCGGCGAAGAACAGGGTCTCTATGGCGGCAAGGTGCTGGCGCAATATGCCAGGGCGCAGGGCTGGCAGGTGGAGGCTGACCTGAACAACGACATCGTCGGCAACATCCAGGGCGGCGACGGCGTCGTCGACAACAGCACGGTGCGGATCTTCTCGGAGGGTACGCGGTCGCTCGAATCTCCCGCCCAGGCGCGCACCCGCCGCTACAACGGCGGCGAGGTCGACTCGCCGTCGCGCAACCTGGCCCGCTACCTGCAGGACCTGGCCGACATCTACGTGCCCAATCTTCGCGCCCGCCATATCTACCGCACCGACCGCTTCGGCCGCGGCGGCGACCAGGTGGAGTTCCTGGCCCAGGGCTTTGCGGCGGTGCGCATCACCGAAGGCCACGAAAACTACACGCGCCAGCACCAGGACGTGCGGGTGCAGGACGGCATTGCCTACGGCGACACCGTCGACGGTGTCGACTTCGCCTACCTGGCCCAGGTCACGCGCCTGAACGCCGTCGGCCTTGCCGCGCTGGCCAACGCTCCGGCTCCGCCCACCCAGGTGAAGATCGCCGGCGCGGTGTCGGCCGACACGACGCTCTCCTGGGCGCCGGTGCCGGGCGCCGCCGCGTACCGCGCCTGGTGGCGCGAGACCACCGCGCCGCGCTGGCAGTACGCGCGCGCTGTCGTGCCGGCGGCAACCGACGCCAATACCGTGGTGCTGCGGTCGATCGTGATCGACGACTGGTTCTTCGGCGTATCCGCCGTGTCGCCCGACGGCTACGAATCGCCGGTGGTATTCCCCGGAGCGGCCGGCGCATTCTGAGCGGCGGCGCGGCGGGACGGCCGCTGCTGCCCGTGGCCGCGCCCTTATGATGCGGCCGATGTCGCCGTGCGCGATACCATCCACGGAGAAACCTGCCGATGTCCCCGTCCGCTGCTGCCACGGCAGCTCCTGCCTGGAAGGACCCCAGCCAGGGGCCGCTGCCCGTCCTGCTGCTGACGCTGACCGTCGTCACCGGCCTGGTCGACGCCATCAGCTACCTGAAGCTGGGCCACGTCTTCGTCGCCAACATGACCGGCAATATCGCGTTCCTGGGCTTTGCGGTTGCCGATGCCAAGGAATTCTCGGTCGGCGCCTCGCTGACCGCGGCCGGCGCGTTCCTGGCCGGAGCGCTGGCCGGCGGGCGCCTGGGGTTTCGCGCCGGCAGTCACCGCGGCCGGCTGCTGGCGATCGGTGTGCTGATCGAGGTCATCGTCGTCGGCATCGCCACGGCGGCGGCATTGCTGACTGGTGACTTTGCCACCGAGCCGGCACGCTATGAACTCATCGTGCTGCTGGCCCTGGCAATGGGCCTGCAAAATGCCGTTGCGCGCAAGCTTGCCGTGCCGGACCTCAACACCACGGTGCTGACGCTCACGCTGACCGGACTGGCGGCGGATTCGAACCTCGCGGGCGGGAACAATCCGCGGCTCGGCCGTCGCCTGCTGGCCGCCGGCACGATGTTCCTGGGAGCCGCGGTGGGAACGCTGGTGATCTTTCGCTTCGGTGTCGGCGCCGTGCTCGCCATCGCCTTTGTCCTGCTCGCAGGCAGCGGGATCGCGGCCTACCGCCAGATCCATTGCGCCGAACCATGGGCTGCCGGCAAGTAGTGCCGGACGGCGGCACCGCGGTCAGACCCCCAGCAGGCGATTGAGCAGGATCAGGACGCTGGCGTCCTTGGCTTCGCTGTAGAGGCCGGCGACGACGATGTCGTTGTAGACCTCGCGCAGGCGCTGCAGGCCGCCGCGGCGGGCGTGCGGCGCCGGCACCTTGCCGTCCATGAGATCGTGCAGCAGGCGGATTTCATGGCGCAACGAGGCCGCCATGTCCGGGTGCCGCGCCGAGAGGCGGTCCGCCAGCATCGACAGCGACATTTCCAGTTCGCGCGCCGTTTCCCGATCGAGTTCGGCCTGGGCGCGGTCGACATCCTGATTCGCGGTCATCATGGATCCCCCCTTTTGCGACGATATGCCGGATTCCATCCTAGGCATGGGGGGCGCGCGCGTATTGATCCTCGTCAGCATCGGCTGCGGCCCGGGCGACTCCAGGCGCCCGGGCCGCCGGCGGTGGCCCCGAACGGCGCAAATGGCGGGAATATCCGCCGGACCGGCAAGGATCCACGCGGCCCGGCGCTGGGTACCATCGTGCGCGAGGCCATCCGTCGCCCATCGGCGGCGTTCTCCCAGAGCAAACTTTCGATGTCGATCCTGTCGTCTTTGCCGTTGCGCCGGCGCGCTGGTCCGGCGTCGTCGACCGGGAGCGGGCGCACCATCTTGTACTGGGCCGTTGCCATGGCGATACTGGGCGTCGTCGCGACCGGTGCGCTGGTGCTGCTGTACTCGCGCCAGCAGACGCAGATCCGGATCGCCACGACGACGCAAGGCATGGCCAAGTCCCTGGAACTGACGTTCGAGGGGCTGCTGGACACCACCAATATCGCGCTTCAGGCCTCTACCGACGAGATCGGGCGCCAGCTGGCCAGCGGCAAGGTCGACGCCGGGAGCATCACCCGGTTCCTGGAGCGGCAGAACGACCGTCTGCCCTACCTGGGCTCCCTGCGCGCCAGCAACGAACGCGGCGACCTCATCTACGGCCGCGGTGTCCGCAATCCCACCGTGAGCGTCGCCGACCGGGACTACTTCATCCGCCTGCGCGACGACCCGAACGCCGGCCTGTACGTCGGGTCGGTCGTGACCGGCCATACGGACCGGATCCTGGTCTGGCCGATCGCGCGCCGCATCAGCAAGCCGGACGGTTCGTTCGGCGGCGTGATCGTCACGACGTTCCACATCGCCGAAATCAACGCCATGCTGGCACAGATCACGCTGGACCGCGGCGGCTCGATCGAACTGCGTGGTCCGGACATGGCCATGATCACCCGCATCACCGCCAACGACCGCAGCGTGGTCAAGCTGTGGGACCATCGCCTGTCGGCGCCGGCCCAGGAGGCAATGCAGGCCAATCCGCGCGAAGGCACCTATGTCAGCGATTCGCGGTTTGCCGACCACGTCACTCGCATCTACTCCTACCGCCGCAGCCCGAAATACAGGTTCATCGTCTTCGTGGGAAATTCCCTGGACGACGCCTTCACCGAGTGGCGCCGCCAGGCGTGGATCGTCGGCGCGCTGGTGAGCGCCTTCGTCCTGGTGACGCTGGCTTTTTGCGCGCTCATCCTGCGCGCCTGGCGGCGCCAGGAACAGACGCTGGGGGCGATCCGCAGCAGCGAGCTGTCGCTCAACGAGGCGCAGCAGATCGCCCGATTGGGCAGCTACGTCTATGACCTGCAAACCCGCCAGTGGACGCGGTCCGAGACCCTCGAGCGCATCTTCGGCATCGACCGTGATTACCCGCGCGACATGGAATCCTGGCTCGACCTCGTCGGCACGCAGTCGCGCGCCCAGGTCCAGGCACATGTGCGGCGCCTGGTCGAGCAGCACCGGCCTTTCGACTTCGAGTGCCGTATCCGCCGCCCGTGCGACGGCACGGAGCGCTGGGTGCATTGCACCGGCCGGCTGCGACTCGACGAACACGGCAATGCCTCGGCCATCGTCGGCACCTACCAGGACATCACCGAGCGCAAGGCGGCCGAGGAGACGATCAACCAGCTGGCCTTCTTCGACCAGCTGACCGGACTGCCCAACCGCACACTGCTGCTCGATCGCATGCGCCAGGCAATGGCCGCGACCAGCCGCGGCAACCACTTCGGCGCGGTGCTGCTGATCGACCTGGACCGCTTCAAGGTCCTCAATGACACCTACGGTCACGAGGTCGGCGACCTGCTGCTGAGCGAAGTGGCGCGGCGCCTGACCGCGTGCCTGCGCGCCGGCGACACCGTTGCGCGCTCGGTCGCGGGCGACACCGCGGCGCGGCTCGGAGGCGACGAGTTCGTCGTGCTGCTGCCGGACCTGGGAGACGACCGGCAGGCCGCCGGTGCGCATGCCAGGACCGTCAGCGAGAAGATACTCGCCGTGCTGGGCCAGGGCTACCAGCTGGCGCAGATCGAATTCGTCGGCACGGCCAGCATCGGCGTGACCCTGTTCCAGGGGCAGCAGGCGGCCCTCGAAGATTTGCTAAAGCAGGCCGACCTGGCCATGTATCGCGCCAAGGCCGACGGGCGCAATGGCGTGCTGTTCTTCGAGGCGACCATGGAAGAAGCGGCCCTGCGGAGGGCCTCGCTGGAGGGCGACCTGCGGCGCGGCCTGGACGAAGGGCGCTTTCTCGTCCATTACCAGGCGCAGGTCACCGCCGAGGGACATGTCATCGGCGCCGAGGTTCTGGCGCGCTGGCAGCATCCGCAAAAGGGCATCGTGCCACCCGCGGAGTTCATACCGATCGCCGAGGAAAGCGGCCTGATCCTGCCGCTGGGCGCGTGGGTGCTCGACACGGCCTGCATGCAGCTGGCGCGCTGGAGCCGCCAGCCGGAGATGGCCGCCCTGACACTGGCCGTGAACGTCAGCGCCCGGCAGTTTCACCACGCCGATTTCGTCGATCAGGTCGTCGCGGCGCTGCGCAAGTCCGGGGCGGATCCGGCACGCCTGAAGCTGGAGCTGACCGAAAGCCTGCTGGTCAACGACGTCGAGGAGACCATTGCCAGGATGAACGTGCTGCGGGCGGCCGGGGTGGGATTTTCCCTGGACGATTTCGGCACCGGATACTCATCGCTCACTTACCTCAAGCGCCTGCCGCTGGACCAGCTGAAGATCGACCGGTCGTTCGTGCACGATGTGCTGGCCAACCCCCACGACGCCGCCATCGCCAAGATCATCGTGGCGCTCGGGCAGAGCCTGGGGTTGGACGTCATTGCCGAAGGCGTCGAAACGCCGGCGCAGCGGCAGTTCCTGGCCGAGTGCCGCTGCGATGTCTACCAGGGTTACCTTTTCAGCCACCCGCTGCCGCCCGAGGCCTTCGAACGGCTTGCCCGCCAGGGTTGCGACGTGCTGCGGACCGCACCGGCGATCCAGGGTGCGGCGCAACCGGCCTGACGGTCAGCTGGTCGGCTTGCGCCGGGCGTGGCCGCCGCCCTGTACCAGCGCGCGCAACGGGCTGTTGGCGACGCCCAGCAGCGGCCCGTTGCGCGCGTCGTGGCCACAGCTCAGCGCTGTCGCTGACGACCGTGGCATGCCGGAGGGATACGCCGGACTTGCGTCCGGAATGCCGCGCGCGACAGCAGGCGGCGGCGCGTCCGATACATGATTTTTTCAATTGCGTGGCTGGCAGGTACCGCCTACGCGTCCGCGGAGCCGGTCGATGCCGCGGACGCCGCACTGCCTGTCAGGGTAACAGCAAGGTTCCCCGCCGTTTCCGACGGTGGCGAACATGGCGTTGCCGGATTGCCCGGCATGGCACCCTTGGCGCACCGGCACACCAATGGGCGTCGGTGCGCCGGCACCGGCGTCATGTCGAATGCCAGATCCGCGGGCTATATCATTGGTGCCCGATTTGCGGCAGAGTATGGTCGCATTCGCCGGCACCCCGGCGCGTCTTGCCGGTCCAACGGTCAGGCGGCCGGATCGTCGGCGCCCGTGCATAGCAGGACAGAACGATGCGCAGAGTCACCGCGACGGCATTGGCGGTTCTGGTTTCCGCAGCCACTGGTCTGACGGCTTCCTGTGGCGGCGGGGGCAATGGCGGCATCGTGGATTGCTCGTCCTGCGGCTATCCGGTTACCTACGTGGGCACGGTTTCCGGCCTGGCCCCCGGCACGAGCGTTGTCCTGCACGACCCTGCCGGAACCGGTCCGACCATTTCCGCCAATGGCAATTTCATCTTTGCCAACCCGGCCGCCCTGCCCCGGGTGCCGCCGCAGCTTGGGGTCCTGATCCAACCCGCGGGCCAGCGATGCACGGCCGGCAACAGCGCATTCGACGCAAACGGCAGCGTCACCGTTACCGTGGCCTGCGCGACGCTTTCGGGAATGCCGGCATCCTTACTGGCCCTGTACGCCGGGATGGAGCATTCGGGCAATGCCGACGGCACCGCGGCGGCAGCGGGTTTCCAGATGCCGCAGGCCCTGGCCACGGACCAGGCCGGCAATGTCTACGTTGCCGACACCTTCAACAGCACTATCCGCAAGATCGCACCGGGGGGCGTCGTGAGTACGCTCGCCGGCACGCCCGGGGTCCTGGGCAGCGGCGACGGCACTGGAGCAAGCGCGGGCTTTTTCTGGCCACAGGGAATCACCGTCGATGGATCGGGAAACGTTTATGTCGCGGATACGCTTAACAGCACCATCCGCGTGATCACGCCGGCTGGCATCGTCAGTACGCTGGCCGGCAAGGCCGGGGTACGCGGCAGCGACGATGGCGCCGGCGCGCTGGCGAGCTTTTCGATGCCCGAGGGCATCGGCCTCGACCCGGCGGGAAATCTCTATGTTGCCGATGCCCTGAGCCGGACCATTCGCAAGGTCACGCCGGCCGGCATCGTCACGACGCTGGCCGGCACTGCCGGTGCGTACGGCAGCAACGACGGCACCGGCGCCGCCGCCCAATTCGAACTGCCCCAGAGCCTTGCGGTCGACGGCGCCGGCAACATTTTTGTCACCGACGGCGCCACCAGGATCCGCATGATCACGCCCGGTGGCGCCGTCACCACGCTGGCAGTGCCGGCAGGCGCATTCGGGCAATTGCCGGGGATCGGCATCGGCATCCTCAGCGTGCCCCGGCTGACGCTCACCGTCGACGGCGCAGGAAACCTCTATGCCGCGGGCACGACCAGCGGCCTCGTCAGCAAGATTTTGCCGGCCGGGACGGTCATGCCGGTGCTGGGCACGGGCGGCCAGTACGCCTTCAATGCAGGGCCGCTACCGGGATCCCTGCTATTTCCGCAGGCGCTGGCGGTCCATGCGGGTGATCTGTACATCAGCGTCAACAGCGGTGTGGCCGTCGCGCATAACGTGCCGTAGGAAAACGCACCGGGACCGCCCGCCAGACCCGGGCGCGTGTAGTCGGACGTCTCAACCACCCGCCGTGCTGGGTTCAATGTGCAGGCGCAAACCCAGCGCCGTCAGCACCTTCAGAACTGTCGCGAAGCTCGGATTTCCGTCCTCGGAAAGTGCCTTGTAAAGGCCTTCGCGCGTGACGCCGGCAGCACGGGCCGTCTGCGACATTCCCTGAGCGCGCGCCACGTCTCCCAGCGCCTTTGCAATGAAGGCTGGATCGTCGCCTGCCTCTTCAAGAACGGCCTCGAGATAAAGTGCGCACTCTTCCGGCGTTTGAAGATGCTCTTGAATGTCCCAGAGCGTTGTTTCGAGGGCCATTTCAAATCTCCTTCGCCATCGATTGGGCCAAAGCGATGTCCGCGCTCTGCGTCGACTTGTCTCCACCCACCAACAGGATGATCAACTCACTCCCGCGATGCGTGCAATAGAGGCGGCAACCAGACCCGTAGTCGACCTTGAGTTCCAGAACGCCGCCTGCGAGCTGACGATGCTGTCCTGGATTGCCTTCCTGTAGCCGTCGAATCCGAACGTTGATTCGAGCCTTCGCCTGCCGATCCCGCAGTTCCGCGAACCACGCGCGGTACCGAGACGTTTCGCGAATCTCGATCATTTGTGAACTATAGATTACAATCGATCAACCGTCAATCACAGTTCACAGCGACCGGGCTCGCACGCCAAATTCAGGCGCGGATTACTTCCAGGAAAGCAAAAGGGCCCGGTATCGCTACCGGGCCCTCT
>JBBISD010000011.1:0-50360 GCA_037441485.1 Burkholderiales bacterium
CGGCCGCGCGCCCCAGCCGCTTCGCCCGGGTCTTCGCCCTGGCTGCCGTCGGCGCGCCTGATTCGCTGCCGCCGTTGACGACCGGCGCCATTGGCGCCCAGCCGGCCTGAGCGGCCGTAGTGCGGGTGCTACCCCGGATCAGTGGTCAGAATGGCCTCCTATCCCGGTCTTTAATATCATCGCAACACTTGGATAAATAAACAGTTTCCACGATATGTCGGGGACATCTTTGTGCTGTGTCCCCAATTAAATAAATTCCCTTGTTGCGATGTTGCTATATTTACTCTGACCCCATAAAATAGCTGTTGAGTGCCTTTGTGCATTGCGATACATTATCCGAAGGGGTGAGCGTGCCAATCCCCGCCGGTGGCGGGCGCGCCGCCCCGGTGATGTCCGCGGTTCGGCGGCAGGAGCGCTCATGAAGAACATTCGCACGCCGGCCACGGCGCCCTCGTCCGTCGCGCCGGCAGCCGTCGTGGGCGCCGCGGCCATCGACCATGCCCGCAGTGCGGCCGAGCGCGAGGGCCTGTATGCGGCCTCCGGGGAACGCGACGCCTGCGGCGTCGGCTTTGTCGCCAGCATCCGCGGCGAACGCAGCCACGAACTGGTGCAGCAGGCGCTGCTCATCCTGCGCAATCTCGATCACCGCGGTGCCGTTGGCGCCGACCCGCTGTTTGGCGACGGCGCCGGCATCCTGCTGCAGATCCCCGATGCGTTCTACCGCAGCGAGCTGGCGGCCGCCGGCCTGCAGCTGCCGCCGCCGGGAGAGTACGGTGTCGGCATGATCTTCCTGCCGCGCGAGAGCGCCTCGCGCCTGGCCTGCGAGCAGGAACTCGAGCGCACGGTGCGCGCCGAGGGCCAGGCGGTGCTGGGCTGGCGCGACGTGCCGGTCGACCGCGACATGCCCATGTCGCCGCTGGTGCGCGAGCGCGAACCCGTCATCCGCCAGATCTTCATCGGGCGCGGCGCCGACGTCATGGTGCCCGATGCGCTGGAGCGCAAGCTGTACGTCATCCGCAAGGCCGCCAGCCACAAGATCCAGGCGCTGCACCTGCAGCACGGCAAGGAGTATTACGTCGCGTCGATGTCGACCCGCACCATTGTCTACAAAGGCCTGCTGCTGGCCGACCAGGTGGGGCGCTACTACCGTGACCTGGCGGACGAGCGCGTCGTGTCGGCCATCGCCCTGGTGCACCAGCGTTTCTCCACCAACACTTTTCCGAGCTGGGAACTCGTCCATCCGTACCGGCTGGTCGCGCACAACGGCGAGATCAACACGGTCAAGGGCAACTTCAACTGGATGCGCGCCCGCGAGGGCGTGATGTCCTCGCCGGTGCTGCGCGCCGACCTGCAGAAGCTCTATCCGCTGATCTACGAGGGCCAGTCCGACACCGCCTGCTTCGACAACGCGCTCGAGCTGCTGGTGATGGCCGGCTACCCGATGGCCCACGCGATGATGATGATGATCCCGGAAGCCTGGGAACAGCACACCCTGATGGACGAGAGCCGGCGCGCCTTCTACGAATACCACGCCGCGATGATGGAGCCCTGGGACGGCCCGGCCTCCATCGCCTTCACGGACGGCGTGCGCATCGGCGCCACCCTCGATCGCAACGGGCTGCGGCCGGCACGCTACGTGATCACCGACGACGGCCTGGTGGTGATGGCCTCCGAGGCCGGCGTGCTGCCCATCCCCGAGTCGCGCATCATCAAGAAATGGCGCCTGCAGCCGGGCAAGATGTTCCTCATCGACACCGAGCAGGGCCGCATCATCGACGATGCCGAGCTCAAGACCCAGCTGGCCGCGGCCAAGCCGTACCGCGAGTGGAACCGGCGCATCCGCATCAAGCTCGACGATTTGCCGTCGCCTTCGCCCATCAGGGCGAAGGGGACGGCAAACCCTCCGGTGCGCCCGCAGGACGCGCAGGGGGGTTATTGGACCGGCAGCAAGCCTTCGGCTACACGCAGGAAGACCTGCGCATCCTGCTGGCGCCGATGGGCGCGGACGGCGAGGAGGCCATCGGGTCGATGGGCAATGACGCTGCGCTGGCGGTGCTGTCGAACAAGAACCGCCCGCTGTACAACTACTTCAAGCAGCTGTTCGCGCAGGTCACCAATCCGCCCATCGATTCGATCCGCGAGCAGCTGGTGATGTCGCTGGTGAGCTTCGTCGGGCCCAAGCCCAACCTGCTCGACATCAACAACATCAATCCGCCGATGCGCCTCGAGGTCTCGCAGCCGGTTCTCGACGCCGCGGACATGGCCAAGATCCGCGGCATCGCCGCGTTCTCGTCGGGCAAGTTCCGCAGCTATGACCTGGACATCTGCTATCCGCTGGCCTGGGGCCGTCAGGGCGTCGAGGCCCGCCTGGCATCGCTGTGCGCCGAGGCGGTCGACGCGGTGCGCGCGGGCTTCAACATCCTGATCGTCACCGACCGCAACGTCAGCGCGCAGCAGGTCGCGATCCCGGCGCTGCTGGCCACCAGCGCGCTGCACCAGCACCTGATCGCGGCCGGGCTGCGCACCTCGACCGGGCTCGTCGTCGAAACCGGGTCGGCCCGCGAGGTACACCACTTCGCGCTGCTGGCGGGCTATGGCGCCGAGGCCATCCATCCCTACCTGGCCATCGAGACGCTGCACGAGATGTTCCGGGCCACGCCCAACGGCATCGACGGCGACAAGGCGGTGAAGAACTTCACCAAGGCCGTCGGCAAGGGCCTGCAGAAGGTCATGTCCAAGATGGGCATCTCGACCTACATGTCGTACTGCGGCGCGCAGATCTTCGAGGCCGTCGGCCTGTCGCGCCCGCTGGTGGAGCGCTACTTCCGCGGCACGGCCAGCGGCGTCGGCGGCGTCGGCCTGTTCGACATCATGGAGGAGGCGGTGCGCATGCACGAGGCCGCCTTCAGCGACGATCCCGTGCTGGCGCACATGCTCGACGCCGGCGGCGAGTACCAGTACCGGGTGCGCGGCGAGGAGCACATGTGGACGCCGGACGCGGTCGCCAAGCTGCAGCACGCGGCCCGCGCCGACAGCTACCGCACGTACAAGGAATACGCCCAGATCATCAACGACCAGTCGCGCCGCCAAATGACGCTGCGCGGGCTGTTCGAGTTCCGCGTCGATCCGGGCCGGGCCATCGCCCTCGAGGAGGTCGAGCCGGCCAGCCAGATCGTGCGCCGCTTCGTCACCGGCGCGATGTCGCTGGGCAGCATATCCACCGAGGCCCACACCACGCTGGCGATCGCCATGAACCGCATCGGCGGCAAGAGCAACACCGGCGAGGGCGGCGAGGACGAGCGGCGCTACCGCCAGGAGCTGCGCGGCGCGGTCATCCAGGACGGCGACACCGTTGGATCCGTGCTCGGGCGCGACGTCGTCGAGGTCGACATTCCGCTGCGCGCGGGCGACTCGCTGCGCTCGCGCATCAAGCAGGTCGCCTCCGGACGATTCGGCGTCACCGCGGAGTACCTCGTATCGGCCGACCAGATCCAGATCAAGATGGCCCAGGGCGCCAAGCCCGGCGAGGGCGGCCAGCTGCCGGGCCACAAGGTGTCCGAGTACATCGCCCGCCTGCGCTTTTCCGTGCCCGGCGTCGGCCTGATCTCGCCGCCGCCCCACCATGACATCTACTCGATCGAGGACCTGGCGCAGCTTATCCACGACCTGAAGAACGCCAATCCGCAGGCGTCCATCTCGGTCAAGCTGGTGTCCGAGACCGGCGTCGGCACGGTGGCCGCCGGCGTCGCCAAGGCCAAGGCCGACCACGTGACGATTTCCGGCCACGACGGCGGCACCGGCGCCTCGCCGCTGTCATCCATCAAGCACGCCGGCACGCCCTGGGAGATCGGCCTGGCCGAGACCCAGCAGACGCTCGTGCTCAACCGGCTGCGCGGCCGCATCGCGGTGCAGGTCGATGGCCAGATCAAGACCGGGCGCGACGTCGTCATCGGCGCGCTGCTCGGCGCCGACGAGTTCGGCTTTGCCACGGCCCCGCTGGTGGTCGCCGGCTGCATCATGATGCGCAAGTGCCACCTGAACACCTGCCCGGTGGGCGTTGCCACCCAGGATCCGGTGCTGCGACGCCGCTTCCAGGGGCAGCCGGAGCACGTCGTCAACTACTTCTTCTTCGTCGCCGAGGAGGTGCGCGAGATCATGGCCCAGCTGGGCGTGCGCCGCCTGGAGGATCTCATCGGCCGCACCGAACTGCTGGACACCCGCCGCGGCATCGAGCACTGGAAGGCGACGGGCCTGGACTTCGCGCGCATCTTCCACCAGCCCGACATGCCCGCCAGCGTGGCGCGGCGCAAGTGCGAGGACCAGGACCACGGGCTGGCGCGCGCGCTCGACCACAAGCTGATCGAACAGAGCCGCGCGGCACTGGAGCGCGCCGAGCGGGTGAGCTTCATCCACCCGATCCGCAACGTCAACCGCACCGTGGGCACGATGCTCTCGTCCGAGGTGGCGCGCCGCTACGGGCACGCCGGGCTGGCCGAGGACACCATCCATATCCAGCTGCAGGGCACGGCCGGCCAGAGCTTCGGCGCCTTCCTCGCGCATGGCATCACGCTGGACCTCGTCGGCGACGCCAACGACTACGCCGGCAAGGGTCTTTCGGGCGGCCGCATCGTCGTGCGCTCCCCGAATGATTTCCGCGGCTTCGGACCGGAGCACATCATCGTCGGCAACACCGCGCTGTACGGGGCGACCGGCGGCGAGGCGTATTTCAACGGCGTCGCCGGCGAACGCTTCGCGGTGCGCAATTCGGGCGCGGTCACGGTTGTCGAGGGCACCGGCGACCACGGCTGCGAATACATGACCCGGGGCACCGTGGTCGTGCTCGGCGGCACCGGCCGCAACTTCGCCGGCGGCATGTCCGGCGGCGTGGCCTATGTGTACGACGAGCACGGCGACTTTGCCGCACGCTGCAACACGGCGATGGTCGCGCTCGAACCCGTGCTGACGCACAAGGAGCAGGAGGAGCGGGTCGACCGCGCGATCTGGCACGCTGTCGGCGCGGAGCCGGCCAGCGACGAGCGCATCCTGCGCGAGCTGCTCGAACGGCACTTCCGCCATACCGGAAGCTTCCGCGCCAAGGAAATCCTGGCCGACTGGGACAACCGGCGCGCGCGCTTTCGCAAGGTCTTCCCGCACGAATACCAGCGCGCGCTGCGCCAGCTGGCCGCGCCCGCGCCGGCGGCCGCGCGGCTCGCGGCCTGACCGCCGCCGCGCCCGCTCGCCTACCATCGGAATCAGATCATGGGAAAAATCACCGGGTTCATGGAGTTCGCACGCCAGGAGGAGTCCGCCGAACCGGCGGCGGCGCGCACCCGTCACTGGCACGAGTTCGTCGCGCACCTCGCCCCCGAGCAGGCGCGCATCCAGGCGGCGCGCTGCATGGATTGCGGCATTCCGTTCTGCAATTCCGGCTGCCCGGTGAACAACATCATTCCGGACTTCAACGACCTGGTCTACCGCGAGGACTGGCGCGCCGCGGCCGAGGTGCTGCACTCGACCAATAACTTCCCGGAGTTCACCGGCCGCGTCTGTCCGGCGCCCTGCGAGGCCGCCTGCACGCTCAACATCAACGATGCCGCCGTCGGCATCAAGTCCATCGAGCATGCCATCGTCGACCGTGCCTGGCAGGAAGGCTGGATCGCGCCGCAGCCGGCGCCGCAGCCCACCGGCCGCACGGTCGCGGTGGTGGGCAGCGGACCCGCCGGCCTGGCCTGTGCGCAGCAGCTGGCGCGCGCCGGACATGCGGTGACCGTCTTCGAGAAGAACGACCATCCGGGCGGCCTGCTGCGCTACGGCATCCCCGATTTCAAGCTGGAAAAGGCGCTGATCGAGCGCCGCGTCGAGCAGCTGCGCAAGGAAGGCGTCGTCTTCCGCACCGGCGTGCTGGTCGCCGGCGACGATCCGGCGCCGGACCTCGGCAGCGTGCTGTGCACCGGCGACGCCCGGATCAGCGCCGGCCAGCTGGCGGACCAATACGACGCCATCGTGCTCGCCGGCGGCGCCGAACATCCGCGCGACCTGCCGGTGCCCGGCCGCGAACTGCGCGGCGTCCACTTCGCGCTCGAATTCCTCACCGCCCAGAACCGGGTCGTCGCCGGCGAGAAGGTCGACGGCCAGATCCTGGCGCGCGACCGGCACGTCATCGTCATCGGTGGCGGCGATACCGGCTCCGATTGCGTCGGCACCTCCAACCGCCATGGCGCGCGCTCGGTCACCCAGCTCGAGCTGCTGCCCCAGCCGCCGGTGGCGGAGAACAAGGCGCTGACGTGGCCGTACTGGCCGGTGCGCCTGCGCACGTCGAGCTCGCACGAGGAAGGCTGCGAGCGCGACTGGTCGATCACCACCAAGCGGTTCCGCGACGACGGCAAGGGCAATGTACAGGCGCTGGTGGCGGCGCGCGTCCGGTGGCAGCGCGATCCAGTCACCGGCCAGTCGACGATGGTCGAGGTCGCCGGATCGGAGTTCGAGCTGCCGGCCGACCTGGTGCTGCTGGCGATGGGCTTCGTCGCGCCGCTGGCGCCGGTGCTCGCGGCGTTCGGCGTGGACCGGGACGCCCGGGGCAACGCCGCCGCGGCGACCGAGGAAGGCCAGGCGCGTCGGCCGTACGCGACCTCGCGGCCGAAGGTGTTCGCCGCGGGCGACATGCGCCGCGGCCAGTCGCTGGTGGTGTGGGCGATCCGCGAGGGCCGCCAGTGCGCCCGCGCGGTCGACGAATTCCTCATGGGCAGCTCGCGCCTGCCGCGCTGAGCGCGCGGCGCGCAACCGATCGCGGCGCGCGGCGACATCGGCCGTTGCCGACGCTGTCCCGGGGCGCGCACCGGGTCGTCCGGCCGCCGCCTTGTGCGACAATCCCGCCGCCTGTCGTCCCGGAAGGAAGCATCGTTGGCGCCACCGCAACCGTCCCGTTCAGCGTCGCCCGGCGATGCGCTGGTCAGCATCCAGGGCGTGTCGTTCGGCTATGACAGCCGGGTCATACTTTCCGACATCTCGCTGGAATTCTCGCGCGGCCAGCTGGTCGCCATCATGGGCGGATCCGGCTGCGGCAAGACGACCCTGCTGCGCCTGATTGGCGGCATCGTCACGCCGCAAAGCGGCCGCATCCTGTTCTCGGGCGCGCCGGTCGACACCGGCGATGCGCGCGCGCTGTACGCGCTGCGCCGGCGGATGGGCATGCTGTTCCAGTTCGGCGCGCTGTTTACCGACCTGAGCGTGTTCGACAACGTCGCGTTTCCGCTGCGCGAGCACACCGACCTCGACGCGGCGATGATCCGCGACATCGTGCTGATGAAGCTCGACGCCGTCGGACTGCGCGGCGCGGCGCCGCTGGGCATCGGGCAGATCTCCGGCGGCATGGCGCGGCGCGTCGCGCTGGCGCGCGCCGTTGCGCTCGATCCGGAGATCATCATGTACGACGAGCCGTTCACCGGCCTGGACCCCATTTCGCTGGCGGTCACCGCCAACCTGATCCGCCGGCTCAACGATGCCACCGGCGCCACCTCGCTCATCGTCTCGCACGATGTCGAGGAGTGCTTCCAGATCTGCGATTACGCCTACCTGCTGTCCGCGGGGCGGGTCATCGCGCACGGCTCGCCCCAGGACCTGAAGGCCTCCGACGACCCCGAAGTGCGCCAGTTCATCCGTGGCGAACCCGATGGCCCGGTGCGATTCCACTACCCGGCGCCGCCCATCGCCCGCGACCTGGGCCTGGCCGCATGAAGCCGCTGGAACTGTCGGCCGCGCTCGGCCGCGGGGCCCTTGCCGGGCTGGCCGGGCTGGGCAGTGCGGCGCTGTTCTTCACCGAACTGGTCAGGCGCATCCCGTTGAGCCTGCGCCGGCCGACCCTTGCCGTGGTGCAGCTGCATGCCATCGGCAACCGCTCGCTGGTGATCATCGCGGCCTCCGGCGCGGCCGTCGGCCTGGTGCTCGCGCTGCAGGGCTATCTCACGCTCAGCCGCTACGGCCAGGCCGATTCGCTGGGCGTGCTGGTGGCGCTGGCGCTGGTGCGCGAACTCGGTCCGGTGCTCACCGCGCTGCTGTATGCCGGGCGCGCCGGCACCTCGCTGACAGCCGAGATCGGCCTGATGAAGGCGGGCGAGCAGCTCGTCGCGATGGAGATGATGGCGGTCGATCCGCGCGTGCGCGTGCTGGTGCCGCGATTCATTGCCGGCATCCTGGCGATGCCGCTGCTCGGCGCGGTATTCTCGTCGGTCGGCATCCTGGCTGCCTACGTCGTGGGCGTGCTGATGATCGGCGTCGACGACGGCCAGTTCTGGTCGCAGATGCGCGACGGCGTCGACGTGGTCAAGGACGTGGGCAACGGCATCGTCAAGACCCTGGTCTTCGGCGTCGCCGCCACCTTCATCGCGCTGTACATCGGTTACGAGGCCAGGGCCACGCCCGAAGGCGTGGCCCTGGCGACGACCCGCACGGTGGTCGTGTCCTCGCTGACCGTGCTGTTTCTCGATTTCATACTCACCGCGCTGATGTTCAGCGCGCCGTGATGCAGCCGCGCCGCCGCGCCGGCGGCGCGGTACAAGGAAGGTCTCATGGGTAAACGACAGACGGAAATCCTGGTGGGCGGCTTCGTGCTGCTGGGGCTGCTGGCCATCCTCTTCCTGGCCATGAAATCGGCCAACCTGGCGAGTTTCTCCTTCGACTCGCATTACCGCGTGCTGGCGCGGTTCGACGAGATCGGCGGACTCAAGGTGAAGGCGCCGGTCAAGAGCGCGGGCGTGACGGTCGGCCGCATTGCCGACATCAGCTTCGACAACAAGACCTTCCAGGCGCTGGTCACTCTGGAGATCGACCGGCGCTACGAATTTCCCACCGACACGTCGGCCAAGGTGCTGACCGCCGGCCTGCTGGGCGACCGCTACGTCGGCCTCGAACCCGGTGGCGACGACAAGAACCTGCAACCCGGCGATGTCATCAAGATGACGCAGTCGGCCATCGTGCTGGAGAACCTCATCGGCCAGTTCCTCTACAGCAAGGCCGCGGAAAGCCCGTCCAAGGACGGCGCGGACAAGAAATGACGCTGCCGCCGCGCGCCGGCGCCGCGCACGCGGGCGCCGTCCTGCGTCTGGCCTGCCTGCTGGCCGCGCTGGCGGCAGGTGGCTGCGCAACCGTCCCGCCCAATGCCGGCAGCAATCCGGTGGACCCGTTCGAGCGCGTGAACCGGCAGGTGTACGCCTTCAACGACGGCTTCGACCGGGCGGTGGCCAAGCCCGTCGCGCGGGGCTATGCCCGGGTCGTTCCCCAGCCGGTGCGCAATTGCATCGGCAATTTCTTCGCCAATATCGGCGAGGTCGGCAACGTCATCAATGCGGCCCTGCAGCTGCAGCCGGCCGCCGTGGCCACCGACGTGGGCCGCTTCCTGGTCAACTCGACGGCCGGCCTGGCCGGCTGCTTCGACGTCGCCACGGCCATGGGCTGGGAGCGCAATCGCCAGGACTTCGGACTGACGTTCGGCCGCTGGGGTGTCGCCCCCGGACCCTACGTCGTGCTGCCGTTCATGGGGCCGCGCAGCGTGCGCGACGCCGTCGGCGAGGTGCCCGACTACTTCGCCGATCCGGTGCGGCTGGTCAATCCCAAGACTGACTACTACCTCGTGTACGGGGCGCGCTTCGTCGACCTGCGGTCGCAGTATCTGGATGCCAGCGGCCTGGTCGACGATGCGGCGCTCGATCCGTATGCGTTCGTCCGCGACGGCTACCTGCAGCGGCGCCGCAGCCGGCTCGGGGACGCGCGGGCGGCGGCGCCGCCGCCGGACCTCGAGGATCCGGACAGCCCGCCGGTCCCGGCGCCGCCGCAGCAGCAGCCGGGACCGGCGGGTCAACCGGACAACGCCGTGCCGCATTGATACGCTTACGCCATCCCGCCATCCGACCTTAGGAAGCCGACATGAAAATCCACCTGTGGATCCGCCGCGCGGCCCTGCTGCCCCTGGCCGCATTGCTGCTGGCCGGCGGACTGCGGCCGGCGCTCGCGGCCGATGCCGCCGCGACGGCGCCCGGTGCCGCGGCGGATGCGGCCGCGCCCGAAACGATGATCCTGAACCTGTCCACCGAGGTGCTGGACGTCATCCGCAACGACAAGGCCATCCAGGCGGGCGATTTCGGCCGAGTGCAGAAGCTGGTCGACGAACGCATCCTGCCGAAGGTCGACTTCGACAAGATGACCCGCCTCGCGGTCGGCCGCGCCTGGCGCACGGCCACGGCGGAGCAGCGCGGCGCGCTGACCACGCAGTTCCGCGTGCTGCTCATGCGCACCTACAGCGGCGCGCTTTCCAAGGTGTCGGACCAGAAGGTGCGCCTGCGGCCGGGACGCGGCCAGGACAATGCCGCGGACGTCATCGTGCGCACGCAGATCGTCGGCTCGCAGGGCGATCCGATCCAGCTCGACTACCGCCTCGAGAAGACCGATGCCGGCTGGAAGATCTATGACCTGAACATCCTGGGCGTCTGGCTGGTCGAAAACTACAAGAGCGAATTCACCGCGACGCTGAACCAGGGCGGCGTCGATTCGCTGATCACGGCCCTTACGCAGAAGAACCAGAAGCTCGCCGCCGGCGGCAAGTCCTGAGGAATCGACGGTGAAGCTCGAGGCCGCGTCCATAACGAATCTCAATGCCGCACAGGTGCTGCGCGCCGGCTCTGCGGCGATTCGCGGCGGCGACGGCGTGATCGATTTCTCGGCGGTCACGCGCTGCGATACCGCCGCGGTGGCCTGCGTGCTGGCCTGGCTGCGCGCCGCCCGCGGCGCCGGGCGTCCGCTGCAGCTCGTGGCCGTGCCCGCCGACCTCACCAGCCTGGCGCGCCTGTACGGCGTCGAGGGGCTGATTGCCGGGACCGGAGCCGCCGCCGCAACCGCGTGAGCCGCCACCGCGGCAGGCCTGCCTGGGCAGCCGCCGGGGCCGTTCGCGCCGCTACCCTACAATACGGCCTGTTGACCCTGCGGCGTGCCCGCGGTCCGTATCCGGCCCACCCTATCCCATGTCCCTGGCTGCCATCGACGTCCGCGCGCTTACCAAGCGCTATGCCGGCCTGACGGCGCTCGACGCGCTCGACCTGTCGATCGCGCAGGGCGAATTCTTCGGCCTGCTCGGGCCCAACGGGGCCGGCAAGACGACGCTCATCTCGATCATCGCCGGACTCGCGCGGGCCACCAGCGGCCAGGTGCGGGTCATGGGCCACGACGTGGTGGCCGATTTCCGCGCGGCGCGGCGCAGCCTGGGCGTGGTGCCGCAGGAGCTCGTGTTCGATCCGTTCTTCACGGTGCGCGAAATGCTGCGCATCCAGTCGGGCTACTTCGGCCTGGCGCGCAACGACGCCTGGATCGACGAGGTCATGGCCAATCTCGACCTCACCGGTAAGGCCGATACCAACATGCGCGCCCTGTCCGGCGGCATGAAGCGCCGCGTGCTCGTCGCCCAGGCCCTGGTGCACCGGCCGCCGGTGATCGTGCTCGACGAGCCGACCGCCGGCGTCGATGTCGAGCTGCGCAAGGGCCTGTGGCAGTTCATGCGCCGCCTCAACCGCGATGGCCACACCATCGTGCTGACCACCCACTACCTGGAAGAAGCCCAGCAGATGTGCGGCCGCATCGCCATGCTCAAGGCGGGCCGCATCGTCGCGCTCGAGCCCACCCGCGAGCTGTTGCGGCGCATTGCCGGCGTGCAGGTGGCACTGCGCCTGCGCGGCCCGCTGCCGCCGGCACTGCGCCCGCAGCTCATCGAGGAAGGGCCTGAGCGCATCGTGCTGCGCCTGTCGCACCCGCGCGACGTCGGCGCGGCGCTGCAAAGCTGCCGCGACCTGGGCAGCGACGTCGACGAGCTCGAGGTGGGACCGGCCGACCTCGAAGACGTGTTCCTGCAGCTGATGTCGGACGCGCCGGTACGGAGCGCCGCATGAGCGCCGCGCTGCGCGCCGCCGCGCTGCCGCCCGCCGGGCGCGGCGCCCCCCCGGTGCCGCCGCCGGCCGACGGGGTGGCCTGGGTGGGTTTTCGCACGCTGCTGTACAAGGAAAGCCTGCGCTTCTGGAAGGTCAGCTTCCAGACGATCGCCGCGCCGGTGCTCACCGGGGTGCTCTACCTGCTGGTCTTCGGGCATGTGCTCGATGCCCGCGTGGAGCCGTTTCCCGGCGTGCGCTACACGGCCTTCCTCATTCCCGGGCTGGTGATGATGTCCATACTCCAGAACGCCTTCGCCAATTCCTCGTCGTCGCTGATCCAGTCCAAAATCATGGGCAACCTCGTGTTCCTGCTGCTGCCGCCGCTGTCGGCGCTGCAGTTCTTCGCCGCCTATGTGCTGGCCTCGGTGCTGCGCGGACTGGTGGTGGGACTGGGGGTGTTCCTGGTGACGGTGTGGTTCGCGCCGCTGGCGCCGTCGGCCCCGCCGTGGATCCCGGTCTTCGCGCTGCTCGGCGCGGCCTTGCTGGCGGTCCTGGGCCTGATCGCCGGCATCGTGTCCGACAAGTTCGACCAGCTGGCGGCGTTCCAGAACTTCCTCATCCTTCCGGCCACGTTCCTCTCCGGCGTGTTCTACTCGGTCCACGGCCTGCCGCCGTTCTGGCAGGCCTTCTCCCACGTCAACCCCTTCTTTTACATGATTGACGGTTTCCGCTACGGCTTCTTCGCCCAGTCGGACGTCTCCCCCTGGGTCAGCCTGCTGGTGGTGAGCGCCGCCTTCGCGCTGGCCTCCACCATCGCCCTGGGCATGCTGCGCCGGGGCTACAAGCTGCGCGCATGAGCCAGATGCCCACTGCCGAATCCATCCGCGCCGCGATCGCGCAGGGCCTGTCCTGCGAGCACGTCGAGGTCGACGGCGACGGCCACCACTTCCAGGCGCTGATCGTCAGCGCCGCGTTCGCCGGACGCTCGCGCATCGAGCGCCACCGGCTGGTGTACGCCGCGCTGGGCGACCGCATGCGCCAGGAGATCCACGCCCTGTCGATGCGCACGCTCGCGCCCGACGAGCACTCCGGAACCTAGCGGCATGGACAAGCTGCAGATCCACGGCGGCCGCCGCCTCGAGGGCACCCTGCGCGTGGCCGGCGCCAAGAACGCGGCGCTGCCGATCATGGCCGCCGCGCTGCTCACGCGCGACGAATTGCGCCTGGAGAACGTGCCGCACCTGGCGGACACGGCCACGATGGGGCGGCTGCTGGCCGGCATGGGCGTGGCGCTGGACCGCGACGGTTCGTCGGTCAGCCTGCGCGCTGCGCAGGTCGGTGCGCCCGAGGCGCCCTACGAGATGGTCAAGACGATGCGTGCCTCCATCCTGGTGCTCGGGCCGCTGCTGGCGCGCGAGGGCCGGGCGCGGGTCAGCCTGCCCGGCGGCTGCGCCATCGGCGCGCGGCCGGTCGACCAGCACCTGAAGGGGCTGCAGGCGCTGGGCGCGGAGCTGACGATCGAGCAGGGCTATATCGTCGCGCGCCGCCACGTCGGCGAGCGGCTGCGCGGCGCGCGCGTTGTCACCGACATGGTCACCGTCACGGGCACCGAGAACCTGATGATGGCCGCGGCGCTGGCCGATGGCGAGACCACCATCGAGAATGCGGCGCGCGAGCCGGAGGTTGCCGACCTGGCCGCCTGCCTCAACGCGATGGGGGCGCAGGTCAGCGGCGCGGGCACCGACCGCATCGTCATCCAGGGCGTCCAGCGCCTGCACGGCGCCACGCACCGCGTCATGCCGGACCGGATCGAAACGGCCACCTTCCTGGTGGCCGCGGCCGCCACCGGCGGCGACATCACGCTGCGCGACGCCGCGCCCGGCACCCTCGACGCCGTCCTCGACAAGCTGCGCGAGGCCGGCGCCCGAATCGATGCCGCGGGCGACGCCATCCGCCTGCGCATGGACGGCCGGCCGCGCGCGGTGAGCCTGCGTACCGCCCCCTATCCGGCGTTCCCGACCGACGCGCAGGCCCAGTTCCTGGCGCTCAATTGCGTTGCCGACGGCGTCGCCAGCGTCAGCGAGAACATCTTCGAGAACCGCTTCATGCACGTGCTCGAACTGCAGCGCCTGGGCGCGCAGATCGACATCGACGGGCATACCGCCATCGTCCGCGGCGTCGATGCGCTGTCGGGCGCCACGGTCATGGCCACCGACCTGCGGGCCTCGGCAAGCCTGGTGATCGCCGGGCTGGTGGCCCGGGGCCGCACCACCATCGAGCGCATCTATCACCTCGACCGCGGGTACGAGGAGATGGAGCGGCGCCTGGGCGCCCTGGGCGCGCAGATCGAACGCGTTCGCTGAAAGGGGCGCCGATGATCACGCTGGCGCTGCCCAAGGGACGCATCTTCGAGGAGGCGCTGCCGCTGCTGGCGCGCGCCGGCATCGTGCCGGACGAAGCGCCCGAGGCCACGCGCAAGCTCATCATCGGCACCAGCGTGCCCGACCTGCGCATCGTCGTGGTCCGCGCCACCGACGTTCCCACCTACGTGCAGTACGGCGCGGCCGAACTGGGCATCGCCGGCGCCGACATCCTGATGGAACACGGCGGCGACGGCATCTACCAGCCGGTCGACCTGGGCATCGGCCGCTGCCGCCTGTGCGTGGCCGCGCCGGTGGCCTTCGACTACGCCGGTGCCGTCCGGCGCGGCGCACGGCTGCGGGTGGCCACCAAGTACGTGCAGGCCGCGCGCGATTTCTTCGCCGGCAAGGGCGTGCACGTCGACCTGATCAAGCTCTACGGCTCGATGGAACTGGCGCCGCTGGCGGGGCTGGCCGATGCGATCGTCGACCTGGTCTCCAGCGGCGCGACCCTCAAGGCCAACGACCTGCACGAGGTCGAGGCCATCACCGCCATCAGCTCGCGCCTCATCGTCAACCAGGCGGCGTACAAGACCGGCCGGCAGCGGCTGGCGGCGCTCGTCGCGGCGATCCACGGCGCGGTCACGCCATGAAGCTGCGCCACCTGGATGCCGGCGCGCCGGATTTCGACGCGGCGCTGGCCGAACTGACCGCCGTCGATGGCGCGCCCGACCGCGCCATCGACGCCCAGGTCGCCGACATCCTCGAGGCCGTGCGCTGCCGCGGCGATGCCGCGCTGCTCGAGTACACGCACCGCTTCGACCGCAGCAGCGCTGCCACCGTGGCCGGGCTGGAAATCGGCGCGGCACGCATGCAGGCGGCGCTCGAGGCGCTGCCGGCGGCCGACCGCAGCGCGCTGCAGGAGGCCGCGGGCCGCATCCGCCGGTTTCACGAGCAGCAGCGCGCCGACGACTGGAGCATGGTCGAACCCGACGGCACCACGCTGGGCGTGCGCATCACGCCGCTCGACCGCGTCGGCATCTATGTGCCGGGCGGCAAGGCCTCGTACCCGTCCTCGGTGCTGATGAATGCCATACCGGCCCGGGTTGCCGGCGTGGCGCAGATCATCATGGTGGCGCCGGCGCCCGATGGCCTGCTCAATCCGCTGGTGCTGGCCGCCGCCGCGCTGGCCGGTGTGACGCGCGCCTTCTCGATCGGCGGGGCACAGGCGGTCGCGGCGCTGGCCTACGGCACGGCGACCGTGCCGGCGGTCGACAAGATCGTCGGACCGGGCAATGCCTACGTGGCGGCCGCCAAGCGGCGGGTGTTCGGCACCGTCGGCATCGACATGATCGCCGGGCCGAGCGAGATCCTCATCATCGGCGACGGCCGGACCGATCCCGAGTGGCTCGCCATGGACCTGTTCGCGCAGGCCGAGCACGACGAGATGGCCCAATCCATCCTGCTCACCCCCGACCCCGCGTACCGGGACGCGGTCCAGCAGGCGATCACCCGCCTGCTGCCCACGATGCCGCGCCGCGCGATCCTCGAGACCTCGCTGGGCAACCGCGGCGCGCTGATCCTGGTACGCGACCTCGAGCAGGCGTGCGAGATCGCCAACCGCATCGCCCCCGAGCACCTGGAGATCTCCACCGCCGACCCGCGGCGCTGGCTCGCGCACATCCGCCACGCGGGGTCGATCTTCCTCGGTTCGTACACCAGCGAGGCCCTGGGCGATTACTGCGCCGGGCCCAATCATGTGCTGCCGACCTCGCGTACCGCGCGCTTTTCCTCGCCGCTGGGCGTCGCGGATTTCCAGAAGCGCAGCAGCGTGCTCGAGGTGACGGCCGCCGGCGCGCGGCGCCTGGGGCCGGTCGCGGTGCGCCTGGCCCAGGGCGAAGGGCTGGACGCCCATGCGCGCAGCGCCGCGCTGCGCCTGGGGCCGTCCGACGGGAGCGCCGGGCGATGACCGCGAGCCGCGCCCTCCCCCTGGACGTGATTCGCGAGGATATCCGGGCGCTGCACGCCTACCCGGTGGCCACGGGCGAGGGCCTTGTGAAGCTCGACCTCATGGAAAACCCGTACGGCCTGCCCGCGGAGCTGGCCCGGCAGCTCGGTCAGCGGCTGGGCGGCCTGGCCCTCAATCGCTATCCGCCGGGCGATCCGGCGGCGCTCAAGCGCCGCCTGGGCGCATGGGCCGGCCTGCCGCCGGACAGCGCGCTGCTGCTGGGCAACGGCTCTGACGAACTGATCCACCTGCTTATCCTGGCCTGCTCGCGTCCCGATGCGGCGATCCTTTCCCCCTGGCCGAGCTTCTCGATGTACCGGCTGCTGGCGGCGCAGGATCGCTGCCGTTTCGTCGACGTGCCCCTGCAGCCCGATTTCGCGCTCGACGGCCCGGCGCTGCTGCAGGCCATTGCGCGGCACCGCCCGGCGGTGATCTTCCTGGCATATCCGAACAATCCCACCGGCAACTGCTTCGATGCGGCGCTGATTCACGCCGTGCTGGAGGCGGCGCCCGGCCTGGTGGTGCTGGACGAGGCCTACCTGCCGTTTGCCGGCAAGACCTGGATCGGCGCGCTGCCGCAGCATCCGAACCTGCTGGTGCTGCGCACGCTCTCCAAGCTGGGCCTGGCCGGTGCGCGCCTGGGCTACCTGTGCGGCGCCCCGGAGCTGCTCGCCGAGATCGACAAGATCCGCCCGCCGTTCAATGTCAATGTGTTCACCCTGGCCGCCATCGATTTCCTGCTGGACCACACGGCGGTGCTCGAGGACCAGGCCCGGCGCCTGCGCACCGACCGCGACGGGCTGATCGCTGCGCTGCGCCCGATGGCGGGGGTGGAGGTCTTCGACTCGGACGCCAATTTCTTCCTGATGCGCGTGGCCGACGCCCCGCAGGTTTTTGCCGGACTCCTGCAGCGCGGTATCCTGATCAAGGACGTATCCGCGTCGCACCCTCTGCTGCACGGCTGCCTGCGTGTAACAATCGGCACGCCGGAGGAAAACGCCCGGTTCCTCCTGGCACTGGAAGACATCCTGGGCAACCAGACCCCAGGCGGCGCACGCCGCCGTTGAAGAGGCGATATCCATGTCGCAGCGCAGCGCGCAGATCAGCCGGGAAACCCGGGAGACCCAGATCCAGGTGAGCGTCGACCTGGACGGCACCGGCGATTGCACGATCGCGACGGGCATCGGATTCTTCGACCACATGCTCGAGCAGATCGCCCGGCACGGCGCGATCGACCTGCGGATCGAGGCCAAGGGCGACCTGCACATCGACGGCCACCACACCGTCGAGGACGTGGGCATCGCGCTCGGGCGGGCGGTGGCCGATGCCGCCGGCGACAAGCGCGGCATCCGCCGCTACGGCCACGCCTTCGTGCCGCTGGACGAAGCGCTCAGCCGCGTCGTGGTCGATTTCTCCGGGCGCCCGGGCCTGCATTGGCACGTCAATTTCGCGCGCTCGACCATCGGTGCCTTCGACGTCGAGCTGACGCACGAGTTCTTCCAGGGCTTTGTCAACCATGCGCAACTGACCCTGCACGTCGACAATCTGCGCGGCGACAATGCCCACCACCAGTGCGAGACCGTTTTCAAGGCCTTCGCGCGCGCACTGCGCGATGCGCTGGAGATCGATCCGCGGGCCGGCGGCGCGATTCCCAGCACCAAGGGAGCGCTCTAGGGGTCCTGCGGACCCCGGCGAAACGGCGGCCACGGCAGGCAGGAATCGGCAGGCAATGCGAACGGCGCAGGGCAGGGCGGGGCGGGCAGCGGGCGCGGCATGATCGCGATCGCCGACTTCGGCATGGGCAACCTGCGTTCGGTGGCGCAGGCGCTGGCTCGCGTCGCGCCCCAGGTGCCCACCTGCATCACCAGCGATCCGGCCCGCATCGATGCCGCCGAGCGCATCGTCCTGCCGGGGCAGGGTGCCATGCCCGATTGCATGCGCAGCCTGGCGGCCTCGGGGCTGGAGCCGGCGCTGCGCCGCGCGCTGGCGACCAAGCCGGTGCTGGCCGTCTGCATTGGCGAGCAGATGCTGTTCGAACGCTCGGAAGAGGGCGGCGCGGCCGGCCTGGGGCTGTTGCCGGGGCGCGTGCGGCGCTTTGCGCCGGGCCTGGACGAACAGGGTCTGCCGCGCAAGATCCCCCACATGGGCTGGAACCGGGTGCGCCAGCGCCGCGCCCACGCCCTGTGGAACGGCGTCGACGACGACAGCTACTTCTACTTCGTTCACAGTTACTATGTGTCCGTCGACCGGCCGGAACTGGTCGTCGGCCAGACCGACTACGGCGGCTTCTTTACCTGCGCCGTGGCGCAAGATAATATTTTTGCCGTGCAGTTCCACCCCGAGAAAAGCGCTGCTGCTGGCCTCAGAATCTACGCCAACTTCGTGACCTGGAAACCATGACGGACCCGCCCCAGGTGTCCGCCAGGTCCCGGCGTCCCGCCACCGACCCCGCCCGCGACGGTACCTCCCCATGCTGCTGATCCCCGCCATCGATCTCAAGGACGGGCGCTGCGTGCGCCTGCGCCAGGGCGACATGAACGACGCCACCGTCTTCTCCGAGGATCCGGCGGCCATGGCGCGCCAGTGGGTGGCCATGGGCGCCAAGCGCCTGCACGTCGTCGACCTCAACGGCGCGCGCTCCGGCAAGCCCGGCAACGAGACCGCCATCCGCAAGATCATCAAGGCCGTCGGCCCGGATGTGGCGGTGCAGCTCGGCGGCGGCCTGCGCGATCTCGACACGATCGAGCGCTTCATCGACGATGGCGTGGGCTTCGTCGTGATCGGCACCGCGGCCGTCAAGAACCCCGGCTTCCTGCACGACGCCTGCAGCGCCTTCGGCGGCCATGTCATCGTCGCGCTGGACGCCAAGGACGGCAAGGTGGCCACCGACGGCTGGAGCAAGCTCACCGGCCATGACGTCATCGACCTGGCCACGAAGTTCGAGGACTACGGTGTCGACGCCATCCTGTACACCGACATCGGCCGCGACGGCATGCTCACCGGCGTGAACATCGAGGCCACGGTCGCCCTGGCGCGCGCCGTGCGCATTCCGGTCCTCGCCAGCGGTGGCGTCACCGACCTGGGCGACATCGACCGGCTGTGCGCGGTCCAGGGCGACGGCATCGAGGGCGTCATCCTGGGGCGCGCGCTGTACGAAGGCACGCTCGACTTCAAGGCAGCGCTGGCGCGCGCCGCCGAACTGGGGCAGGGGTGAGGGGCGTCGGCGCGCCCCCGCGCAACGCCGCGCCTCGCTGCTGAGGTTCGCTGCCGTGCTGGCCAAGCGCATCATTCCCTGCCTGGACGTCACCGCCGGGCGCGTCGTCAAGGGCGTCAACTTCGTTGGCCTGCGCGACGCCGGCGACCCGGTCGAGATCGCGGCGCGCTACGACGGCGAGGGCGCCGACGAGCTGACCTTCCTGGACATCACCGCCAGTTCCGACCAGCGCGACACGCTGCTCGACCTGATCGAGGCGGTGGCACGCCAGGTCTTCATCCCCCTGACGGTCGGTGGCGGCGTGCGCCAGGTCGAGGACGTGCGCCGGCTGCTCAATGCCGGCGCCGACAAGATCTCGATCAATACGGCCGGCGTGCTCGACCCCTCGCTGATCGCGCGCGCGAGCGCGCGCTTCGGCGCGCAATGCATCGTGGTGGCCATCGATGCCCGGCGCCGCGCCGCGCCCGCCGGTGCGTCGCGCTGGGAGGTGTTCACCCATGGCGGGCGCACCGCCACCGGGCTGGACGTGATCGACTGGGCGTGCCGGGTCGTCGAGCTCGGCGCCGGCGAGATCCTGCTCACCAGCATGGACCGCGACGGCACGCGTGCCGGTTTCGACCTGGAACTGACGGCCGCGGTTGCCGCCGCCGTGCCGGTTCCGGTGATCGCCTCCGGCGGCGTCGGCACGCTGGAACACCTGGCCGAGGGCATCGAGCGCGGGCACGCCGACGGCGTGCTGGCGGCCTCGATCTTCCACTTCGGCGAATACACCGTGCAGGAGGCCAAGCACTACCTGGCGTCCCGCGGCATCGCGATGCGGCTGGCATGAGCGGCGCCGCTACCACGCCCTCCTGGCTGGACGAGGTGACCTTCGACGCGGCCGGCCTGGTGCCGGTCATCGCACAGGAGGCTGGCGATGGCCGCGTCCTGATGCTGGCCTGGGCCGACCGCGCGGCGCTGGAGGAGACCCAGCGCACCGGCCTGGCCACGTACTTCTCGCGCTCGCGCGGCCGCCGCTGGCGCAAGGGCGAGGAGTCGGGCAACGTGCAGCAGGTGCGTGAATTGCGCCTCGATTGCGACGCCGATGCCGTGCTCTACGTGGTCGAGCCCATGCAGGGCCCGGCCTGCCATACCGGGCGGGCCAGCTGCTTTTTCCGGCGGCTGCACAACGGCGCCTGGACCACGGTCGACCCGGTGCTGGTCGATCCGGGACTGCTGTATCGTCGCTGACGCCGGCCCGGTGCGCCGCGGGCGTACGCCGGCGGCAGCCGTCCAGCCCCCGAGAGCGCCATGCAGCTACCCGACGAGCATCCCCCCCTGGCCGACGACGCGGTGCTGCGCCGCCTGGCCGACATCATCGACGCCCGGCACGGCGCCGACCCCGAGGCGTCGTACGTGGCGCGGCTGCTTTCGCACGCCCCCGACGCGGTGCTGAAGAAGATCGGCGAGGAAGCCACGGAAACCGTCATGGCCGCCAAGGACGCGGACCCGGCGCGCATCGTCGGCGAGACCGCCGACCTGTGGTTCCACTGCCTGGTCATGCTGTCGCAGTTCGGCTTGCGCCCCGAGCAGGTGCTGGCGGAACTCGAGCGGCGCGCCGGCGTGTCGGGGCTCGAGGAAAAGGCCCTGCGCAAGGCGCAGCAGCGCGCCCAGCGCGACCACCGCAACCGGGAGGAGACGCCATGACCGACGCCCCGAGCACCTGTCTTTTCTGCCGCATCGTCCGCGGCGAGATCCCCGCCCGGCGGGTCCACGAGGACGATGACCTGGTCGTCTTCCACGACATTCACCCGAAGGCGCCGGTGCACCTGCTGATCACCCCGAAGCGGCACATCGATTCGCTGATCACCGCCGACGCGGCCGACCAGGCACTATTGGGTAAAATGCTGCTGTTGGCCCCGCGCCTGGCGCGGGACCAGGGCGCCAGCGACGGCTTCCGCGTGGTGGTCAACAACGGTCCGGGCGGCGGCCAGGAAGTCTTCCATCTTCACATGCACGTGCTGGGCGGCCCGCAGCCCTGGCGCCAGATGTCCTCCGGGAGGTAACAATGGGCTCGCTATCGATTTGGCACTGGTTGATCGTCCTTGCCGTCGTCATTCTCGTGTTCGGCACCGGCAAGCTAAAGAACCTGGGCAAGGACCTGGGCGGCGCCATCAAGGGATTCAAGGAAGGCATCAAGGAGGGCACCGAGACCACGGCGCCGCCGGCCAGCCCCAAGGTGGAAGACGCCGCCCGCGCGCCCGGCCAGACGATCGACGTCGCCGCCCGCGAAAAGAGCAGCAGCTGACGCGGCCTTCGCGCCCCCCCTGCTTTTCCCCCTCTCCCGGAGGGAGAGGGCCAGGGTGAGGGAGCATGCCGATCCGCGTAAACGCAGCGACCCTCGCAACATCCCATGCTCGACTTCAGCGAAATCCTGCTGATCGGCGGCGTCGCCCTGGTGGTGCTCGGTCCCGAGCGCCTGCCCCAGGCCGCCCGCACGATGGGCCAGTGGATGGGCAAGCTGCAGCATTACGTCGGGCAGGTGCGCAGCGACTTCGACCGCGAATTCCACCTTGCCGACCTGCGCGCCATCGGCGAGGAGGCGCGCAGCAGCGCACGCTCGGTCGAGGCGTCGCTGCGAACCACGGCCAGCGGCGTCGAATCGGCGCTGGCCGGCGCCCGCGACGACGTCATGGCCTCGGTGGGCGACAACGGCTGGTCCAGCGGACCGCCCCCCACGCCCCAGGTCTTTCACCGGCGCTACCGCCCGCGACCCTCGATCGACGACCTGACGCTGGAAATCGAACGCCTGAAGCGCCAGCTCGCGGTGCCGGACAGCGCGCTGGCGGCACGCCGCAAATTCGCCCCGCGCAGCCGCATCAGCCGCACGCGCGTGCGGCGGTGAGCGGCGCATGAGCCAGGACATCGGCGGGCCCGACGCCGAACAGGGCTTTCTCTCGCACCTGGTCGAGCTGCGCAGCCGGCTGGTGCGCGCGGCGGCCTCGGTCATCGTCGTGTTCCTGGCGCTGTGGCCCTTCATGCGCCACATCTTCGATTTCGTGTCGCGGCCGATGATCTCGGCACTGCCGCAGGGGAGCAAGCTGCTGGCCACCGGCGTGATCACGCCCTTCCTGGTCCCGCTCAAGGTGACGCTGTTCACGGCGTTCTGCCTGGCCTCGCCCTATGTGCTGTACCAGGCCTGGGCGTTCATCGCCCCCGGCCTCTACCAGCACGAAAAACGCCTGGCCCTGCCGGTAATCGTGTCCAGCGTGGTCATGTTCTTCGCCGGCATGGCCTACTGCTACTTCGTCGTGTTCGGCGTGATCTTCCGCTTCATCGCCGGCTTTGCGCCGGAAAACGTCAACGTCTCGCCGGACATCGAGCAGTACTTCGACTTCGTGCTGCGGATGTTCATCGCCTTCGGCCTGGCCTTCGAGGTGCCCATCATCGTCATGCTGCTGGTGCGCATGGGGGTGGTGTCGGTGGCCAGGCTGCGCCAGGTGCGGCCTTACATGATCGTCGGCGCCTTCGTGGTGGCGGCCATCGTCACGCCGCCCGACGTGCTCTCGCAGCTGCTGCTGGCCGTGCCGCTGTGGCTGCTCTTCGAGCTGGGGGTGCTGCTGGGCAGCATCGTCGGCAACGGGCGGGCAGACCAGGAGGCCCCGCCGGAGCCGGAACCCCCGCCCCCAGCCCCGCTACCCTAGTCGCCCCATCCCCCCGCGCCCGCGGGAGAGGGGCGGGGGGCTCGTGGGTGAAGGTCCCCGCCGCCCCCAATCACAACGCCATCAGCGCGCCGGCGGCGCCGGCCGCTCGCCGACCTTGATCTTCAGGTCCAGTTCCTTGGCCTCGCGCAGCACGCGTACGTCGGCCGACACGCCCGGGTCGAGCTGGGCGATCTGGCTGAGCATTGCCCGCCGCTCGGTGACCGCCACGCCGTTGATCGACTCGACGACGTCGCCCGGTTCCATGCCCGCGTGGCCGGCCGGGCCGTTGCGCAGCACGCCGCGCACGACCACCCCGTCCTTGCGCTTGAGGCGCAGCGCGTCCACCAGCTCCGGCGTGATGTCGTAGAGCTCGATGCCGAAGTAGCCGCGCTTGACGCGGCCGTTCTGAACGATCTGGTTCATCACCTGCGTGATGATCGAGGTCGGGATCGCGAAGCCGATGCCGATCGAGCCGCCGGTGCGCGAGAAGATGGCCGTGTTGATGCCCACCAGGTGGCCGTTGCTGTCGACCAGTGCACCGCCCGAATTGCCCTCGTTGATCGCGGCATCGGTCTGGATGAAATTCTCGAAGGTGTTGATGCCCAGGTTGGTGCGGCCCAGCGCCGAGACGATGCCCATCGTCACGGTCTGGCCCACGTCGAACGGATTGCCGATGGCCAGCACCACGTCGCCCACCTTGAGCGTCTCCGAGCGGCCGAACGTCATCACCGGCAGGTTCGGCAGGTCGATCTTGAGCACGGCCAGGTCCGTCTCCGGGTCGGCGCCCACCAGGCGCGCGTCCACGCGCCGGCCGTCGCCCAGCGCCACGGCGATCTCGTCGGCCGCCTGAACCACGTGGTTGTTGGTGAGTACGTAGCCGTCGGTCGTGACGATCACGCCCGAACCCAGCCGGGCGACGCTCTGCGGTTCGGTACTGGTCGATTCGCCGAAGAACTGGCGCGCGATCGGGTCCTCGCCCGAACCCCGGGTGATCTGCTTGGCCGTGTAGACGTTGACCACGGCCGGCATCGCCCGCATGGCCGCATCGGCATACGAGCCCAGCGCATTGACCCGGGTGACCGGCTCGTCGGCGGCCACCTGGCGGATCGAGGTGCCGGCCACCGGGCTGGGCTGGGCCGGCGCCTCGGCCGGCCGGGCGGTGGGCGGCTCGTGCGCGATCCACTGCGGCTTGAGCGTCGATACGACGAACAGCAGGGCCATCCCCACCGTCGTCGCCTGGGCAAATACCAGCCAGATACGCCGCAGCATCACGTCCTCGCGGTAGCGCGGGACGCAGGAGGACGCATCGCCGGCCCGGCCGGCGGCAGGGGCGCGGGTAGGATCCGCGGCGATCGCGGGCTGGCTGGTCTCATTGCGGCAAAACCCCCGGAATTGGGCCCCATCGCGCAAGGGTGGGCGCCTGAAGTAGAATAGCAGGCTGCCCGAGCCGCGCCCGGCCTGCCCGGCGCGGCAATGTCCCTCGACTCCCCTGCCAGAGCGCGCTCGGGACGTCACGCTAAAAGGCGATCCAACAATGGTGCTGTATTCCGGAACGACCTGTCCCTTTTCCCAACGCTGCCGCCTCGTGCTGTTCGAGAAAGGCATGGACTTCGAGATCAAGGACGTCGACCTCTTCAACAAGCCCGAGGAAATCGCGGTCATGAATCCGTACGCCCAGGTGCCCATCCTGGTCGAGCGCGAACTGACCCTGTACGAGTCGAACATCATCAACGAATACATCGACGAGCGTTTTCCGCATCCGCAGCTGATGCCCGCCGATCCCGTGATGCGTGCCCGGGCGCGCCTGTTCCTGTTCAACTTTGAACGCGAACTGTTCGTCCACGTCCAGACGCTGGAAAACAGCAACAACCAGAAGGCCATCGAAAAGGCCCGTCTGCAGATCCGCGACCGCCTCACCCAGCTGGCGCCCATCCTGCTCAAGAGCAAATACATGCTCGGCGACGACTTCTCGATGCTCGACGTGGCCATCGCCCCGCTGCTCTGGCGCCTGGACCATTACGAGATCGAACTGCCCAAGAGCGCGGCGCCGCTGATGAAGTACGCCGAGCGCATCTTCAGCCGCCCGGCATACATCGAGGCGCTGACGCCCAGTGAAAAGGTGATGCGCCGCTGACGGCACCGGCCGCGCGGCGCGCGGCCGCGCCGGTTCGCGACCGACAACGGCTTTCCCCGCTGATGGCAGACATCCCGACCAAACCGTATCTTGTGCGCGCCCTGTTCGAGTGGTGCAACGACTCCGGCTACACGCCCTACGTCACGGTGCTGGTGGGTCCCGATGTCCACGTGCCGGCCGAATACGTCAAGGACGGCGAGATCGTCCTCAACGTCTCGCCGCTGGCCACCAACCGTTTGGCGATCGGCAACGACATGCTCGAGTTCCAGGCGCGCTTCGGCGGCGTGGCGCGCGACGTGCGGGTGCCGATGGAATACGTGCGCGCGATCTACGCTCGCGAGACGGGCCAGGGCATGGCCTTCGAGGCGCCGGCCGCGCGTCCCGCGGCCGACGCGATCGTCGCGCCCGCGTCCCAGGCGCCGGCCACGCTGATGGCCGTGCCCGCTGCCGCACCGTCGTCCGCGGCACCCGCCGCCGTGCCGCCGGCACCGCCCGTGCACCCGTCCGGCGCAACCGTTACCCTGTTGCGCGCGCTGCCGGCGCCCGAGACCGACGGGCCGCCGCCCGACCCGCCGGCCGGGCCGGCCGGCGGCGAGCGTCCGCGCTTGACGCGGGTAAAGTAGTTTCGCAGCAGGCAGTACACCAGGCCAAAGGGCCGGCATAGCTCAGCTGGTAGAGCAGCGGTTTTGTAAACCGAAGGTCGGGGGTTCGAGCCCCTCTGCCGGCACCAACGCGCAGCACGCCCGTGCGGCTGGACAGCGCCGCGCGGGCGCCGTCCGCCTCCGCCGTGCCTAGTGCTTCATCTCGTCCCTGGACATCGCGTCCTTGCCCATGGCGTCCTTGGCCATGCCCTCCTTGGACATCGCCTCCCTGGACATCGCGTCCGTGCCCATCGCCTCCTTGCCCATGGCGTCCTTCTTCATCGCGTCCTTCTTCTTGGCCATCGCCTCCTTGGCCATGCCCTCGTGCGCCATGGCGTCCTTCGACATCGTGTCCTTCGACATCGCGTCCTTCGGCATGGCGTCCTGGGCCATGGCGCCGGCGCCGGCCAGCATCAGGGCCAGGCCGAGGGCGGTTGCAGTCATCGTGCGCATGAAAACTCCTTTAGGTCATTAGGGTGATTAGAGGGGTTGCCAGCCGGCATGCCGCCGCCAGCAGTGTCCTGCCCCTGCTAGTTCGCCGGCGCTGGCGCGCGGTTACAGGCACGGGCACAATCTGCCGCCGCCCGCTCGCGCGCCGCACGCGCGGCGCTTTTGTAACCCCAACCACCGCCGCAGCGAATACCGTAGGAAGGGTGGCATGCAAGCCAATGAAGTTCGCCTCCGGGAACTGCTGCTCCGCGGGCTCGACGGCGACGCGACCGCGTACCACGCCTTCCTGAAGGAACTGGCGGGCCACCTGCGCGCCTTCCTGCGCAGGCGCCTGGCGCGGCTGCCCGACGACGTGGAGGACCTGGTGCAGGAAACGCTGCTGGCCGTGCACAACCAGCGCCATACCTACGACCCCGGGCAGCCGCTCACGGCCTGGGTGGTGGCTCTGGCGCGCTACAAGCTGGTCGACCTGCTGCGCCGGCGCTCGCGCCGCGACCTGCTGCACGATCCGCTGGACGAGGACAGTGAACTGCCGGCCGTCGCCGAGGACGAGGCTGCCCAGGCCCGCCGCGACCTGGGCAAGCTGCTGGCCACGCTGCCCGAACGCCAGCGCCTGCCCATCCTGTACGTCAAGATCGAAGGACTGTCGGTTGCCGAGACGTCGCGGCGGACCGGCATCTCGGAGTCGGCCGTGAAGGTGGGCATTCATCGCGGCCTCAAGGCACTGGCCGCCCGGATCAGGAACGCATCGTGAAGACCGAAGAACTGCTTGCCTTGTTGGCCAATGGCGCCGAGCCGATCGACCGGGCCGCGCGCGCGCGCCGCGATGGCCTGGTGCTCGCGGGAGGACTGCTCGGCGCATTGGCACTGACAGTCGTTGTGCTCGGTCTGGGCCCGCTTGCCACCGAGTCGACGCTGCCGATGTTCTGGGCCCGCGAGGCCTTTTGCGCGCTGCTGGCCGGCGCTGCCCTGGTCGCCGCCGTGCGGCTGGGCGAGCCGGGCCGCGGGCTGGGCGCGGTGCCCGCAGCAATGGCATTGCCGCTGGCGGCCATGTGGCTGCTGGCGCTGGCCGTGCTGGCGCCAGCCGATGCGCCGGAGCGGGCCGCCCTGCTCATGGGCAGCACGGCGCGGGTTTGTCCGTGGTTGATCGCGCTGGTGTCGGTGCCGGTCTTTGCCGCGCTCGTGGTGATCATGCGGGAGCGCGCTCCGACCCGGCTGCGCTGGGCTGGAGCGGCATGCGGGCTGGCAGCGGGCACCAGCGGCGCCTTGGTCTATACGCTGCACTGCCCGGAACTGGCGGCCCCGTTCCTGGCGGTCTGGTACGTGCTTGGCATGCTGCTGCCGGCACTGGCCGGCGGCTGGCTGGGGCCGCGGCTGCTGCGCTGGTAGTGCGCGCCAGCCGCGGTCACGTGCCGGCTGCCGCCGGCTGCGCCGTCACTGCGGGGGCGGCGGCGGGGGCGGGGGCGGCGGCGGGGGCAACGTGGCGTTGTAGGGCAGCGACTGGCCCGGCAGCACATTGCCCTTGGCATACATGCACTGCTCATACGAGATGTCATAGCGCCGCTGCGCCGAGTAGCCGCTGCGGCTACCCTGCTCGCCACCGACGGCAGAACCCATCAACAGGCCGATGCCGGCGCCGGTGCCGGCGCTGCGGCTGTTGCCGCCGATAAGCGCCCCGGCCGCGGCGCCCAGCGCCGTCCCGGCAACGGCCGACCCGACCGCGGCGGTGTTGGTGGCGTCCTGCGGGCTGGTGCCCAGCGTCTGGCGCGCGTAGCTCTGGCAGTACTGGTCTTCGCTGACGAAGACCTCGAACGGCTTGCCTGGCGGCGGCATGACGCGGACGCTTGGCCCGTTGGGAACCACGGCGCAACCAGCCAGCGCAAGCGCGCCGACACTCATGGCGGAAACCCACTTCAGCGGGTGCATGGTATGACTCCTGTTATTTTGCCTGGTACACATCAGTTTCACGTCAGCGGCGCCGGCATCGCGCAGCGCGGGCCGCGATCCGCAGCGTTGATTTTCCTCCTGCGGACGCCGCGCGGCGCTGCGCCGCGCGCCGGCACCTTGATTTAGTCGGCTGGCGGCGCAATTAGATCCCGATTGTCCGATCACTTGCGTAACTTCTTGTAAGGCGTGGGGGCAGCGTCCGCCCGGCGCGCCGGGCCGGTGTGCCGGCGCGGCGTGCGAATGCGACATGGGATTGAGAAAGGGCGCCGCCGAAGGAAACCGCCGACGGCAGGCGGGTCAGTGCGCGTGCGGTACGGCGTCGGCGTGATCGTCGGCGGAAGGCGACTTGGCAGTGCCGCCGGCCAGGATGTAGCCGACTGCACAACGGGCGATGACCAGTCCAGCGGCCACCATCAGGCCCTGCCAGATGATCAGGTTTTGCGGAAATATCTTGGCCATCAAGGCCAGCACGGGCAGCACCAGCATGCTCAGCAGGATGCCCCAGCTGAACGCCACTTGCGACGAACGGGATTTGGTTTTCTTCATGATGCGACCTCTACGACAACCAGCATGGAAGCAAGAATCAGCCACAGGCGGCCCTGCATTGCCGCTTGCGCCTGCCCCGGCCAGTGCCGGGACTTCACGGAAAGGCTAGACTATTGCATTGCAGCAGTCATTCACGCCTTCCGGTATCGACCGTTCGGGGGACTCAAGTTAGTCGTTGATTTGCCGACAGAAACGCCCGCGCGCGGGTTGTTGCTACCACGCACTGGTGGGAGCGGGTGCGGGCGGCGGGAAATATCCGCCGCGCCGCTCAGCGGTCCTGGAGTCCGGCCCAGCGAGTTGAGAGTGAGTGCTCAATACCCAAAAGATCCAGCACCCGAGCCAGCGAGTGATCCACCATCGTTTCCAGGCTGGCGGGGTGTTGGTAGAACGCCGGCATCGGCGGAAAAATGATGCCGCCCATCTGGGTCACGGTCTCCATATTGCGCAGGTGCACCAGGTGCAGCGGCGCCTCGCGCACCATCAGGATCAGGCGCCGGCGCTCCTTGAGGCAAACGTCCGCCGCGCGGCTGACCAGGTTCTCCGAGAAGCCGCAGGCAATGGCCGCAAGGGTCTTGGCCGAGCAGGGCGCCACCACCATCGCTTCGCAGGCGAAGGAACCCGAGGCGATGCTGGCGCCGACGTCGCCCACGCCGTGGGCCACGTCGGCCATGGCTTCGATGTCGGCGCGCTTGAGGCCGAGTTCGTGGTGCGCATTGAGCGCGCCGGCCTGCGAGACCACGACGTGGGTTTCCACCTGGCCGCTGGCGCGCAGATGCGCCAGCAGGCGGGTTCCGTACAGCGTTCCCGACGCGCCGGTGACGGCAACGATCACCCGGCGCCGCGGCCCTGCGCCGGCGCCCGCGGCGCGGGCCGGGCTCAAGCGGCCTGCACCGGCTTGAGCAGTTCCTGCAGCTCGCCGCTCTCGTACATCTCGGCCATGATGTCCGCACCACCGACGAACTGGCCGTTCACGTAGAGCTGGGGCACGGTCGGCCAGTTGGCGTAGTCCTTGACCGCCTGGCGCACGTCCTCGTCCTCGAGGACGTTGACCGTCACGAGGTTGCCGGCCCCGCAGGCCTTGAGGATCTGCACTGCCCGGCCCGAGAAGCCGCACTGGGGGAACTGCGCCGTGCCCTTCATGAAGAGCACGATGGGATGTTCGGTGACGGTATTGCGGACGAATTCCTTGGCATCCATGGGCGTCGATTCCTGCAAGTAGTGGTGATCCTGCGCGCAGCCGCGCGCAGGACGAAGCACAGTGTAGGAAGCACCCCGGCAGCCGTCAAACCGCCGCTGCGGCCAGCGGGCGCTGGGCGCCACCGTGAAGCCGGTTGGACACGGCCGGGGCCCGTTGGTGCCGTTTGCCCCGCAATCGCGGTCGACGATGGGCGCATATCGGCAGCGGCGGCCAGGACTTGAGGGCGGCGGTCGGCCGCTAAGCCGCCCCGGCGGGCAGCAACTCGCCAAAGTGCCGGGGCGGACCGTGCCGTAAAAAGGCGACCGGTGCCTCCGCGCGCAGGCGTTGCGAAGAAGTGCGGGAGGGCGAGGATGCGAATCCGGACCCTCCCGCGCGCGCTCCCCGTGCCCGGCGCGCGTCACCGGGGTGCCCGCCGGCCCAGGCAGGCACGCTCCAGTCCGGCCAGGTCGCGCAGTGTGCGCGGCGCGAATCGTTCCCGCGACATCAGCTCCCGCACGGCCGCCCCCTGGTCATAGCCGTGTTCGACCAGCAACCAGCCGCCGTCGTCGAGCCGCGCCGCCGCACCGCCGATGATGGTTCGCAGCGGACCCAATCCGTCGGCCTCGTCGGTCAGCGCCGTGCGCGGCTCGTGCCCCAGTGCTGCCAGGTGCACGTCGTCCCGCGCGATATACGGCGGATTGCTGACGATCAGGTCGAAGCGCCCGCCCACGGGCAGCCACCAGTCGCCGGCGAGCAGGTGCAGCCGCGCACCCAGGCGTTGCGCATTGTGCCGGGCAACGCACAGCGCGGCCGCCGAGCGGTCGGTCGCTACCACGGTCCAGTCTGGCTGCGCCAGTGCCAGCGCGATGGCGATGGCCCCCGACCCCGTGCCAAGGTCCAGTACCCGGGCGGCCGGCGTGCCGGCCAGCAGTTCCAGTGCGGTGTCCACCAGCAGTTCCGTCTCGGGCCGCGGTATCAGCACGTCGCGCGTGACACTCAGGTGGTGACCGTGGAACTCCTGCGCGCCCAGCAGGTAGGCCATCGGCTCGCCGGTGCGGCGCCGGGCCGCCAGCGCCGCAAAGCGTGCCGTCGCCGCCGCCGGCACCGGTGTCTGCGGATGGGCGATGAGCCGTTCGCGCCGCATCCCCAGTACGTGGCCCAGCAGCGTGCGCGCTTCGCCGGGGGGCAGGCCGCTCCCCGCCATTACCGGCGCCGCGGCCCCGGCGCCGGCATCGCCGCCAGCAGGTTCGCGCGGGCCAGTGCCCGGCATCGCCATGGCGGGTCCGGCCCTAGCCCTGCTCGGCCAGCGAGGCCAGCAGGTCGGCCTGGTGTTCGGCGGTGAGCACGCGGCTCAGCTCGTCGAGGTCGCCGTCCATGATCTGGTCGATCTTGTACAGCGTCAGGTTGATGCGGTGGTCGGTCACCCGGCCCTGCGGGAAGTTGTACGTGCGGATGCGCTCGGAGCGGTCGCCGCTGCCCACCAGCAGGCGGCGTGCCGAGGCCTGCTGCTGTTGCTGCGCCTGGCGCTGCGCCTCAAGGAGGCGCGCGGCCAGCACCTTCATCGCGCGCTCCTTGTTCTTGTGCTGCGAGCGGTCGTCCTGGCATTCGACCACGATGCCGCTGGCCAGGTGGGTGATGCGCACGGCCGATTCGGTCTTGTTGACGTGCTGGCCACCCGCCCCGGAGGCGCGGAAAACGTCGACGCGGATCTCGTCCGGGCCGATGTGCACGTCGTTGATCTCGTCGGCTTCGGGCAGCACCGCCACTGTGCAGGCCGAGGTGTGGATGCGGCCCTGCGCCTCGGTCTCGGGCACGCGCTGCACGCGGTGCACGCCGGATTCGAACTTCAGCCGGCTGTAGGCGCCGTGGCCGACGATGCGCACGATGACCTCCTTGTAGCCGCCCAGGTCCGAGGCGCTCTCCGAGATCATCTCGGTCTGCCAGCGGTGGCGCTCGGCAAAACGCATGTACATGCGCAGCAGCGCCCCGGCGAACAATGCCGATTCGTCGCCGCCGGTGCCAGCGCGGATTTCCAGGTAGATGTTGCGCTCGTCGTTGGGGTCGGTGGGCAGCAGCAGGCGCTGCAGTTCCTCCTCGAGCGCGGCGATGCGCGTGCGCGCCGCCGCCGCGTCCTCCTCGGCCAGCGCGCGCACCTCCGGGTCCGCCAGCATCTGCTGTGCGGTGGCCAGGTCCTGGAGGGCGGCCTGGTAGTCGTGGAAGCCCGCCACCAGCGGTTCGATCTCCGCGCGTTCGCGCGACAGGCGACGGAACTGATCCATGTCGCGCGCGGCATCCTCGAGCGACAGTGCCGCGTCGATTTCCGTCAGGCGACGGGACAACTGGGCCAGCTTGGCCCGCATCGATTCTTTCATGGGTGCTTTTCGAAAGGTCCGCTAGTGCATCGGCCCGAGGGTCCGCGAACGGGCGCCTGCCTGCCGGGCCGGGCTAGGTCTGCCGCTTGAAGGTCGCCAAGGGATGGTGGGCCGCCGTGCTAGCTGCCGGGCGACTGGATATGCGCACGGTAGTAGCGTGCCACCAGGTCGATCTGGCGCTGGCGTTCGTCGTCGGGTGCTGCGGCGGCCTCGTTGAGCGCCGAGATCGGCGCATGCAGGAACTTGTTGGTCAGGGACTGCGACAGCTTCTCGAGCACCGCCTCGGCCGGTTCGCCGCGCGCCAGCTGGCGCCGGGCGCGCTCGATCTCGTGCAGGCGCATTTCCTCGGCCCGCTCGCGGATGTCGACGATCAGCGGCACCGTTGCGCGGCCGGCCAGCCAGCTCTCGAAATCGCGCACGCGCGACTCGATGATGGCTTCGGCCTGGGCCACGGCGGCCTGGCGCGACTCCTGCCCCTGCTGCACCATGCGTCCCAGGTCGTCCACCGTGTAGACGAACACGTCGTCCAGCCGCGCGACCTCGGGCTCGACGTCGCGCGGCACGGCCAGGTCGACGACCACCATCGGCCGGTGGCGCCGCGCCTTGACGGCACGCTCCACCATGCCCAGCCCGATGATCGGCAGTGAACTGGCGGTGCAGGACACGATGACGTCGAAGCGCGACAGCGCGTCGGGCAGTTCGGCCAGCGCCAGCGAGCGCCCATGAAACCGCGCTGCCAGGGTGCGGGCGCGTTCGGCAGTGCGGTTGGCCACCGTCAGCGACTTGGGCCGGCGCGCGGCGAAGTGCGTCGCGGCCAGTTCGATCATTTCGCCGGCGCCGATGAACAGCAGGTGGCAATCGCTCAGGTCGCCGAATACGCGCTCGGCCAGGCGGGTTGCCGCCGCGGCCATCGACACCGATTGGGCGCCGATCTCGGTGGAACTGCGTACCTCCTTGGCCACCGAGAACGTGCGCTGGAACAGGTGGTTGAGCAGCAGCCCGAGGCCGCCGGCCTCGCGTGCCAGGCGCTCGGCCTGCTTCATCTGCCCGAGGATCTGCGGCTCGCCCAGCACCATGGAGTCCAGCCCGCTGGCCACGCGGAACGCATGGCGCACGGCATCGCCCCGCGGCAGCGTATACGACGCCCGCGCCAGATCGGCGGAGCCGATGCCCTTTTCGTGCGAGACGAATTCGGCCAGCGCCAGCCCGGCCTGGTCGGGCTGGTCGACGGCGCAATACAATTCGGTGCGATTGCAGGTGGAGACGATCGCCACCTCGCTCAGCTGGCCCGCATCGGCGCGCGCAAACCGGCCGCGCAGCCGCGCAATGGCGCCTTCGACCTCGTCCGGCAGAAAAGTGACGCGCTCGCGCAGCGCCAGTGGCGCTGTCTGGTAGTTCAGACCAAGTGCAAGCAGGTGCATCGATGTACCGGAGGATGATGGATCGCCACGCGGCCGTAGCGGGACGCCGGACAATAGGTCTGGCGACGGCGATACGGCCGATTCCAGTCAATGGTCGATTGTAGCCAGTGAGCGGCGACTGGCGCACCACCGGACTTGCAAACGGTAATGAGAAGCATTAGCATTATTGCCATGAACTCACGCAACGCTTCCGCCGATCGCCGACCACTGGTCGCGGCCAGTGCGCTCGAGGCCGGCCTGCTCGCGCTGGCCCTGGCGGCGGGCGCGGCCGCGGCGGCGGACGGGGCCTCCATTTCCCTCAAGATCCACAACCACGAATTCCACCCGGCGGAAATCCAGATGCCGGCCGGCGAGAAACGCCAGCTGCTCATCGAGAACCAGGATGCCACCGCCGAGGAGTTCGAAAGCCATACCCTGCACCGCGAGAAGATCGTTCCGCCGCAGTCGACCATCAATCTGTTCATCGGCCCGCTCAAGCCCGGCCGCTACGAATTCATCGGCGAATTCAACGAGGCAACCGCCCGGGGCGCGGTGGTCGTCAAATGAGCCGCGGCGACGGTCCTGGCCGGCCGCGGTCGGCCGTCACCGGCGCGCTCGCCGCGCCGGCCCGCAGCGGGTGCGCGCGATGCTGAACGCCGCGCTGTTGATCTTCCGCGAGACGCTCGAGGCCGCGCTGGTCATTGGCATCATCGCCGCCGCGACGCGCCAGGTCGCCCACCACGGACGCTGGATCGCCCTGGGCGTCGCGCTGGGAACCGGCGGCGCGCTGGTCGTGGCGGTGCTGGCCGGCTCGCTGGGACGCCTGGCCAACGGCATGGGCCATGAATTCTTCACGGCGGCCGTCCTGGCCATTGCCGTCGTGATGCTGGCGTGGCACAACATCTGGATGGCTGCCAATGGCCGCAAATTCGCCGCCGATGCCCGGGCGCTGGGCGTTTTGGTCGGCCGCGGCGAGCTTGCGATGAGCGCGCTTGCCATCGCCATCGCGCTCACCGTCCTGCGCGAGGGTTCCGAGACGGTGCTGTTCTTCCTGGGCATCCTTGCCGGCTCCAGCCTCGGCCTGCCCGTGCTGGCCCAGGGCGCGCTGCTGGGCCTTGGCGGCGGCGCGCTGGCGGGGCTGCTCATCTATCGGGGCCTGCTGCGCGTACCCGTGCGGCACTTCTTCACCGTCACGGCCTGGCTGCTGTTGCTGGTGGCCGCCGGCATGGCGGCCCAGCTGGCGCAAGTGCTCATCCAGGCCGACCTGCTGTCCCCGGTGATCCAGCCATTGTGGGATACGTCGCGCTGGATCGCGCCCGAGTCCGGCCTGGGTACGCTGCTGCACGCCCTTGTCGGGTACGACGCGCAGCCGAGCGCCACTCAGGTAATCTTCGCCGCCGTCGTGCTGCTGGTCGTCACGGTCGCGTCGCGACGCGTCCGGCGTGCCTGAGCGACCCTGCCAGGGAATTTGCCACCCGCAACCGATGCAGATCTTCCGTGCTGTACGGCCCTCGTGGGCGATCGGACTGGGCCTGCTTGCCATGTGCCCGCCGGTCCTGGCCGATCCGAACGACTACGTCCTGACGCTCGACTTCACCGCCGGCGAGCGTGAAATCGACACCACGCTGGGCGCTGCCTCGGCAGCGCGCAACGGCACGCCCGCGCGCGAGGCCGGCGCGGTCGCGTGGGGCGCCGCGGTCAACAACGCCTGGCTCACCGAGGCATACCTGCAGTTCGCCAATTCCGGCGCCGGCCCGTCGGCGCAGAGTGGCGGCATGGACGGCGTTTCCCTGGAGAACGTCGTGCGCTTTGCCGAGCCCGGCGAATGGCCGGTGGACCTGGGCGCAATGCTGGAGATCGAGCGGCCGCGGGCCGCCTCGCAGGGCTGGAAATTCACCCTCGGCCCGTTGCTGCAGACGGACATCGACACCATCCAGATCAATGCCAACCTGCTGCTGTCGCGCGTGGTCGGCGCGCAGGAGTCTTCGCCGACGCAACTGGGCTACCAGTTCCAGGTCCGCTATCGCAGCCACCCGCTGCTCGATGTCGGCCTGCAGGCGCTGGGCGACATGGGCCCGTGGAATCGCTGGGGCGCCCAGGTGGGGCAGTCGCACCGGCTCGGGCCGGCGCTGTTCGGTCGCCACAAGCTCGGCCCTGGGCGGGCCGTCGGGTACAACGCCGCGCTGCTGATCGGTACGTCGCGCGGCGCACCCGACACCACGCTGCGCGCCCAGATCGACGTCGAGTACTGACGCCGCGCCCGGATCAGAACGACGACGCGTTGTCGCCCGAACGCCCGATGGCGACGAAGCCGGCGCCGTTGGCGCGCAGGTCGACGGCATCGAGCAGGCTGCTCGTCCCGACCGACCGCCACGAGACGCCGTCCTCGCTGCCATAGGTGTTGCCGGCGGCATCGAGCGCCAGGAAGCGCGACGTGTAATCGATCGCGACGATCGACGGCGCGATCGCGCCGGTGCCGGCCCAGCCGCCGACGGTGTTCGTGTAGGCGTAATTGCCATTGCCGTCGACCACGACCCAGGTATTGATGGCGGCGGCGGCCGGGTTGATCGTCAGCAGGCCGTTGGGCGCGGTGACGAGAGCGTCGGCGTTCACGTTGTTGTTGCCGTAGGCGATTCCCGTCCAGTTGTTCGAGCCGTACGGATAAAGCGACCAGCCCCCGCCGCTGTTGGCGGTCCACAGCGTCGTGCCGTTGGCGCCAACGGCGACGCAGGTCGCGCCGACGCAGTGGATCTGGTTCAGGGTGTTGGTCGACGCCGCCAACGCGTTGGTGTTGAGCGTCCAGTTCAGCGAATCGCTGCTGGTCAGCACGACGCCCGCATCGCCCACGGCAATGAAGAAAGAGCCCGATACGGCGATGGCGTTCAGGTTGCTGGATGCCGGCACGCCGGTCACCTGCTGCCAGTTCAGGCCGTCCGTACTGCGCAGGATCGATCCGCCCCTGCCCACGGCCACGAAGACGGAGGACGCGAGCCCCGGGTTGTAGGCACTGGTGCCGTACGAGAACGCCGTAACGGCCAGTAGATCCTCGCTGAAGCCCGCCGGCGTGCTGGCGCGGGTCCAGGTCATGGTCGCATTGCCTTGCGACGGCGACAGCGGTCCGGCAACGTTGGGTGTGAGTATGCTGGTGAAGATGGCGCCGCCGGGCCCCACGGCGACGTAGACGCCCGATGGCGGCCGCCCCGCGTAGCCGCAGCCGGTAGAGCCGGCATAGCCCAGGGCGGTCACCGGGGCCGGTATCGAGCTGCCCGCAATCCAGCCGGCATCCGCGCCACCGGCAGCGCGCGGCGCGGTACTGACCAGCGCACTGCCGGCGCCGCCGGGCGCCGACCCGGTGCGGCCGTTGACCGTGAAGAACGACGCGGGAAAGAAGGCGGTCGGATTGGGATTGTTGATCTGCCCGCACACGATGGTCGGCGAGGCCACGTCGACCAGCACGCCGGCATTGAGCAGGTTGGCCCAGTTCGTGGTCGACAGCGTCGGGTCCTGGGCGTGGAAGACCCAGTAGGTAACGGTCGGATCGTCGTTCCAGGTGACGCTCATCGAACCGTCGCCGGCATATATCTGGACCCCGCTGGGCGGTGCGGCGGTCGAACCCGAATTGCCCAGGCAACTGCACAGCAGCAAAGCCGTCGAGGTTACGGCGAGAAGAAATCGGCTCTTCACTATTGGCACCCGCGAGGCGGCTCTCGGAGCCGCAAACCGTCGAATTTATCATTTGCGCGGCCCCGCGACCCGTGGCGGCCGGCCGAAGTGATTCTCAAGTGCCGAATCCGGCCTGTCCGGCCCCCTCGCGTTCACGTGATCGGCCGACGGTTTTACCGGCACAAATGGAGTACTATTGCTATCGCGTTCGTTTAAGTCTCGTTTGCCCTTGGTCCTTCCAGCTGGTCGCGTCGATCGCGTTCCTGCGGTTTACCCAGCTTGCGTCGCTTGATCGTCTGCACGCCGTGCGATGCTCGGCGATATTTCCCTTAAATCAATACGGAGTTTTCATGGCAACTGGGATCGTCAAGTGGTTCAACGATGCAAAAGGTTTCGGCTTCATCACCCCCGATGACGGCGGCAAGGATCTGTTTGCGCACTTCTCGGAAATTCAAGGCAACGGCTTCAAGTCCCTGCAAGAGAGCCAGCGCGTAGAGTTCGTGGTCGCCCAGGGCAGCAAAGGCCCGCAGGCAACCCAGATCCGCGCAATCTAAGTTCGGCAGTAGTACCAGCCGCGGCACCCGCCGCGGCTGGCTGCAGTTTCCCCGTGCGCCAGCGCCTTGCTGAACCACGGCGGCCCATTGCGGTCGGAAGATGGCAAAACCCAACTATTCCTTCGAAAAACGTCAACGCGAGCTGGCTCGCAAGAAAAAGCAGGAAGAAAAGCGCCTGCGTCATGCCCGTCCAAAATCCGCCGACGACGGATCCGCCCCACCCGAAGAAAACGCCCCCGCGCCGGCCGAGCCCGCGCCGGACAAGCCGGTCGCCGGCTGAGCGCGTGGCAGCGCCGACCGCTGCCGCGCCCGTCAGGCTTCCACCCCGCTGCGCGCGGTCGCCGTCCATGATGTCCGCCGCCGGCAATGCCGCGTGGCCGACGCAGGTGCCGGCCGCTGCGCACCCCGCGCCCTCGGGGCTCGCATGAATGCCGCGGCGCTCCCCCGACCGTTTTCCGCACTGGTACTGGTCTGCCTGGCCGCGACCTGGATCGTCTGGGGCTCGACCTACCTGGCGATCCGCTATGCGCTGATCAGCTTTCCGCCGTTCTTCCAGATGGGCACCCGGTTTCTCGGCGCTGGTGCGCTGCTCTTTGCCTGGTGTCGCTGGCGGTCGCGGGCACCGCTGCCCACGCTGCTGCAGTGGCGCAATGCCTTCGTCGTCGGCTCGCTGATGCTCGTCTGCGGCATGGCCGGAACCGCCACCGCCGAGCAGACCATCGGCTCGGGGCTGGTCGTCGCCTTCATCGCGGTCGGCCCGATGATGATCACCGCGGTCAACTACCTATTCGGCGTGCGGCCGTCGCGGCGCGACGTGATCGGCATCGCCATCGGCTTCGGCGGCGTCCTGCTGCTGGCACAGGGCGCGGAATTCCGCAGCTCGCCGGCGGGCCTGGCGGCCATCGTGGTGGCCTGCGTCGGCTGGGCGTTCGGCAGCGTGCTCAGCCAGCGCCGCTTCCACCTCGCGCCGGGGCCGATGGGCTATGCCAGCCAGATGCTGTGCGGCGGCGCCGTGCTGATGGCCCTGTCGCTGGCGACGCACGAGGCGCCCGCGTGGCCGCCGGCGGGCGTTGCCGTGTGGGCCTGGGTGTATCTGCTGGTATTCGGCTCGCTGGTCGCCTTCAATGCCTACATGGTGCTGCTGTCGCGCACGACCGTGGTCGTGGCCTCGAGCTATTGCTTCGTCAACCCGATCATCGCCCTGGTGCTGGGCGTGGGCGTTGGCGGCGAAACCGTCACGCCGCTGGAATGGCTGGCGTCGGCCATCGTCCTGTCCGGCGTGGCCGTACTCCTGCGCCGCCCCCGGCCCCACGCCGATGCCGCCTGAGGGCGACTGGTTCTTCCTGTGCGGCGCCGCCTTCGGCGCCGGGCTGGTCGACGCGGTCATGGGCGGCGGTGGCCTGCTGCAGGTACCCGCGCTGTTCGCCGTGTTCCCCGCGGCCGCGCCCGCCGCATTGCTGGGCACCAACAAGTTTGCCGGCTGCATCGGCACCACCGGGGCGGCCGTGCAATACGCGCGGGCGAATATGCCGCGCTGGAGCACGGTGGCCCCGGCGCTGGTCGCGGCCTTTGTCGCGGCGCTGGCCGGCGCCTACGCCATCACCCTGGTGCCGGCGACGCCGTTGCGCAAGGCGCTGCCCTTTGTCCTGCTCGCGCTGCTGCTGTACACCGCCTGGGGCCAGGCCGGACTGCTGCACCAACCGCGCCACGCGCCCGCGCGCGAGGCCGCCGTGGCCAGCGGGGGTGCGGCCGCGGTGGGCTTTTACGACGGCTTCTTCGGGCCCGGCGCCGGCGCCTTCTACAAGCTGATATTCGTGCGCCTGCTGGGCTTTGACTTTCTCAATGCCGCGGCGCCCGCCAAGCTGGCCAATGTGGCCTCCAACCTCGCTGCGCTGCTGGTCTTCGCGATCAAGGGTGCGCTGTTGTGGCAGGTCGCGGCGGCCATGGCGCTGGCCAATTTCGCCGGCGGCCAGCTGGGCAGCCGCCTGGCGCTGCGCTACGGCAACCGCTTCCTGCGCACGGCGTTCCTGGTGCTGGTCGGCGTGCTGATCGTCAGGACGTTCCACGACGCGTATATGACCTGAGCGGCGCCGCGGCCGCGGTCCGGCACTGGCCTAGAATTGCCGGGCCGGCGGCGGATATGCGCAGACCGGCCCGCCCTCCCGATGTCCGCATTGGCGTAACCCATGGTCCGAAGATCCCCCGGCAAGGCCGACCCGCCGGACGGCAGCACGGCCGGCACCGAACTGCGGCGCCTGCAGATGGCCGACGTCGCGCGCCTGGCGGGCGTGTCGATATCCACCGTGTCGCGCTCGCTCAACGGCAGCGCACTGATCAGCCCGGCGACGCGCAAGCGTGTCCGCGACCTGGCGCAATCCCTCAACTACTCGATCAACATCGGCGCGCAGAACCTGCGCCTGCGGCAGAACCGCACGGTGGCGGTGGTGCTGCCGTTCGAGCGCCGCACCCGGCGGCCGATCGCCGATCCATTCTCCGAGAGCATGCTCTCGACGCTGGCCGACGAGCTCAACGACCACGGCTACCACATGCTGCTCACGCGCGTCGATTCCGAGCGTACCGACGCCATCGCGGCACTGCACGGCACGGGGCGCGCCATCGGCATCCTGATGATCGGCCAATGGCGTCACCATGAGCAGCTCAACGAACTGGCGGCCCGCGGCTTTCCGATCGTGGTCTGGGGCGCCACGCTGCCGCAGCAGCTGTACTGCACCGTGGGCAGCGACAACGTCGCCGGCGGCCTGGCCGCCACGCGCCACCTGCTCGAGGCCGGCTGCCAGCGGGTGGCATTCTTCGGCGACGTCGGCTTGCCCGAGGTGGCGCACCGCTACGACGGCCACTGCCAGGCCCTGGTCGAAGCCGGCCAGACCATCGACCCCCAGCGGTTCGTCCATGCCGGCTTCCACGCCGACGACGCCCGCCAGGCCACGCTCGACCTGCTGCGGCGGGGCTTGCGCTTCGACGCAATCTTCGCCTGCAGCGATGCGCTGGCCATCGCCACCATCAGCACGCTGCGCGAGATGAAGGTGCGCGTGCCCGAGGACATCGCGGTCGTCGGCTACGACGACATCGAACTGGCCCGCTATTGCAACCCGCCGCTCACCACGGTGCGCCAGCCCATCCGCGCCGCCGGCCGCGCGCTGGTCGACGCGCTGCTGTCGGTCATCGGCGGGCGCCGTCCCAACCCGATCCTGCTGCCGACCGAACTGGCCGTGCGCCTGAGCAGCCTGCGCCCGGCTGCCAGGGCCGCGCGCCGCGGCGCCCGCTAGCCCCGCCCGCGCCGGGCGCAGCGCGGGCGGTAGGGCCGGGGCGCGGGCTTTACGCCAGGGTCCCTAGCGCAATGCCGAGTAGTTGGCCGGCACGAAGGTATAGCCCGTGCCGCTCGCCCGCAGGTGCCCGATTCCCGGGAAGGGGAGGTGGGCCGCGGCGATCCAGTAGCCTTGCTTGGCGGCGTCGATCATCGCCTTGCGGCGTTCGGCCGCCGCCGCCTTGCTGTCGCTGTCGAAGCCGATCGTCACCGCGGGGCTGGGAAACTGCACCGCCCCCACGTGGATGAGATCGCCCCAGAGCGCCAGCTTCTGGCCCTTGCTTTCGACCACGTAGGTCGTGTGCCCCGGCGTGTGGCCGCGGCTGGCCAGCGCCCGGACGCCCGGCACGAGTTCGGTGTCGCCGTCGAAGGCCTTGAACCTGCCGGCCGCCATGTAGGGTTGGATCGACTCGAGCGCGGCCTTGAAGAAGTCCTTCTTTTCGGCCGGTGCGGTGTCCATGTGGGCCTGGCTGACCCAGTAGTCGGCCTCGTGCTGGTCGGCGCGCACGACGGCATTCGGAAACACGACTTTGCCGCCGCTGACCAGGCCGCCGATGTGGTCGGCATGCATGTGGGTGATGTAGACCTCGTCGACCTGCTCCGGGGTATAGCCCGAAGCCTTGAGCGAGACCAGCAGATTGCCCAGCGTCGGCCCGAAGTAGCCGCCGGCGCCGGTGTCGACCAGGACCAGCTTGCTGCCGGTGTTGATCAGGTAGCCGTCCACCGAGGTCTCCACCGGGTTTTTCAGGAAGGCGGCGCCCAGCGCCTTTTCCGTCTTCGCCGGCGTGGTGTTCGTGAGCAGCTTGTCGGCTGGCAGCGGGAAGGTTCCGTCGGACAGCGCGGTCACCTCGATGTCGCCCACCATGACGCGGTAATAGCCCGGTGCCTGGGTCTTGAGCTGGGGCGCGCTGGCCTGCGCGAATCCGGACAGGAGCAGACAGGCGGCCAGCACTAGGCTGCCGCGGAGGTTCGGATGCAGATTCATGGGGTCTCCCTTGTTGGCTGTGCGGGTACGTTGCCACGGCGGCACGGTGCCGCCGCGCCGGCGCGGCCGGTCGGCCACACCGGCGTCCCGCGTCGATCAGTGAAAGGCGGCGATATTAGCCTGCCGCGGGGCCGCCGCCGACGCAATGTCCCCACGCGTTGCGGCGGATTCGCGCGGTGCCGGACCCGCGGATTGATGCGGGTCAACGCGGCACGCCGGGCGTCTGCTAGGTTTATCGCATGGCATCCCCTGGAGAAATCGCATGCAATCGCTAACGCGCGTCCTGCTGGCATCCGCCGCCGTCGTCACCTGCATTGCCGCCGCGGCGCAGGGCGGTCCCGGCCCCGGCCCGGGCGCGGGCCCCGGCCCGATGATGGGCGGACCCGGACCCATGGGCGTGGGACCCGGCAACACCCCCGGCTGGTCGCTGATGACGCCCGACGAACAGAAGGCGCATCGCGAGAAGATGGCCTCGATGAAGACCTACGAGGAGTGCAAGGCGTACCTGGACCAACACCACCAGCTGATGCAGGACCGCGCCAAGGCCAAGGGAGTCGAACTGCCGGCGCGCGCGGGAGTGGCCTGCGACCGGATGAAGGCGCAGGGCCGCCTCCCGTAATTGACTCAGTTCTGGACGACGTAGATGCGCATCTCCGCCGGATCGGCGCCGTGCGCCGGCACCGCCAGGTAGAAGCGGTCGAATCCCTTGGCCTGCTTCCCCCAGTAGCCGGCGGTTGCCGCGCCCAGTGCCGACGGCACCTTCGCCAGCAGCCGGTAGTGATCGGGATCCGTCATCTGGTAGACGTAGATGAAGCCCTGCGACCCCGGCATGTAGAGGCGCTTGCGCGCGGCATCGAAGTACAGGTCGTCGCTGCCCTGGACGCCGGCCAGGGTGGCAACCATCCGGCCGCTGACGGTGTCGAACACCGCGATGCGGGCCGGCGCCTGCGTGCCCACGAACAGGCGATGGTCGGCCTCGTCCAGCGCCATGGAAAAATTGCCCGCCAGGCCCTGCAGGTTCCAGCGGGTGACCGCCTTCGTCTGCCGGTTGACCACCGCGACGTGGCGCGCGTCGGGCACGTTCACGTAGATGTTCGGTCCGGACTTTTCCAGCTGGAAGGACTCGGGTTCGCCGCCCAGCCGGTAGGTTTCATCGAGGCGGGCGTTGCTGACGGCATCGATCGCCACGATGGCGCCCGTCCCGGCATCGTCGCCGCAGGCGACGTAGACCCGCCGGGTCGCGGCGTCATAGCGCAGGTTGTCGGCGCCACCGTCGACATTCACCGCAGCGATCGGGGCGTAGGTCGTGCCGTCGTAGATGTACACCTTGCTCTCCAGGCCGCTGCTGACGAACAGCTTGTCGGTCTCCGGCGAGTAGACCGCGGCCTGCGGGTCGTGCACGCCGGCGATCGTATGGGCGATCGTCCGGGCGCGCAGGTTGATGGCCACCACCGCATTGCTGCCGAGCGCCGCCACGAACAGCCGGCCGCCGCCGATGCCGAAATGATCGATCCGCCCCTTGATCCCCTCCAGCGGAATGGCCTCGGTCAGGACGAGCGGCTGGGCCGGTTCCGGTGCCTCGGCCCCGCCCAGGGACGGCAGGCCCAGCATCACCGCGGCCGCCAGCAACGCCAGGCGCGCGACGGGCGGCCGGCGCGGGACGCCGCCCCCGGCGGTGCTAGCGCTTCGCATGACGCGACCGCGGAGCGATGAGATCGGTGATCGTCCCTTGCGCCAGTTCGGCGGCCATGGCGAGGGTCTCGGCAAACGTCGGGTGGGCATGCACCGCCAGCGCGAGGTCGCCCAGCTCGGCGTCCAGTTCCAGCGCCAGGACCGCCTCGGCGATAAGGTCGCCGGCCGAGGTGCCGACAATGCCGGCGCCCAGCAGCCGGCGCGTGCCGGGGTCGAACAGCACCTTGGTCAGCCCGTGCGCGGCACCCGAGGCCAGCGCCCGCCCGCTGGCCTGCCAGGGAAAGACCGCCGCTTCGTAGCGCGTCCCGCGGCGCCGGGCCTGCTCTTCCGTCAGCCCCATCCAGGCGATCTCCGGGTCGGTGTAGGCAACCGCCGGAATCGTCCGGGCATCGAAGCGCACCGCATGTCCGCAGATGACCTCGGCCGCGACCCGCGCCTCGTGGGTGGCCTTGTGCGCCAGCATCGGTTCGCCCACGACGTCGCCGATGGCGAATATCGTCGGAACATTGGTCCGCATCTGCGCGTCCACCGCGATGAAGCCGCGCGGGTCGACGCGGACGCCGGCCTTTTGCGCGTCGATCAGCGCGCCGTTGGGCCGGCGCCCCACCGCCACCAGCAGGCGATCGAACACCTGCGCGGTACTGCCGCCGGGCCCGGCCAGCGTCACGTGCAGGCCGTCCGCGGCGGCGGCGACGAAGCGCAACTCGGTGCCCACGTGGACGCCCTCGTACCGCGTGGCGACGGACCGGGCCAGCACCTGTACGAGGTCCGGGTCGGCGCCGGGCAGCAGCTGGGGCAGGCGCTCGACGACGGTGATCTTCGAGCCCAGCGCGTGGTAGATGGCCGCCATCTCCAGGCCGATGATGCCGCCGCCGACGATCAGCAGGCGCCGCGGTACGTCGCGCAGCTCCAGCGCGCCGGTGGAGTCCATGATGCGCGGATCGTCGTACGGCAGGCCGGGCAGGCGCACCGGCGCCGAGCCGCAGGCGATGATCGCGTGGGCGAAGCGCACCTCGGTCGTGCCCTGGGGCGACTGCACCTGCAGGGCCGATGGCGCGGTGAAGCGCCCGACGCCGTTCACCACCGTGACGCCGCGCTGGCGCGCCAGGCCGGCGAGCCCGTGGCAGAGCCGGTTGACGATGCCGTCCTTGCCGGCGCGCACCGCATCGAGGTCGATCGTCGGTGCGGAAAAACGCACGCCCGGGATGGCGGCGGCATCGGTGATCGCCCGGGCCGTATGCAGCAGGGCCTTGGAAGGGATGCAGCCGACGTTGAGGCACACGCCGCCGAGCCGCGGTCCCGAGTCGATCAGCACCACTTTCTTGCCCAGGTCGGCGGCCCGGAAGGCGGCCGTGTACCCGCCCGGACCGGCGCCGAGCACGGCGATGTCGGTGTCCAGCGGCGCTGCGGTCTTGGTCATGGTCGAAGGCTCGTAAAGTGGCGCTGCGCACGGACCGGCGTTTGCCGGCCCGGCGGTCAGTCGTTCAGGAAGGGATCCTTGCCGAAGGCGAGGTCGGGCAGCCAGGTGGAAAGGATCGGCACGTACGTGATCAGCAGCAGGAACGCCACCAGGATCCCCAGCCAGGGCAGGGCGGCCCGCGTGACGTCCCACAGCGACTGCCGGGTGACCCCGGCGGCGACGAACAGGTTCAGCCCGACCGGCGGATGCACGAGGCCGATCTCCATGTTCACCGTCATCAGCACGCCCAGGTGGATCGGGTTGATGCCCAGCCGCGAGGCGATCGGGAACACGATGGGCGCGAAGATGAGGACGATCGAGGTCGGCTCCATGAAGTTGCCCGCGACCAGCATCGCCACATTGATGGTCAGCAGGAACATCCACGGCTGCACGTGGCCGCTGGCCATCGCCTCGGTCAGGGACTGCGGAATCTGCAGCGATGTCAGCACGTAGGCGAACAGGCCGGCATTGCTGATGATGAACATGAGCATCACGATGACGCGGCTGCTGTTGAGCAGCACGCCGAACAGGTCCCCGAGCCGCAGGTCGCGGTAGATGAACACCGCCACGACGAAGGCGTATACGGCGGAGACCGCCGCGGCCTCGGTCGGCGTGAACGCGCCGACATATATGCCGCCCAGGACGATCACCACCAGCAGCAGGCCCCAGATGGCATCGAGCGCGCTGCGGCCGAGCCGGCGCCAGCCGCCCCACGGGATGCGCGGCACGTCCAGCCGGTACGACGACACGTAGATCGCCACCATCAGCATCGCGGCGAGGATGAAGCCCGGGACGATGCCGGCCACGAACAGCCGTCCGACGGACTGCTCGGTGGCGGCCGCGTAGACGACCATCACGATGGACGGCGGCAGCAGGATGCCGAGCGTGCCGGCGTTGATGACGACGCCGGTCGCGTACTTGAGCGAATAGCCGTTGCGCACCATGCCGCTGATCGCGATCGACCCGACGGCGATCACCGTCGCCGGACTCGATCCGGAGATCGCGGCGAACAGCATGCAGGCCACCACTGCGGCCAGCGCCAGTCCGCCGTGGAAATGCCCGACCGCCGCATTGGCGAAGTCGATCAGGCGGCGCGCCACCCCGCCGGTCGTCAGGAACGTGCCGGCGAGGATGAAGAACGGGACGGCCAGCAGTTCGTACTTCTGCGTGGCCTGGAAGAACTTCAGGGCCAGCGCGGCCAGCGATTCCTGGCCGAACAGCAGCAGCGTCAGGACGCTGGTCAGGCCAAGTGCCATGGCGATCGGCACGCCGATCAGCATCGTGGCCAGCAGCAGCAGGAACAGGAAGAGGATGCTCATGCCGTCGCGTCGCCCGCCGTGGGCGGCACCGGCTCGCGCACATGGCCGTGGGCGCTGCCCAGCGTGTCGCGTTGCCCGCGCAGGACCTCCACCGTCACCTGCACCAGCCGCAGGCCCAGCAGCGAGAAGCCGGCCGGCAGCATGCACATCAGCACCCAGCGCTTGACGGGGATGTCGCGCGCATTGCTGCCCAGGTCGCGCAGGCGCGCCACCAGCTCGACGGCACCCCAGATCATGAGCGCCACGTAGGCGAAGCACAGCGCGATCGCCAGCAGCGTCGCGGCGCGCTTCCAGCGGCGCGGCAGGCTGCCGACCAGCGCGTCGACGTTCATGTGCGCGTGCTGGCGCATGGCGTACGAGATGCCCACCATCAGCAGGCCGCCGAACATGTAGGTGGTCGCTTCCAGCGACCAGACCCAGCCGGCGTTGAATCCGTAGCGGATGACGACCTGCGAGAAGGTCATCAGGACCATGCCGGCCAGCAGCACGGCGATCAGCCCTTCCTCCAGCCGTGCCAGGGCCCGGTTCAGCGCGGCAAACACGATGGCCAGCTCCTCCGCGCCCTACCGGTTGGCCGCCTGCGCCGACCGGATCAGGTCGGCGCCGATGTCCCCTTCGAACTGCTTCCAGACGGGTGCCATGGCCGTGCGCCACGCGCCCAGCTGTTCGGCCGTCAGGGCGTGCACCGTGGTCTTGCCGCTGGCGATGACCTTGTCGCGGTCGGCGCGGATGCTTTTCTCAGCGGTGGCGTCGTTGTACTGCGTGGCCTCCTGCAGTGCCTGCTCGAGTCCGGCCCGGATGTCCGGGGGCAGGCCGTTCCACCAGCGCTCGTTGACCGTCACCATGTAATCGATGGTGCCATGGTTGGTCTCGGTGATGTGCTTCTGGGCCTCGAAGAACTTGAGGCGATAGATGTTCGACCAGGTGTTCTCCTGGCCGTCGATCACGCCGTTCATCAGCGCCTGGTAGACCTCGCCCAGCGCCATCTTCTGGGGGTTGGCCTTGAGCGCCCGGAACTGGGCCTCGAGCAGGTCGGATTCCTGGATGCGGAACTTCAGGCCGGCGGCGTCCTGCGGCAGGATCAGCGGCCGGTTGGCCGTGAGCTGCTTCATGCCGCTGTGCCAGTAGGCCAGGCCCAGCAGTCCCTTGGGTTGCGCCTCCCGCAGCAGAGCGCGGCCCGCCGGCGACGCCTGGAAGCGCTCCACCGCGGCCATGTCCTGGAACAGGAACGGCAGGTCGAAGAGCTGCAGCCGCTTGGCCACGCGGTCGAACTTCGACAGCGACAGCGCGATCATCTGGATATCGCCGGTCGCCAGCGCCTCAAGCGACTCGTCGTCGCCCATCAGCTGCGAGTTGGGATAGACCTCCACCTGGACGAGGCCCGGCAGCAGTTCCTCGGCACGCTGCTTGAATTTCAGCGCGGCCATGCCCTTCGGCGACTTCTCCGACACGACGTGCGGGAACTTGATGATGATCGGCTTCTTCGCCTGCACCGGATTGCCGGCCAGCACGGCAGCGCAGAAGATCAGCCCTAGTACTCGCTTCATGGTTGCTCTCGTCCCTGGTCGTTCGGCGCTGTCCGCGCGTCTTGTCAGCCTGCCGCCGGCCGGCCGGCGGTTCCCGCGATACTGCCGTGCGCGCCGCCGCGGATCAAGCCAGGCCGTCGTCGACCGCGATGTTCTCGGGCTTGAGCTCCACGCCGGAGGCGCGCGCCTGCATCAGCAGCAAGGTCGAGAAGTCCTGCTCCGTGAAGCCGTTGCCCATCTGCGCCTGGATGAGGTCGCGCGTCGCCGAGGCAAGCGGCATCGGGACCTCGAAGCGCCGGCCCGCCTCCAGGCCCAGGTCCATGTCCTTGCGCAACAGGTAGGGCGTGAACGTGACCTTGAAGTCCAGGTTGACGAACGCCGGGGTCTTGTAGCGGCTGAAGACCGAGCCCATGACGCTGTTGTTCATGAAGTCGAGGAACGCGCTGCGCGGCAGGCCGGCCTTCTCGGCCAGGACGGTGATCTCGGCCAGCGACTGTGTGACCACGCCCAGGAAGACGTTGTGGCAGATCTTGGCGATCCGCGCCAGTTCGCCGTCGTCGACATAGCTCACGCCGCTGGGCCCGAAGATCCGCAGGAAGGGTTCGCATTCCTCGAACACCGCGCGCGGCCCGGAACTGACGATCGACAGCTTGCCGGCCTTGATCACCTTGGCGTTGCCCGATACCGGCGCTGCCAGGAAGGCGACGCCGCGGGCCGCGAGCGCGGCCCGGATCGCGGCGGAGGCGTCGATCGAGATCGACGAGCAGTCGACCACGATGCGCGGCTGGCGGCCGGCGGTGGCGAGCAATCCGCCCGGGCCCGACAGCACCTCGCGCAGGTCATCGGAGGTGGAGACCATCGTGAAGACGATGTCGCACGCGGCCAGCTCGGCGAGCCGGTCGGCGACCTTCACGCCGTAGGCGCCCAGCGGCTCCGCCTTGGCCCGCGTGCGGTTCCAGGCCAGCACGTTGCAGCCGGCGCGGCCCAGGCGCGCCGCCATCTCGTAACCCATGCGCCCGGTGCCGATCCACCCGAGTGTCGTGCCGGTTCCTGCCGCTTTGCTCATGTCGCCAATCCCTTTCTGGTCGTACCTGCGTTCATGGGTTGCCCGCCGGGCACTGCCGGACCGGGCGTCCGGTGCCGGCGCCGCCGCTCCGTATCAGTTGAGTTCCGCCAGCCAGTCGCGCTGCTCGAGTTCCTGCTTCAGCCGCCGCAGGAAGGCCGCCGAGTAGGCACCGTCGAATGCGCGATGGTCGAAGGTCTGCGCCAGCACGCCGATGGGCCGGATCGCGATCACGTCGCCGTCCGGCCCCTCGATGACGACGGGCTTCTTGTGGACGCCGTCGGTCGAGAGGATCGCGGTCTGCGGCTGGTTGATGATGGGGGCCGTGATCAGGGTGCCGAAGGAGCCGGAATTGGACAGCGTGTAGGTTCCGCCCCTGAGGTCGTCGGCCGACACCTTGCCGGCCCGGGTGCGCGCCACCAGTGCGGCGATCTCCACCGCCAGCCCGCGCAGGTTGCGCCGGTTGGCATCGCGCAGCACCGGTGCCAGCAGGCCCTCGAACGCCAGGTCCACGGCGATACCCAGGTGGATGCGCCGATGGACGATCAGTTCGTCGTTGCCGAAGCTCGAATTGACGTACGGAAAGTCGGCGATGGCCGCGCACACCGCGGCGCAGACGAAGGGCAGGTAGGTCAGCGCGAAGCCCTCCTGTTCCCGCCAGTCGGCCCCGCGCAGCCGGCGCGCCTGGTCCACCTTGTGGAAGTCCACTTCGATGGCCTGCAGCGTATGCGGGCTGGTGGCCATCGAGCGCACCATGTGGGCCGCGGTCGCGCGGCGCACCTTATTGAGCGGGACCACGCGGTCATCCGGCCCGGCGACCGGCGCCGGTGCCGCCATGCCGGCCTCGGGGACGGCACCGGGCGCGGCGCTGGCGCCGGCGGTGACCGCCGCCAGCACGTCCTCGCGCGTGATGCGCCCGTCGCGGCCGGTGCCGGC
>JBBISD010000012.1:0-48486 GCA_037441485.1 Burkholderiales bacterium
CGTCCTCCCCGGCTTCGTCGGCGGCGGCGGCACCGGCCCCGCCCTGCCGTCGGCCCCCGTAGCCCCAGGCATCGGCGGCGGACGCAATGCCGGCGCGGTCGATGTCCCTGCCGGAAGCGCCCGTATCCCGTCCCAGCCGCTACCGAAGCTGCTCACCCGCCCGCCGGAGCCACGCGCCGCGCCCCCATCCGGCGGTGCGCCCGATCCGGAGCCGGCAGCGCCGGGCACACAACCCACGAGCCAGCCGTGACCACGCCGCCGGTGCGGTGACGGCGCCATGGGCTCGCCGCCGCGGCGACGGCTTCCGGCCGTCCCGGCCCGGGGCGCCTAGTTCGCGGCCGTGGGTGCGAGTGTTGGTGTGTGGTAGGCCAGCGGGAGAGGGCTGGGATGAGGGGCAGCGGCCCGCTGGAGCGACCCCCTAGGCCAGGCGGGCGCTGTCGGCGGCGAGGCGGTCGAGCGGCCAGGCGGCGCCGATGCGCGTGCCGCGCTGCCCGTTGGATTCGAGCAGGAGGCGGCCGCCGGTGGCTTCCGCGCGCTTGCGGATCGACTGCAGGCCCAGGTTGATGCCGCCATCGCGCTTGGAGCTGGCCGCCGCGAGTTCGAAGCCTTCGCCGTCGTCCTCGATAATGACGATCAGGTCCTGGGGGGTCGCGTACAGCGACACCTGGGCCACGTGCGCATGCGCATGCTCGATGACGTTGTTGAGCGCTTCCTGGACAATGCGGAAGATGTCGAGCTTGAGGATCTCCGGCACCTCGTTCTCGTCCACGCGGAGCTGGCATCCGACGCGCACGCCGTGGCACGCTTCCTCGACGCCGCGGCAATACCATTCGAGCGTGGGCAGCAGCCCCAGGTCGTCGAGCAGGCGCGGCCGCAGGTCGGTGGAGATGCGGCGCAGCTCCGAGATGACGTCGCGCAGCCGCATGGCCGCGTCATTGAGGATCTTTATCGAATCGGGCTGGGCGTCGCCGCCGATGCGCCCGACGGCATCCTCGATCATGTACTTGACCATGATGACGATGGGCGCGACCTCGTCGTGCAGTTCCAGGGCCACGCGCATGCGCTCGGCCTCCTGGGTGCGCAGCAGCCCGTAGGCCACGCGCTTGAGGTCCGGATCGGTGTCCTGGGATGCGCTGTTGCGCCGGACGCGCCGCTCGGACCACGCAACCACCGCACCGTCCCGGCCGTCGGCACCCGCACGCGCGGTCATCTCGACCAGGGTGCGCCGGCCGCTGCGGCCCTTGAGGGCGAGCTCGAAGCTCTCGGTCGCGCCGAAGCGCACCCGCGCCGAGGCCACCTCGGCCGCGGCCTGCCAGCCTTCGATGGCAAGCTCCTTGAGCGAGCGGCCGCGCAGTTCCTGGGGTTCGAAGCCGAGCATGGCAGCGGCGGAGACGGTCGCGTCGCTGATGCGTCCCTGCGGATCGAGGCGGATGGCGGCGGCGGAGCCGCCTGCCAATGGCGCCAGCAGCGGCGCGCCCAGGGCCTGGTCCAGCGGAAGGGATTCCATCGGGACGGATTTCATTGCTGCCAATTCACCACTCCTGTTGCTACGCGTAACCTACGCGGCACCGCCGGCGTCCTGCAGTCCCGACTTCGGGCGCCGTGGCCGTTCACCGTGGTGCGACCCGCGAATCGTCGCACCCCGAACGCGCACCCCGCGCGCCGCTACCGGGCAAGCGCACGCTTGCGGGGAATGGCCGTATTTTCACCATGCCACGCCGTTCCTCGTACGCGGGATTACCCTACTTCCGATGCGGGGAATTGTCCCACGAGGCACCACGGTGCTCTTTGGCGGGAGCGCCCAACTGCCGCGAACGCGTCGCGCGGCAGCCGGACATCCGTCCGGGACCACGAATCTCCTTCATAGGTCTTTGACGGACGATAAGCCAAGTGTGCGTACTCGGAGTACGCCGCACTACGCAAACGCGCTAAGACGCCCGCCGGTACGCTATTTTGCGGGAGGCGCGGCGGGCGACGGTAACGGTGGCGGTACGGGGGCCTTGGGTAGTTTGAAAAGGCTGTCCGCCAGTGGCACATTGAACCGCACCTGCGCCAGGTGGGAATGCTCCATGGTGTGCACGCCGTTTATTGCGGTCTCGGATTCGTACGGCACCCAGACCTTGCCCACCTTGCGGAAGTCGCCAAAGTAGGTTTCGACCGGCCAGTTGCGATCGCCTATGCGCCGCATGCCATCGATCTTGACGTCGTAGAAGGTCTCGGCGTCGACCCATACCTGGCGGCTTAGGCCGCTCTTGAGCGTGAGCTTCAGCCGGTAGGCCGGGCGACCCCGAACCGCATCGATGCCGTCGATCGCGACGTGAGTTCCCTTGGCGTCGGCGTCCAGCAGCGGGCCTTGAATGTCCAGCTGGTCCGCAGCGGCGCGCGCCTGGGCGTCGGAGAACGGTCGTGCGATAGCTCCCTGGGGCCCGGGCTGAACGGTGTAGCCTTCGGTGCCGTCGAAGGCCTGGATGGCGGTGACACCCTGGTACGTGAACTCCAGGCGCAACTTGTTGGGCTTGGCAAGCTCCAGGCGGAACTGGACGATCTGCGACGCCTCCGGGATCAGCCGCGCCGCACGCTTTTGCCGGGACGACATGGCGGGGACTTCGTCGCCGCGCTCAATGCGCCCGACCTGCAGCATGGTGTCGATCTTGCGCCACTCCTCCAGGCCGCCGCGCGCCAAGGCGTTGCGCTGGCGGATTTCTTCCACAGACATGACGGGCGCGTTAGGTCTGACCGCCGGCGGCGGCTCGGCCATCGGTGTGGCAGTTATGGAGGCGGGGCTCGACGGCGCGGTAATCCTGCCGGGCGCGTCGTGCGTCGCGGCCGGCGGCGCATTCGGTTCCAGGGCATGCGATGCTGGCGCCGTCGCCGACAGCAGGCCGAAGACGCCGCACAGCACCAGGCCGCGTGCGACCGACGCCAGCGCCTGGGGAGAAGGATCGGTTTGCATGGTGGGAAGTCCAGCCATCGGTGAGTGCCGGGTTATCATGGGGTTATCCAATCGCCTTCCAGGACGACATGATTGCCTTCAGCTAAGTGCACTAGATAGCCGCCCTTGGAGGCAAAGCGCTGTCCCGGCGCCAGGCCTAGACGCGGGTAATAGCCGTTGACGATGCGGCGGCTGAGCATCATCTCCATTCTTTCGACAAGGTATTCGCGCACAAAGCTGTCAAGCATGTGACCCAAGGTTTCTGAAAGTATGACGCAGGCCAGGTAGGTGTCGGTCTGCACGCGCTCGGCGGTGACAGCCATGCCCTGCACGCGAAACCAGCCCAGCGGAAAATTCATGCGAACACGACGCAAATCCGGCGGGTCGAACGGGTAGCTCAGGTGCGTCCGCGCGCGCCAGGACACCGGCAGCGGCGCGGCCTCCAAGCCGCCCATGATGCCCGAAGCGAAAACCGCTGCCGCTGGCGCCTGGTCCGGCAAGGCCGCGAGATCGTCTGGGCGCAGCCACAGCACCAGGACATCGTCGGCACCGAGGCCTTGCAGCACCTTCCGCAGTTGCGCAGGTGCATCTGGCGCACCGGAGAGTCGATGGGCGGCGGTCGCCGTGCCCAGGCTCGTAGGACGCGCCGCGAGCGCGGCCGCGGCCGCGGCACCGATGTCGTCGTCGCGAAAAACCTGCACCAGGCGCCCGGCGCGGGCGGAACGATGCGCGCCGCGGTCACTGGCAAGCCGGGCGGCGATGAGATCGGCCTCGAGCAGCACGCCACGCGAGTAGTACACGGGATAGAAGTCGCGTTCGGCCACGACTGGAAGATCGACATTGGGCAGCAGGCAGGGCACGGCATTGTGCTCGCAGAAGCGGTGCACGGGACGCCAGTCGTGTCCGCCTAGACCCGAGATGACCGCGAATACCGGCTGCGTGGCCAAGTGGGCATCGAGTTGCGCCTCCCACGTATCGGGGGTGCCGGCAAGTTCCCAGACATGCAACTGCCACTGACGGGTCACTCGGTAATGGATCTCGCGCGACGTGCGCAGAGGTCGGGTCTCGGCCGCGATGACTTTCTCCTGTACGGCAAAGAAACGCTGCAGCACATCTAGCATGGCCTTCTTGGCCACAGGATCGGCATCGGGCGTGATGATTGTGGCAAACTGCAGCGCGGTTTCGGACACCCCGGGCACCGGCGCGCTGGTGAGGTCTTTCAGATAGGCGATCAGCGCGGCCATTGAAGGGTCGTCGAGCGCGTACCGCGGCATCAGTGGATTCATCGTGCTGCCGTCGGGCCGCACACCGGTGCGGATGGCAGTAGCCAGACTCTGGTCGGTGTACGTCCATGCATTGGGTGTGAAACCCGGCACGTGCGGCAGCGTCATGTCCTCGACGTTGGCGAGCCGGCTGCGAAACAGATACTTGGCAATGATCGGCGGTATGACGATGTCGCCTTCCACATTGCCCAGGCCGCTGCGGCGGTGGCAATTGACGCATGCGGCGGCTTCGCGGGCGACATCGGCACCCGAGGCGCGCCGACCGACCAGGTCCGCCCCGCCGGGCAGCAGGCCCGCACGGTAGATACGGGCCCCGTCCCGGTCAATTGCGGATGGTGGTGCGCCCGTGGCCGTGGCCGGGAGCGCCGCCATGGCCAGCAAGGCGACAAGTACGGCGCCGCCGCGGCGCAGTCCGCGGGACATCGACTCAGCGCGCCACGACGGCGCCGGTACCGGTCATCGCGCGGTATTCCGCGAGAATCTGGTCGGCCGACGCGAAGCCGTCGATCCGGACCCACGGCTGCCCTGGCGCTGCACGCAGATAGGCGCTGGCGGTGTGATCCATCTTGTCGCCCCGGTAGGCGTCGAACGCCCTTTGCAGGGCGATGCTGGCGGCGACGGTCCCGGTGTAATAGTGCCAGCGGGCGCCGGTGTCGAATTTGGCGGCGTATTCGCGCAGGCGCGCGGGCGTATCCTGCTCCGGATCGATGGAGATCGACGCCACGCTGAGGCGGTCTCCGGCGGCCAGCCTTTCCTGGACATGCTGGAACGTGGCGCTGGTGATAGGGCAGATGGCGGTGCAGGTGGTGAAGATGAATCCCACGAGCACCGGCCCGCCAGCGTCGAGGGCGGCGCGGATATTGACCGTGCGGCCGTCCTCCCGCACGACGTTGATGTCGGGAATCTGATAATTGGCGGTGCTGCGGTGCACTTGCGCGGCGCCCGGCTGCATATGGTGGCGGGCATGTGCGTCGGCCTCGTCAGTGGCGCCGGCCGTTGCCGCCCCCGTCAAAAGCACGCAGCCGCTCCAGACTGCCGCCCAAATTCCGCCGGGGCGGAACACCTTCGCCGCGCGGATCATGATTTCTTGACGGGCGCCGGGGCGGCCGGCGCAGCGGGCGAAAGCGGGCCCGAGGTGAAGCGGGCGTCATCCAGCGGCAGGTTCACCTTCACCGACTCAACCGTGAGCCTGGTGGCTCCCGGTACGCCCTGCACGACGGTTTCGGTCAGCGTGGGAAATTGCAGGCCTTCAAAGGTCTTGTAGTCCTTCAAAAATGTTTCCTCGGCATGCGCCTTGCCGTCGAGCGTGCGACTGCCGTCGAGCTTCACCTCCAGGAATGACGTGGCGTCGACCCACACATGCCGCACGGCCCCGTTCTTGAGCGTCAGAGTGAGCTTGTAGGAATCGGCGCCGTTGACCTTGTCGACGCCGTCGGCGGTGATTTTGGTGCCCTTGCGCGCGCTGTCGATCAGCGGCCCGTCGAGTTCCTGCTCCTGCGCCGCCAGAGCGAGCTCGGCGGCGGTGTACGGCTCCGGCGTCGCGCGGCCCAGGAACGGCCGCACCTTGTAGCCGTTGGTGCCATCGTAGACCTGTACGGCGGTCTCGCCGTCGAAGTCGATTTCCAGCCGCGACTTGCGCGGTCGCTTCATTTCCATGCGATATGGCAGCTGGATCACGCGATTCGGGTCGTCGTCGGCCCTGCCCGGCCCGGGGGCGGGTCCGGTACCTGACAGGTGTTTCGGGTTGGCCACTGGCGGGTGGTAGTCGGGCCGGGACGAACGCGGCTCATTGGCGTCCATCTTGCCGGCCAGCGACACCGTGGTTACCTTGCGCCAGGCCTCCAGGCCGCCGCGCGCCGCGGCGTTGCGCGCCAATATCTGGTCCACCGGCAGTGGGCTGGCGGCCGACGCGCTGCCAAGAGCGAGGCACAGCGTCAGGCCGACGCCGGCAGCGTGGGCGACATGGGAAAAGGATGCGTGCATGGAAGCGGTCTCCCTGAAGGCGATCGAGGCCGATTGCCTCGCCGTTGATGGTTCGTTGCGGTCATTGCACCGGCAATCCGGCCGCCTGGAATTTGCCAATGCTGACGGTTACGTGCCCGCCGCGGGGGACGATCTTGCCCCCATTGCCGAAGAGCATGAAGTAGATGCGGTCGGGGTCGGGATGCGTGTGCTGGCGCAGTTCGCCGACGTTTTCCATCGCCGGCACGGCCAGGCGCGCGCCGCTGGCCTCGTCCAGCAGATAAGGCTTCACGTGCTCGTCGAGCAGCGGTGCGGCCTTTTCGGTATCGAGCACGCGGTACTTGAACTCCAGCATCCAGTCGCTGGAGACCAGATGCACGCCCACGACCTCGACCCCCCAGGTGCGCTTCAGGTAGGCGCCCTGGCCGGCCGCCCAGCTGCGCATTTCCGCGGCCAGTGAATTGGCCTGCGCCGATGCGGCGGCCTGGGCAGGGCTTTGCGCAAATGCCGGCGGCGGCGCCTTGTGGACCGGCGCCGATGGCGGCAGGGCCGGCGTGCCCGCACATGCCGCCAGCAGCAGCGCCGCGATGCAAGGACCAAAGGAGGGGGACAGGAATTTCTGCATTGGCATTTAGGGTACCGCGCCGACCAGGATACGGTTCGATGCCCATCCTCATTATCGTACGGCGCGGGCAAAAACTTTATATAGACCGCGCGCCGTGCCAGAAAACCGAAACGGCGGGTGGAGTTACCCGCCCGCCGTCTCGGCCCTCCAGCGTCTATTGTGTCGCACTGCCGCGTCGATCAGCTGCCAGTCAGGTACAGCAGCTGCGGGCTGGGGTTTGCGCTGTCGGGCACGGTCAGCGTGGCGGTCCTTTGGCTACTTCCGCCTGGCGCCGCAAAATGGATCTGGACGGTGCAGCTACCGCCCGGTGCCAGGACCTTACCGGAGCAGTTGTCGGTCCGCACGCTGAACGCGCTGCCGAGAGTATTGGCCAGGCTCAGCCGGCCGAAGGTAACAGCGCTTCCCGATACGGAGAGCGTCACGGTGCTGTTCTGTCCGCCGGAGAGGTTGCCAAACGCCAGGGTTGCGTTACTGCCGCTCGGCGTCAGGGTGCCCAGATTTGCCTTCGTGAACGCCACCGAGCCCGAGCCCGCAGCTGTCGCCACGACCTCCATCGCACCGATGTCAAAGCCAGCGCCCTGCGGCCGCGGCGTTGCGTAGATGTCATGGTTGGGCGCGCCTGCAGCGGTACCCGCGTCAATTGCCGGGCTCGTCGTCAGGATGCCGTAGTCGCCGAACACGCCACCGGCAACGGTGCCCGCAAAGGCAACGGGCGCCGTCTGTGAAAGCGGTCCGTAGCGGAAATCAACGAAATTGCCCATCTCGTCGGACGAGGCGCTGATGGTCTGCGAGCTGTTGCAGTACGACTTGATCAAGCCGGGATCGACCTGGAGGTTGCCGGCACCCGCATATTTGGTCGCGTCCGTCAGGACCGAGTACGTCGGTTGCAGACGGTTGACACCGGGCGTGGCGCTGTTGTCGCCCACGAGGCCCAGGTCCCAATACGTCTCGTGGGCAGGATCGCACTGTCCGGTCGCCAGTGTCGTGAGCGCAGTCTGGCCGGCAGCCAGCGCCGTGCTGAGTGTCGCGCAACCTTGGTTTACCGTGGCCGCGTTATTCGACGCACACAGCTGGGAGGTCGGATACCAGGGCGCCGCCGTTCCTTGCAAGCCGACGTTGTTTGGCGGCGTCAAAGTACCGGACAGGCTCGCATAGAACGAGCGGTTGTGCCAGACGATGTTGTTCGCCAGTTGCGTCGGATAGGAATAGGCAGGCACGCCCAGGGTGGCAAGTGCCGGCGAGGTCGCGTCCGCCGATATGCCAGCCGGGTTGGGGGTGCCGAAGTTGCCTCCCTTGAACAGCGGACCGGCGATACCCACTGAATCGTTCATCGCCACGGTATTGTTCACCACGCTGACGTTGAACGAATCGGCCAGGTACAGGCCGCCGGCCGACCAGCCGGCCACGTTGTCGACGATCATGTTGTTCGTCACGGAGACGGAATTCGCGTACTTGCATCCGCCGCTGGTGCCGCAACCCGTCGTATCGCTGCCGTTGACCTGGATCAGCGCCACGCCACCGCCATGACCTGCCTGGGCAAAATTGCCCTGGATCAGATTCGAGTCAAGAGTGACCGAGCCGACGCCCAGCGACAGGGCGCCGGCAGCCGGGGCGTCGCCCTCGATGGCGACACCGCCGCCATTGGTGGCCGACTGCTGGAAGAACGACTGGTTGAAGAGGATCGTGTTCTTGGCGATCGTGCCATTGCTGCTCCAGCCGATATGGCCGATACCGCCGCCGTCGCTCGAACTGTAGTTGCCGCACACGAAGTTGTAGTTCGCCAGGTAGTTGTTCGTTCCCGTGCACAGCGCCAGGCCCGCGCCCGCGCCCGAAGCCCCCGGCGTGCCGCCGACGGCACCGGAGGCCTCGATCAGGCCGTTCTGGGTGATGGCGTTATGGTGCACCTTGACGTTGTTGTTGAAACCGCTCTGGATCGTCGGCAGGTCCTGCGTCTCCAGGTGGGGCACTCCGACCCGGATGCCGCCGCCAAACGCGCCGGCATTGCCGTAGACGCGGTTGTTGGCGATCTCGATTCCGTGCGCATAGCCGTTGACATAGATGCCGCCACCCGCATCGCCGCCGGTGACGCTGATGCCGTCGATCCGCGACGGGGCGCACGCGAACCAGCTCTCGCCGATGTGGTGAGCGCTGGTCACGAGCGTTCCCTGCTGCACACCGTTGACGGTGATCACCTTAGTAGAGTCGTAGTAATTGCTGAGGGCGCTGCTGTTGGCGGTGCTGCAGTTCGCGTTGCCCTGGTTCTTGGCCAGCACGGTGACGCCGGCACCTTCCTCGGTAGCCAGCACCGAGGGTTCCAGGAACACGATGCCGCCCGTGATTTCCTGGCCCGGCAGCGGATCGACCTGCGGATTGGACGACGCATTGCCCGAAATCGTGTCGACACCGAACTTCTGGTTGATCGTCGGACGCCAGGTCTCCAGCTTGTCGGTCGGGTACTTGGCGGCGTTGATCACCACCGAGACGGCCCCGACACCCTGCAGACGCACCGGCTTCCACATCACGACGAGCTCGTTGTAGACGCCGGCGTCGAGGATGATCAGGTCACCCGGGCTGGCCGCGTCGATGGCGTTCTGGACGATGTGCGACGTACCGCCCACGGTGACGCTGTTGGACGGTGCGGTCAGGATCGTGGGCGCAGGATCGTTCGCACCCAGCACCGTTACGGTAACCGTGTCGACCGACGCGTTGCCATTGGCATTGGTGATGCCAAGTTCATAGGCGCCGGGCGGGACACTGGTCGGCACGCTGGCGATGATCAATGTGGCGCTCCACTGGGCACCGACGCTGATATCGATCGGGGTGCCGCCACCACTGGGGGTGAGCGTCACTTTTCCCGGAGCACCCGCGAAGTTGTAGGTGCGGGACATCATCTTCTGGCTGCTTGGCCCGCTGGTTGCCACGGGACCGAGATATGCCGGGTTGGGCACCTGAACCGTACCAAGCGCCTTGATGGTCAGGGTGCGCGCAGCCGGCGTGATCCACGGACCGATGCCGGCGCCATCCACGCGGCTCACCGCCGGAGTGGCATCCGGATAGGCGCAGTCCACCGGGTTATAGCCCGACACATAGTTGGACGCGAACGCGCCCACCGGCAGCACCGGCGTGTCCAGGTAGGTCGTCAGGCCCGGCATGAACGGGTTGGTGTAGCAGAAATTGCTGTAATACGGCATGTAGTTCGGATCGATGACCTTCGCGCCGGTAACCGGATCGGTGATCGGGCCCGGGTCGTTCATGCAGGTGACCAGCATGCTGGGCGAATAGCCGGCCGGGTTGGGCACATTCACCTGCCAGGTGGACGGCGTCATGCCGTTGTAGCCGCCCCACTGGTCGCCGTACACGCGCTCGATCTCGAAGCCGTACTGGTCTTTGATGGACACGGCCACGTAGGGCACGCCGAACTTTTCGCCGAAGTCGGGTGCGGCGACGTTGAACTCGGCCGAGGCGTCATCCAGGATGATGCCGGTGAACTTGGAGGCGCGCGGCGTGTTCGAGAACACAAAGAAATTGGCGCTGCCGTTCTGGCCAGCGACAATTGACACTTCCTTGCGGTCGCACAGCGGCCGGTCGGCTCCGGCGAACGGTGCGATCTGCTTCGAATTCGGGAACAGCGACAGGAAGTCGGGCACGCGGTGCGGCGCACCGGCACACAGCGGCAACTGCGTCTTTCCTTCCACGAAGCCCAGGCGGCTTTGCAGCGCGCTTGGTCCGGTCAGGTTGTATGCGGAGGAAACGGTCGCCTGGTCGGGAAGGATAAAGATATTGCTCAGCGTTGCGAACTGCTGGGCGGGCGGCGCCACCCAGGCGTCGCCGATCAGGATGTTCTTGTCTTCTTCCTTGACGACTTCGTAGCCAGCGGGCGGAACGATCTCGATGACGTACTGGCCATCGATGATCGCAACAGGCTTCTCGGCGGGATTCACGGGAGAACCGTCGGCATTGACGCCGCTTGGATACATGGTCGGGAACTGGTAGTAGCCGTCGTAGGCCTCGGGCTGCACCTGGTTCCAGTTGTGGAAGCCGTCGTAGCAGCGCGTCAGGTCCGTCCCCAGAGATTGGGGTACGTAGGGATCGCTGGCCACCTGGCCCGGGCAACTGGGCTTGGCAATGCCCAGCGGATTGTTGATGAAGTCGGTATAGGTCCCGTTGGCGATGTCATCCCAGCTTGTGGTCGTGGTCCTGGCGACGCGCAGCAGCGTGACGGTGCCGTCCGGAGCGGTCTTCTTCTGGTACAGGTACACCGGCACGCGCGGCACCAGCGGCTCCCACAGGAACTGCACTTCCAGGCTGGGGTCGTCAAAGCCCCGGGTCGAGGCGTAGACGACCAGGCCGGAGAAGCCGCCATTCTGGCCAGGGGGCAGAACCGTCTTGCCCCAATCGATGCGCTGCGTCTCCGAGATGAAGCCCTGCAGTCCGAAATAGAGTTCGCCAGCCGTGTAGGTGTGCTCGGTGGACGTACCGTCCGGGTACGTCGAGGTGATGGCGCCCGGGGCGAGACCACCGGGACTCGTGCATCCCGCCGTCAGGCTCGACGAATAGGTGACGGGGGTCGTCGTGCCGTTTCCCGTGAGCGCCTGTGTCGTGCAATCGGGCTTGCCGCCACCGTCGACCACGACATGCGCCGTCAATGGCGCGTAGCGGGTCTGGTCAACTTCCACCACATACCAGTTGAACAGCGGGAACAGTTCGTTAAACGTGGCATTGCCGTTGGTATCGGTCAACAGCTTGTTGGAGATGCTGCCGTCCCGGAAGCGCACGGTGATCGGGATTTGCGCCAGCGGCGTCTGCGGGCAGGCGTTTAGCGCGGTCTGCAAGCTGGCCTGATCCTTGGCACCGGTAATGGCGGTCCGCGCACAGGCGTCGTCGTTATAGACGAAGGCATTTTCCTGGACCAGCGTGAACCAGCTGAACACCGGCATGTCGCCCATGCTCACGGTCACCGGCGCCGTGCTCGCCGGAATATTCACATTGAAGTACGCGATGATCTGGTCGAGCCACTGGTCCCACACCACCACCTGGTGGCTGCCGTAGGGCACATTGGTCAGCGTGAAATTGCCCTGGTCGTCGCACTTGGCGAAGCCGGCCGAGGCGCCATTGCCGCCGCCGGTGTTGAGGCCGACGAAGCACACCGAGTTCTTCAGCGGATCGCGCGTGGCCGAGTCGTAGTTGAAGATCTGCGCCGGACGCGACATGTGCAGGTTGGTGACCCGGCCGGTAATGGTGTTGCCATTTCCCATCAGGGTGTTCATCGTCTGGATGCGGTCTGGATTCATCCAGCCGACGAAGGCGTGGTAGCCCGGTGGGCCGAATTCCTGGAAGTAGGCGGGTTCGCCGGCGCGCGCGAACGCGTCGTTGGCCGGCGTGCCTTCCAGAGTTGACACCTGGTACCAGGTCTCGCCATCACCGTCACGCTGGGCGTTCGGGTGCATCAGCACGTCGAACCGGCCCGGCATGATGTTCTTGACGAGCGCGTGGCCGGCCAGCGAATACTTCGCCGGATCGCGCACGCTGGCGCCCTTGGTAACCGCAATGCTCAATGGCCCGGTATATCCGGCTGGGGCGGTGATGCGGAATTTGGTGGGACTGATTACCCTGGTAACGGTAAACGTGCCGTTGAAGAGCGCGCTGCCGACGACGCCGCTGATGTCGACAGCGGTTCCACGCGTGAATCCGTGCGGTGTGGCGGTGGTGACGACGGCGTTGACGACTTCATTGGTTTCGGTGTCGCTCGCCTTCTCGCCCGTCTCGTTGTCGCGAACGCGGATTTTGACGATGTTGCGGTGGCCGTCCGGGCAGGTATAGATCGCGCCCACCAGGCTGTTCTTCTGCGCGGCGGTCAGATTGACGTCGTTTTGCACCGTCGGGTTTTCCTCGTTCGGACAACCCGGCTTGCCCAGCAGCCAGTTGGTGAGCGGCATGTTGAACGCGTCGTAGGTGATCTGGCCCGCGGGGTCGCCACTGCGTCCGGCCGCGTCGAAGATCACGACGTTGAAGCCGCCCAGGCCGGCTTCGCCGTCATCGAGGTCGCCGTTGATCGGATTATTGTCCTCGAAGGCGATGATCGACAATTGCGAGGGCTTCAGCGGATTGGGGTCCACATAGACCGTCACCGGGGCGAAGGACGCATTGCAGGTGTCACCCGGCTGCGGGACGCAGGCGGCCGGTATCTGCGCACCACCGATCGTATGACCGCAATCCGTCTTGCTGGGGGTACCGACGTTGCTGAAAGTGCAGTTGCCCGGCACGGTTGGGTCGCCGGCAATGCCGGCGACGAAGGCATTGGCCGCGTCGCCGGGCAAGACGGAAATGAAGTAGTGCTTGGTCGGGTCAAGCCAGACATCGGACGGCAGCGATCGGGGCAGGGCGGACGTAGCTTTGGACCCATACGTCTGAGCATCGCCGCATGAGAGCGGTCCCGTACAGCCGGCGGCAACGATCGGGGTGTGGCTGACGTGGAAGCTGTTGCTGATGGTCAGGGCCGGGATGGCACCGTTGGCGGGCGGCGTCACGCCGGGAACGGTATGGAAAGTGGGATCTTCCTCGATGACCCACATATAGTCAGTGAGCGCCGCGGTAGGCGCCGCGGCGGCGCCGGTGCCGACGGTTCCCTGTTGCAATCCCAGCGCGTCCACGACGGTGATCGTCGGCGCGCTGACGAAGTTGGCCTGCGGGCTGCTGCCCTGGGGTTGGAAGAAGACCCGGACCTTTGCCGGAGCGCTCGTTACGCCCTGCGAGTCCTGCGCCGTATATGTGAAGACGCAATCGTCGCCGTTGGCGGACGTGGCAATGAACGATCCATCTGCATTGAGGGTCGCGCAGCCGGTGGGCTCCGATGATGTGAAATTCGCGTGCAGGGGATACCCCAGGTTGTCAGTGTCGTTGGCTAGCACACCCTCGCCGCCCCAGGCGCGAAACAGGGTGCTGACGTTGCTGGCATAGGTATCGTCGTTGGCCGTGACTATCGGCGCCGCCGTGTTACTTGCGGCAAGCGTCACCGTTGCGCACAATCCAGGGGTGTTTGCCGGTGCGCCGTTTCCGCAGTACACAAACGAATCCCCCGCAAAAGGCGCAGCTGCGGTTGTGTACACGAAGGTTCCATCGGCGCTCATGGTCACCGTACCGTATTTTGGCGGCGTCGTCACGACAGCGCCGTAGATGCCGACGTCGTTGGTCAGTACGTTGTTGGTGTAGGACTGCAGGTAAGTCGATACTTGGAAGCTGTCGGGATTTGCCGTCGCCATCACGGCAACCGACTTGCCGCCCGACGTGCCTAGCCAGGCGTTGATCTCGGCGCCGGTAGTCGTGATCGTCGTCGATGCGAGGTTGGAGAGGGTGCTGGGATTGACGATGGCCAGGTATCCCTGGGCGCCACCGTTCGGTCGATTGTTGGTGGACAGGCCCAGTGACCGGTCGAAGAAGCCGTACGCCGCTTCGGTGTAGGTCGTTACAGACGTTCCGGTGCTGGTCACGCTGGTCACGGTGGGCGGGGCGATCAATACGTCGCGCGTCTTGCCGGCCGTCATCAACAGTTCCGAAACCGTTTGCGGGGCCCCGGGGGCGCGATTGCCGTCCTCGGCGACCTGCTGCAGGGTCATCCCGACGAGGGAAGGGACGTGGGTACGCAAACCGGCATTGGCCACACGCAGCATCATCTTGCCGGAGCTGTAAAGGGTGCCGCTGGGGATGCCCAGGATCTGGGGCAGAACAGCATTGCCGCCGGGATTATCGCGATCGAAGGGTTTGCCGTTCAACAGCAAATAGGTGGGCGCGTAGTTGACCGCCGGGGGGTAGCAGGTGCTATTCGCGCCACACGAGGGTGTCCACTTGGCGGTTTCACCTTGGAATCCCGGGTTGGTAGCTGCGGCGTCGACTGCGGCGTTCTGCACGGCGTCCACCTCGCTGATGAGAAAGGCCGCGTCGGCGTCGTACGCGACGGCCGGCACCACGACGCCGTTGATCGCGCCAGCGGGGAACGCGAGGCCCGGCACGGTGATGGTCGTCAGTGCCGTATCGGTCACCGGACTTGTCGTCACCACCAGCACGCCATACAGGCCCATCGGTGCCTGCAACGACGGGCGGGTTCCCGTTTCATAAAGGTACGTTCCGGGTTTGAGATTCGTCCAGCTATAGGTGCCGGTTTTGCCGGCCGCAGCGACCGGCACGAAGGAATTGGCACGCAGGACAGGCTGGGGCGGCGGCGTGAAGGTTCCGGAGGCGGTCACCGGCCATGTCGTGCTGTTGACCGGCGGATGAATGAAGGCAGCCGCATCCCGTGCCGGAGAACCCAGGCCACCACCAATTTGGCCAAGTATGGTCACCGACGTCGGTACCGGAAGCATGTTGGTGAGACTTATGGTCAGGTCCGAATTGGCCGGGATCACAATCGTCGGCCCCTGTGCCCAGGTCGTGCCGCACGCGCCGCCGACGGTGGTGCCGGCGTTGGTCGTCCCCGCCAGGCCGCCACAGTAGCCCCACATCGGCACCGAGGCGCCGTCCGGCATCACTGCGGACGTGCGCTGCGCGGTCAGGTTTATCGTCGTCAGCGGATTGGCCGCCGCGGCCGGGCCGGCGGCGCCGAGCATGGTCACCGCAAGCGATGCGGCACCCAGCATCAGCTTGTTGATTGAAGTACGCATTCGAATCTCCTTCACCATGCTCTTGGTTACTGTGCTTCGTTGATCGGCGCTGACGGCGGATCGATGATCAGCATCATCATCATTCCACCGGGAAACACATCGTTGGTCGTGATCTCGCGTTCGTCGTGCGAGTGCCACATGTAGGCGTACCCGGCGCTCTGGTTCTGCTTGGCCGTTCCGGGCGGGAGCGGCGTCGAAGGAAAGCCGTTGGCGGCCGACTCCGACAGTCCGAGGTAGGGAGTACCGCCGTACCACAGACCGTTGGCGACAATTTGCGGATCGGCCGGCGTGACGGGAATCGGCTTCAGATGATCGGGGCAATACTCGCCGTAGTTGGCTGTTGTGGGCAAAGCACCGCCGGCGACCGTGTTGAAGCCCAGCGCGTCCGGCAGACAGGGCGGCTCGCCGGCTGCGCCACTATGGCCGTATACGTCCCAGTTCAGGCCCCGGCCGGTCCAGGTGAAGATCGCGTCCACCGCCTGGCCGGATACTGTCGGGAAGGTGAAGATCAGCGGACCGGCGAGGCGTGCCGTGCCGTTCAGGCCGCCGGTGTCGGGCGAACCATCGGGCTTCAGGGCCAGCAGCATATTGCCGTCACGCGCGAGCACGCGGGCGTGATTGCCGTGGATATGCAGCGGATGCTGGATCCGGCCCTGGCCGATTTCGCGGATCAGCACGAATTCGTTCGGGTGCATGTGCGGGTTGCCGTTATAGGGCTGGTTCGGGTACATGGCCGCATAGGCCGGGTCCATGTCGTCCGGCATCGAGCGGCCGTTCACCAGGAAATAATTTGGGTGGTAGGGTTCGGAATGCACGGCAATGAACGGGCACGTGGCGCCCGGCGTCGCCGTCAGCAGCGCTTCACAGGCCTGCTTCTGGGCCAGCGCCTCGTCGTGAATTGACGATTGCATCTCGGCCAGTTGGAACAGGTATTCGCGGTCGTAGCACGTCTGCGGGTGGTCGTAGGCTGCCGTCGCGAGGCGGAAGTCGGTGCCAATGTTCGGGCTGGTGGCGCAATTGCTGAAGGTGCCCGACTGGGTCGGCAGGACGACGACGGCGCCATACATGCCCATCTCCACCTGCAGGTCGCCCTGCGTTCCGCTGTAGTAGGCGTAGGTGCCGGGCCTGGTCGCCATAAATGAGTACGTCACTGTCCCCCCATGCACGGCCTCCTTGGTGAGCATGCCGTTTGTGCCGTTGGTCGCTGTCACGGCAAAGCCGGGGAAGAGAATCGACGCATTGCCGGCTGCCACCGGCAGATTGTTCGTCAGGGTAACCGTTACGGTAGACCCCTCCGCGATGATCAGCGTCGGTCCGGGAACCTGCATGGCGCCGCAAGTTCCCACGGCCGCCATCGCCGTCGGCAGGAAGCCCGCATACGCGACGCCTGCTCCGCCTTTGCAGCCGTATCCCCAGGAGTAGACGGAAGCGCCGTCGGGTTGCGTGGAGAAGGACTCGCTGGCTACCAGTGCGAAGCTGACGGGCGACGCGGCGCCGCTCGTGTAGCCAACGCCGGTGATTCCTGGAACAGCGGCGGATGCCGGCAGCGCGACCGCCAACATCCCCGTGAAGACCGCGCCCAGCGCAGCCTTGCGTACGGTCAGAAACGAATGCTTCACGGTCGCTCTCCTTAGTCGATCACGATCTCGGTCATCATCCCGCCGAAGTTCTCGGCGTCGTTGGACAGATGATCGAGGTTGGTGCTGTACAGGAAGTAGGTGCAGGCTGTCGTTGCACAACCCGCATAGGCTGCATCGCTCACATCCAGGATCACGTCCAGCGCTTCGCCGCCGCCGATGGTGATGGAGTTGGTCTGGTAGGACATGTTGTTGCCTGCCATGTCGCGCAGCATGCGGGCGTGAAAGCCGATGACGTTCATGGGAATACCGATCGTCGCGAGGGTCGAGTACTCGGTAACGCTCAGGTCGGAGATGCGCAACAGGGCGCGCGTCTGGCCGGCGCTGCGCTTGATCTCGATCAGCGCGGGGATTGCCTGCGACGGCCTGGCGACGCCATCGGAAGCCGCCGTGGTGAGGACGGCCGGGTTGGCGGTATCCGGATAGCTGCGACCGTTGAGCAGGAAGTACTTGTCCTTCATGTTGGCAAAGGGCTCCGGATTGAAGGTCATGCCGATGAAGTGGAAGTTGGGATCGAAGCCGTGCATCTGGATCGGGTATTCGACGTCGTAGCGGGTCGAGGCGTCGCCGTCGTTGTAGGCGTACTTGGCGCCCCCCGGGGCCTGGACGACCGCGACGGTGGGGGCGGGCGGGATCGGCGAGGAGCACAGGATGTCGACCGAGCAAGGGTCGTACGCTGCGGTCGTCGTGGTGGAGACGCCGCTGACCGTCGTGGTGGTGGTTGTCGTGTAGGTGTTCTGCAGCGCCGTGCGCAGGTCGGCATTGGCGGCAACGCGGTTCTGCCGCGGGCGCACGTACAGCTGGCCCACCATGCCCATCTGCAGGTGCTCGGGCGGCGTGATGTGGCAGTGCCAGAAGTATGTACCGGCGTCCGGCGCCGTATAGTAGTAGGTGAAGCTGCCGGCGATATTGATGGCCACCGAAGCGTCGGGAACGCCGTCGAAGTAGGACGACGCATTGGGATAGCCGTGCCAGTGGACCGTATGCTGCTCGAACAGATCGGGCCGCATGATCATGCCGACGTTGGACAGGGTGAGGAAGAGTTCGTCGTCTTCATCGACGGCGATCAGCGGCGCGGGTTCGTTGGCGCTGAGCACGCCCATGTTCATGATCACGGCCGGTTCGACGATTCCGGCGTCGGTGCTGCCGCCGGCCGGGTTGGTGGTCGAGGAACCGTCGGCCACGATGGGGCCGGCGTAGGGCTTGTTGAATTCGGCCGCCCGTTGCGTTCCCACGTACGGTCCGTTGATCGCGTTGTTCGCGGGCACTCTGTTCTGCAGCGACTGCAGGCCCGACAGCGGAGCAAAACCGAAGAGGTAGATCTGGTTGCCGTCCGCCATCGTGGCAAAGCCGTCGCCGCCGGCGATGTGCTGGCACTTGATTTGCGGATTGGGCAGGGTGCTGTCCTTTTGCCCCGCCACTCCCGACGAGTTCACCAGCGGATGCAGCGTCGTGCTGTTCGGACATTGCACCCGGAAGGACTGGGCCGCGGCCGGCAGCGATCCGGCGAGGCAGAGCAATCCGGCAGTAATGGAAATTGCGAGGCCAGGACGATTTCGCACAATTGCAGACATTTGACCGCTCTCCCACGGGACCCCGGCGACGGCGCGCTGGCCCCAATTAACCCGTACGACATAACCCGCCTTTGCCAACCGCCGAATCCGGTCGCCTGCGGTCCTTTCGAGGCGCGCTACGACCTCGAGGACTCAGGCATCGGCCTGCGGTTTGCCCCCTACGCGCACCGACTTGCAAAACGAAAACGGGAATCGGTAACCCCAGAAGTCGGCGCATTCCGTCATCGCAGCTCAGATGTCCGACAGATACGTCTGAACGGAACCTGAACGGCCACTTACGAGGAGGTCATTCTTGCGATATCTGGGGGTAGCGTCTTTAGGTCATTACCCGCTTGTTGGCTAGGTTGAAACCCCCGTTGTTTGGGAGTTTTCCTACGGGTTTACCCCCATACAGTAGAGGTAGTACGGTACTAAGATTCATCCGAACGGTCTGGGGACGCCCGAACTCTGGTGAATTTCGCATCGCGAAATACACTGTGCTTGTGGGCTTGGGGCCCGAAGAAGGTGGTCGGGGTTCCGCGGGCGGTAAAGCCTGGCGCGGACCGCGCGCCGGTCAGCCGTTACCGACCGGGTGATTGATGTGCCAGAGCACCTTGGGGACGTAGTCGCGCGTTTCGGCAAACGGCGGAATGCGGTAACCCGCCTTCACCACCGCGGCCTCGCCGGCGTTGTATGCGGCCAGCGCCAGGCGCAGGTCGCCGCGGAAGTAGTCCAGCAGCCACTTCAGGTACAGCGCCCCGCCGCGGATGTTCTGCTGCGGGTCGAAGACGTCGCGCACGCCGAAGCGCTCGGCCGTGGCCGGCATCAGCTGCATGAGCCCGCGTGCGCCCCTGGGCGACACGGCGCGCGCCTGGTAGCCGGACTCGACCTGGATGACCGCGTGCAGCAGCTGCGGCGACATCCGGGTTTCCTGCGCGACCCGGTCGATCATCGGGCGGTAGGCGGCCGCACTGTTGGGAACCGGCTGAGGCCCGGCGCTGACCGCGGCCGGTGGCGGGCTGGCGGCGAGCGCCGCCGGCCCCGGCAGCGCCACGACGAGTTCCGGGGTTTCTTCCGTCGCGAAGTTGGACAGCACGACGGCGCCGCTGCCACTGGAGCCGGCGTAGATCTGGCCGAACGCCGTCCCGGCCACGCCGTTCAAGAGAAGGGCGAACGCCGCGCCAAGGATTCGGCCGCGGCGCAGAGCGACCGCCGGCCCGGAAAATGGAGACATGCCGGTTTCTAGCACTCCCGTTTGCGCGGGACTAGGGGGGGATGTCCCCAAATTGGTGCCGGAATTCGCCCGGCTCATTTATTCTTTTGACTTCAATTACTTACAACGTCCTTCGGGGGGTCCAGCGGCCACTGGACGCGCAACAGGGTGCCCTGGCGGCGCACACTCTTGACGGCCAGGCGGCCGCCCGTGGACTGGGCATGGCGCCGGATCCGTGCGAGGCCAAGACCCGAGCCGCCCGGCGGCGCCTCGCCGGCGTGCACGCCGACGAAACCGATGCCGTTATCCTCGACCACGAAGTGCAGCGTGTCGCCCTCCCGATACAGCCCAAGCCGGACCCAGCTGGCACCCGAATGGACGGCAACATTGCGCAGCGCCTCCTCGGCCATGCGATAGATGTCGAGCTTCAGGGCCGGCGGAACCTGATGCTCCGGGACCGTCAGGCGGCGTACCAGGCCGATCGCCGGATGTTCGCGAGCGAAATTGCCGGCGAGCCAATCGAGGGCCGGAACCAGGCCGCGCTCGTCGAGCAGTCGCGGGCGCAGCGCGTCGGCCATGTTGCGCAGGTCGTCGACGAGTTCGCGCAGCGTTTGCGGAATGCCCTCGAGCAGACGGGATGCCGCCTCGGGCGAGCCCTGCGCCAGCTGGCGCAGCCCGTCTTCGACGCGCAATTTCAGTGAAATGAGCAAGGGCTCGAGATCACCATTGAGGCGGGCGGCGACACGCTGGCGCTCCTGTTCGACGGTGTCCATCAGGGACTGCGCGAGCAGGCGCCATTTGGGATCGGCGTCGCGTCCGGCGGGCGAACGAGGCGCCGGGGTGTGCGCCTCGGGGCCGGCAGGATCGGAACCGGCGTCGACATGCGGGGGCGTGGTCACCGGCGTTATTCGCGTAACGACCGCGCCTTTCTCCCATCGACTTATTGTTTTTTAATATTAGTTTGCGATTTCGGGTCCGGCAAGATCCATTGGCAACTATTTTTTCTCGGGGGGCGGGCCGCGCCGGCCCGCGACGCCATCAGCCGGCATGCGCCGGCGCGGCATGCGCGGGCCGCGTTGCCGACAGCTGCATCGCGGCGGCGACCGGGGCCGTCGCCATCCCGGCGACCGACGGCCCGGCGGCTTCCGGGGACGCGAGCGGGGCGGAGACCGCCGCCACGACGAACCAGACGATGCCAACCACCAGCACGCCGGCGTTCAGTACCGTGTCCTTGCTCAAGCGCTTTTCGACCAGGTTCATTTTCTTCTCCACCTAAGGTTGCCGATTGACGGTTGCGGCCCCGGGGGCCACTGCGTGGCAGGTCTGTTCCTGCCGTCGATGGAGGCAATGTACGCAGCGCCCGACGGCGATGCACGCGGAATGCGACGAATTGCGCGAACGCCGTCCTGGAATGCAGCCGACCCGGCTGAACGGTTGCGCGCCGGCACGGCGGATGGCAAAGGTCCTGCGCAAGCGCAGCGCAACATTCCGGGCATGTCGGGGCGTCCTTGCCGAACCTTGCACAACCTGCTTACAAATTTGCGCCCAGCGGCGCAACCCTTGCGCGACCGCCTCGTCTAAGGTGCTGTCTCTCACGCAATCAGGAGCGTTCGCATGAATCCTTTCCCGCTTCCCACCTGGCGCTCGCTGGCCGCTGCGGGCGCTTCGGCGCTGCTCGTCGCCACGGTCGGGCTGGTATCGAGCTCGGCCGCCGAGCCCGCAGCGCCGGCCGCTTCCGCACCCGACGCACACGGCGCCATGGTCCGACCCTGGGCGCAGCATCTGCAGGCGCACCTGGACCGTCTGGCCGAACGCCTTGAGATCAAGGCCTCGCAACAGACGGCCTGGCAGAAATTCGCCGCGGCCTTCAAGGAAACCGTCGGCGATCACGGCATGATGGGTGTCCCCGCGATGGGCATGGACGCCGCGGCCGATGCCGATGCCGCCACGCTGGCGCGGCGCCACGCGGAGCGCGCCGAGCAGCACGCCCGGCACCTTTCGCAGCTGGCCGATGCCACCGCCGCGCTCCAGGCCAGCCTGAGCGCGGACCAGCGCCAGGTCTTTAATGAGGTCGCACGGCATTTCGCGGCCGAACACGGTATGGGCCCGACGGGCGGCACGGGCCATGGCTACGGCATCGACGGGCATCATGAAGGGCACTGCTCGGGACACGGCATGGGCCACGGCTACTACGGCCACGACGATGACGATGAGGGCATGCACGGCCCGGGCATGGCCGGACCCCACGGCGATGACGGGCCTGCGCATGCAGCGCCGCACTGAACCACCGGCGGCGCCGCGACACCGGACCGGTGTGGCGCCCGGCGGCGTGGCGCGATGAGCACGGCGCCACCGCGGCGCGTGGCACGCCTGGCCGTGCTGGCCGCGGCGATTGCCGGCTGCACCGGCGTTGCCGCGGGCGCCTTCGGTGCGCATGCGCTCCGGTCGCGCCTGGACACCGAAACGCTGTCCATCTTCGATACCGCGGCGCGCTACCAGCTCGTGCACGCGCTCGCGTTGCTGGGGTGCGGCTGGGCGGCGCAGCAATGGCCCGGTCGGGCCATGCGCCTGAGCGTCGCGTGTTTTGCCGGCGGCATCGTGCTGTTCAGCGGCAGCCTGTACGCGCTCAGCCTGACGGGCCTGCGGATGCTGGGCGCCATCACGCCGCTGGGCGGAGCGCTGCTGATGCTGGGATGGCTGTTCCTCGGGTTCGCCGTGCTGCCGCCGTCGGCTGGCGACACCGCCGGCGCCGGCGGACGGCCGCGCCGGGAATCGTAGAATCCGGGCATGCCCGCCCGGCCTCCTGCCGCCACACGCACGCCCCCGCTCCTGCACCACGCGCTGACGGCCGTTGCCCTGGCGCTGCTGCTGGGCGCGCCCCTGGCCGCCGCCGGGGCACCCGCATCCGCCGGTGCTGCGCGCGTGTTCCTCGAGGAATTCACGTGGACCGAACTGCGCGATGCGGTGCATGCCGGCGCGACCACCGCGCTCGTGCCCATTGGCGGCACGGAGCAGAGCGGGCCGGCCATCGCGCTGGGCAAGCACAATGCCCGCGTGCGCCTGCTCAGCGAACGCATTGCCCGCGAGCTGGGCAATGCCATTGTCGCGCCGGTGGTCGCCTACGTGCCCGAGGGCGACATCGACCCGCCGAGTTCGCACATGCGGTTTGCCGGCACGATCAGCGTGGCGCCGGCGCTGTTCGAGGCCGAACTGGAGGCCATCGCGCGCAGCCTGCGCGCCAGCGGCTTTCGCGATATCGTCCTGCTGGGCGACCACGGCGGCTACCAGGCGCTGCTGGGGCGCGTCGCCGCGCACCTCAATCGCGAATGGTCCGGCGCCACGACGCGCGTGCATGCGCCCGCCGCCTACTATCGCGCCGCTACCGAAGGCTTTGCCGGGCTGCTGCGTGCCCAGGGTTTCCGTGACGACGAAATCGGCACCCATGCCGCGCTGGCCGATACCGCCATGCAACTGGCCGTCGACGCCTCGATGGTGCGCAGCAACCTTCTGCGTGCCGGCGGCCGGCTCGACGCCAGCGTGGGCATCTATGGCGGCGACCCGCGGCGCGCCACCGCCGAGCTCGGGCAGATGGGGCTGGACCTCATCGTGCGCGACAGCGTGCCGGCCATCCGCCACGACATTGCCGCCGCGCCGCGCGGCGCGGCGGGCCGGCCGGCCCCGAAAGCGGCATTGCGCGGCGGACCGGGCGGCTGACGGCACCCCACCGCTTGAGCCTCGCGCCCACGCCGCCGGCGTACGCGCATCGACGAATCACCGCACTCCGGAAGGAAGCATTGCATGACCCAGAAGCAGCAATTCCCGATTCAGCGGCCCGCCCGTTTGCGGGCCGCCGCCAGCGCGCTGGCCGCCATTGCCGCATTGGCGGTGGGCGCACAGGCGCAAACCGCGCCGGCCGGTACCGCGGGCACGACCGCGCCGGCTGCCACCTATCCTGGCATGTATCCGGGCATGCCGCCGGTGCTCGACCCGCACAATGTGTACGCGGCCGCGGGCGCCAACCAGCTCAGCGCGGCCACCTCCGGCGCGCTGCGCCGGGTGTACGTGCCGGAGCTGCGTTCCAATGCCGTCGCGGTGATCGACCCCGACACCCGTGCAGTGCTGGGCCACTTCCCGGTGGGCGTCAACCCGCAGCACATCGTGCCGTCCTGGGACCTGCAGACCCTCTGGGTGACCAACAATTCGGAGCGCCGCACCGACGGCAGCCTCACGCCGATCGACCCGAAGACCGGCAAGCCGGGCAAGCCGATCGCCGTCGACGATCCGTACAACATGTACTTCCTGCCCGACGGCAGTGCGGCCATCGTCGTGGCCGAGGCGCACCAGCGGCTCGATTTCCGCGATCCGCACACGATGGCGCTGCACGGCTCGCTGGCGGTCCCCGGCTGCAAGGGCATCAACCACGCCGACTTCTCCATCGACGGGCGCTACGCGATCTTCACCTGCGAGTTCACCGCGACCCTGGCCAAGATCGACCTCATCCATCGCAAGGTCGCGGGCCTGCTCAAGCTCGACGGCGGCGGCATGCCGCAGGACATCCGCGTCGCCCCGGACGGCGCGGTGTTCTTCGTGGCGGACATGATGGCCGACGGGGTCTTCGTGATCGACGGCGAGCGTTTCGTGCAACTGGGCAAGATCGCCACCGGCGTCGGTGCGCACGGCCTTTACCCGAGCCGCGATGGCACGCAGCTCTATGTGTCCAACCGCGGCTCCAACAAGGTCCACGGCGCCCGCCACGGCAAGGGCAGCGTGTCGGTGATCGACTTCGCAAGCCGCCGCGTGATAAAGACCTGGCCGATACCGGGCGGCGGCAGCCCGGACATGGGCAATGTCAGCGCCGACGGCCGGCAGTTATGGCTGTCGGGACGCTTCGACGACGAGGTCTACGTGTTCGACACCCAGGCGGGCACGGTCGAGCGGATTGCCGTCGGCCTGGAGCCGCACGGGCTGACGGTGTGGCCCCAGCCGGGCCGATACTCGCTGGGGCACACCGGCAATATGCGCTGAAGCGGCGGTAATCGACCTTCCTTTACAAGCCCGGGCGATCGGGCGGCCGCAAGCACTCCCGCTCGCGCCGCAGAGTCGTTTGCGGCGCTGCCGATCCGACTCCCCGCAATCGCGCGCTACCAACCCGTGCGGCGCACCGCGCACCAAATGCCCTGTCTGGCGGGCGCGCCGGCGAACGGCGGACGCTTGACTTTTATCAGCACCGCGCCGGCGATTCACCCACAGAATTGCCTAACGCTGCCGTCGCATCCGGCGCAGTGGGCGCAGGACGCGCCGCCGTGCCGGCGTGCGCGACAACGTGACGGAGGGTTGGCCATGGCAGCGCTGATCGAGCCGCAGTTCCGCGAGGCTCCAGCCGGCGCGCCGGGCGTGTACTCCGATGATCCGCGCGACATCGGCTGGGTGCGGCAGAACATTCCATGCCAGGAAGCGTGCCCGGCGGGCACCAATATCCCGGCCTACATCCGGGCCATCGCCGAGGGCCGGCACGGCGAGGCCTACGAGATCAATCGTGGCGCCAATGTGCTGCCCGGCGTGCTCGGCCGCATCTGCTCGCGCCCCTGCGAATCCGCCTGCCGTCACGGCTGGCCCGGCAATGGCGAGGCCGTCGGCATCTGCAACCTGAAGCGCGCAGCCGGCGACATCAAGAGCACCGGCCACCGGATCACCGAGCGCCTGTACGCGCCCACCGGCAGGCGCATTGCCATCGTCGGTGCCGGCCCGGCCGGCGTCGCCGCGGCGCACGACCTCTCGGTGCTCGGTCACGACGTGACGGTGTTCGATCGCGAGCGCCACTTCGGCGGCATGTTGCGCTACGGGATCCCGGAGTTCCGCCTGCCACGCGATGTGCTGGACCTGGAACTGCACAACGCGCTGCGGCTGGGCGTGGAATTGCGCTACGGTCAGGGCGTGGGCAGTGGCGCGGGCGAGGTCCCGCTGACGCAGCTGCTCGACGACCACGACGCCGTGCTGCTGGCTGCCGGGTGCATGGCGCCGCTGCCGCTGCCGCTGCGCGTCGCCGGCGGCGACGACGACGCGGCCGCGCGCTGTCCCGACATCGAACACGGGCTGCCCTTTCTGATGGCCCTGCATCGCGGCCAGGCGCGGGCGGTGCGGCCGCGGGTGGCGGTGGTGGGCGCCGGCTTCACCGCGCTGGACTGCGCGCGGGTGGCAACGCGGCTGGGTGCACAGCAGGTCACGATCCATATCCGCACGGCCGAGGAGTACATCCCCGTCAGCCGGGAGGAGATCTTCGAGGCCAAGCGCGAGGGCGTGCGCATTAAGGGCCTGCGCACGCCGGTGGGCGTCGCGCTGGACGCGCAGGGGCGCCTGGCCGGCGTGGAGTTCGTCCAGAACCGCCTGGGCGCCTGGCGCGGCGACGGGCGCCGCCAGGCAATTCCGATCGACGGTTCCGCCTTCGTCGAGCCCTGCGACACGCTGCTGATCGCCATCGGCCAGAAGTCCATCAACGACTTCCTGGACCGACCGGTCGAGCTCGACCCGTGGCAGAACGTGCGGATCGGGGACGACGGCATGACCTCGGTGCGCGGGCTGTTCGCCTGCGGCGACTTCGTCACCGGTCCGAGCACCGTCGTCGCGGCCATCGGCCGCGGCCGCCGCGCGGCGCAGCAGCTGGATGCCTGGCTGACGGGCAAGCCGCGGCGCCGGCGCGTGGTGCGCATCGAACCGGTGGCCGCCCCGCTGCGCGAACGCGCCTTCGACTTCATCGCCCGCCAGCCGATGGCCACGGCGCCGCTGCACGAGCGGCTCGCGCCGCAACCGCCCGAGGTCGAACGGGGGCTGGACGCGGCGCAGGCGGGCCAGGAGGCGCGGCGCTGCTACCTGTGCAACCTGCATTACCAGATCGACGTGGACCGCTGCATCTACTGCCGCGCCTGCATCGACGTGGCGCCGCGCAACTGCATCAAGCTCGTGCAGGGCATCGACGTCGCCGCCGACGGCAGTTACGGCGGCCTGCGCGAGGCGCGCGAGTGGAACCAGGTGGGCGCGATCTGGATAGACAACAACGAGTGCATCCGCTGCGGCGCCTGCCTGCGCGCCTGCCCGGTGCAGTGCATCTCGATCACGCGCGACGAATTCACCGAGGTGGACACGGCATGAGCGCGGCGCGCCACCACGTGATCATCGGCACCGGCGTCGCCGGCAACCAGGCGGCGCACACGCTGCGCCAGCGCGAACCGGATGCGCGCATCAGCCTGCTGACGCTGTCGGCGCTGCCGTTCTACAACCGCTACGACCTGCCGCGCGTGTTTCGCGGCGTGCACGACTGGCGCGCGTTCCTGGTCGACCCGCCGGCCTTCTACGAGGAGCAGCAGATCGCGCTGCGCCGCTGTACCGAGGTGGTGAACGTCGACGCGCGGCGCAAGGTCATCGTGCTGGGGCACAACGAGGAGCTGGCCTACGACACGCTGCTGGTGGCCTCCGGGGGACGCCCCTACCTTCCCGAGGAGCTGTCGGAATACCGGGCGCTATTCGACGGCTTCACCACGTTCGAGCAGGCGATGGCCATGCAGCGCAAGCTGCCCGAAGGCGGCACCGTGGCGATACTGGGCGGCGACATGATCGGCCTGGACCTGGCGCGCACCCTGGTGGACACCGGTCACCGCGTGATGCTGGTGGCCGGTCCGCAGACCTTCTGGCCGCACGTTGAATCGGCCGGGCAGCGCGATGCACTGCTGGCCGTCCTCGGTGCCATGGGCATCGAGATCGTCGACGCCGGGGCCGAGGGCGGGATCGCCGCGATCCATGCCGGCACGCGCGGCCTTGCCGCGCGCCGCATCGCGTTCGGCAGGGGGCGCGAATGCGCCGCTGACGTCGTCCTGCCGGCGTTCGGCCTGGCGCCGTCGGTCGAGTTCATGCTCGGATCGGGGGTGGCGATCGAGCGCGGGTTGCTGGTGAACCCGGCGCTGCGCACCACCGACGAGGCGATCCTGGCGGCCGGCGACGTGTGCCAGATCTGGTCGGACGCCGAAAAGCGCTACCGCTTCTACTACGGCTGGAAGAACGTGCGCGCCATGGGCGAACTGGCGGCGCGCAACCTCACCGGCGACGACGAGGCCTTCGAGCCGGTGCAGGACGAGACGCTGCACGTGCACGACGGCACGACGATCCACTCGCCCTTCTGGGAATACGCCTGATGAAGACCGACGTGCAGATCGAGATCTGCGGCTCCGCGGGCGAGGGCACGATCGCCGCCGGCGACATCCTGCGCAACGCGCTGGCCGGCGCCGGCTACCGCATCATCAGCTTCGATGCCTACCCGGCCGAGATCCGCGGCTTCGGCAAGTGCGTGGCCCGCCTGCGGGCCACCACCGAGCAGGCGTACTCGCTCAAGGAGCACGCCGACGTGCTGGTCTGCCTCAATGACGAGCACGGCATTCCCCACGTGCCGGCGGTGCGCGACTGCGGCGCCGTCGTCTACGAGGCCAAGTCGATCACCCGCCTGCCCGAGGGCGGACATGTCAGCGCCCACCTGCGCCCGGGACAGGTCCCGTATCCGCTGCCGATCCGCGACCTGAGCGAACGGGCCACCGGCGCCACGCGCGCCCGCAATATCGTCGTGCTCGGCTTCCTGGCCGGGCTGTTCGGGCTGGCCCGCGAACCGTTCCTGCGGATCATCGAGGCCAAGTTCCAGGGAAAGGGAACGGCGGCACAGGCGAACCGCGCGGCCTTCGAGGCCGGCTGCGCGGCGGGCGCCGCCCGCTTCAAGCTCGACGACGTCCGCTTTGGCGAGCCGGTGCACGGCCAGGCCTCGGCGATGCTCAACGGCAACGCCGCCGTCGTGCAGGGCTGCCTGGACGCCGGCATCGACAATTTCTTCGGCTACCCGATTACGCCGGCGACAACCATCATGGAGAAGCTGGCCCTGGAGATGCCGCGCCACGGCGCGCGCCTGGTGCAGACCGAAGACGAGATCTCGGCGATGGCCACCACCATCGGTGCCGGCTACACGGGCGCGCGCTCGGCCACTGCCACGTCGGGGCCGGGGCTGGCGCTGATGTCGGAGATGATCGGCCTGGGCATCATGGCCGAGGTGCCGGCGGTGGTGTTCGTCTCCCAGCGCGGCGGCCCCTCGACCGGCATTCCAACCAAGACCGAGCAGTCGGACCTGAACATGGCGCTGTACGGCAGCCCCGGCGACGCGCCGCGGATCGTGATCGCGCCAACCAACGTCGAGGGGTGCTACCGCTGCGCCGGCAAGGCCTTCGAGATGGCCGAGCGCTACCAGACCCCGGTCATCGTGCTGCTGGACCTTTACCTGTCCAACCGCTACGAGACCGTCGTCATGCCGGCCAAGGCGCCCTTCGAGCCGAACTGCGACAAGCCCGTCCCCAAGGGCGCGCTGGGCCCCGGCTACCAGCGCTTCGCCCTCACGCCCGACGGCGTCAGCCCGCGCGCGCTGCCGGGAACCGCCGGGGGCATGCATGTGGTGACCGGGCTGGAGCACAACGCCCTGGGCCGGGTCAACGAAGAGCCCGCCAACCACGAGGCGATGAGCCGCAAGCGCCACGACAAGCTGCGGCCGGCGCTGCAGCACCCGGACTTCACGCAGTACAAGCGCTTCGGCGACACCGGCCGCGTGGACATCGGGCTGCTCGCCTGGGGTTCGACCTTCGGCGAGTGCCTGGACGCGATGCTGGTGGCGCAGGCCGAGGGCGTGCGCTGCGCGGCGATGAAGGTGGTCATGCTGCAGCCGTTCGCGGCCGAGGCGGTGGCGTCGTTCATCGACCAGTGCGGCGTGGTCCTGGTGCCGGAACTCAATTACCAGGGGCAGTTCGCGCGCCTGGTGCAGGCCGAGACCGGGCGCGTGGTCAACCGCTACGACCGCGTCTGCGGTGCGCCGCTGCGCGTCGCCGACATCGCCGCCGAGATGCGCCGGCTGCTGGCCGCCGCCGGCCGCATCGCGGCATGAGGAGCACCCGATGAATGCGCCACCTGTCTACCTCGAGGACAAGCTGCGCCAGATCCAGGAGTCGGGCCGGCTGGCCTACCGGTCGCGCTCGATGCCCACGTGGTGCCCCGGTTGCGGCTACTTCAGCATCGTCGACGGCCTGCCCGGGGCGCTCAACGACGCCGGCATCGCGCCGAAAGACACGGTGGTCGTGTCGGGCATCGGCTGTTCGTCGCGCTTCCCCTTCTTCGTCAATACCTACGGCTTTCATACGCTGCACGGGCGGGTGCTGCCGGTGGCCACCGGTATCAAGACGGCCAACGACGCCCTCACCGTCATTGCGGTCGGCGGCGACGGCGACGGCTTCGCGATCGGCGGCGGGCACGTGCCGCATGCGGCGCGGCGCAATGTCGATATCACGTACCTGCTGTTCGACAACGGCATATACGGCCTGACCAAGGGCCAGACCTCGCCGACCTCGGCGATGGGCTTTCGCACCCCGACCAGCCCGTATGAGAACGCCGACCGGCCACTCAACCCGCTGCTGATGGTGCTGTCGTACGGCGCTACCTGGGTGGGCCAGGCGTACGCGGGCCGCCCGCAGCAGCTGGAGGCGCTGATCCGGCAGGCGATCGCCCACCGCGGCTTCTCGTACCTGCACATCCTGTCGCCCTGCGTGACGTTCGACAAGACCGACCGTACCTACGCGCACCTGGGCGAGCAGGTGGTCGACGTGCCTGCCGGCCACGATACCGCCGACCTCGGCGCCGCCCTGGCGCTGGCGCTGGACACCGGACACCCGGCGCTGGGCGTGTTCTACCGGACGATGCGCCCGACGCTGGCCGACACCCTGGATGCCGCGGCGGAGCGGGCGGCGGTCGCTGGCGGGCGCCGGCGCGCCGCCTAGAAGGGTTTTCAATCTCGAAGGACACCATCATGGCCGATCCCCTTGCGAGCTGGCACGACGAGCACGCCAATTTCGCCCAGCTGCTGGACCTGCTGGAAATCCAGGCGAACGCCTTCCACGGCGGCGCCCCCCCCAACTACGAGCTGATGTCCGACATCGTCGAGTACCTGCGCGCGTTCGGCGATCGCGTGCACCACCGCCGCGAGGACGCCGCGTTCGACTGCCTGCTGGCGCGGGACCCGGACCTCGCGCCGGCGATCCGGCGGCTATTGCAGGAGCACCGGGTGATCGCGGCGGCCGGCGAGCAGCTGGCCGAGCGCATCGACGAGGCCGTCGACGACGTCATGTTCCCGCGCGAGGCGCTGGAAGCGGCGGCCGCCACCTACCTCGTGTACTACCGCAATCACCTGGTGACCGAGGAACGGCGCATCATCCCCCGCGCGGCGCAGCTGCTGACGCCCGAGGACTGGGCGGCAGTGGCGCTGGCGGTGCCGCGGATGCCCGACCCGGTGTTCGGCGGGGCCGTGGAAGCGCGCTTTGCCGAGCTGCGCGCGAAGATCGAGCGGGAGCGCGTGGCGTCGATGGCGCGCTAGTGGCGACGCACTTCCCCTCTCCCGCGTGTGGGAGAGGGCCGGCGCGGACGCCTAGGCCGGCTGCAGTGAGTGCCGCTGTTCGACCACCGCCCGGAAGCGTTCTTCCGAGATCTCGATGCCGCTGCGCATGTAGGGATCGAGCGGGAAGTTGCGCCCGCCCGGCACGTCCCAGGCCTGCGGGTGCAGGAAATTGTCGAAGGTGCGCGACACTGGTATGCCGTTGACCAGAACGAAGCGGGTCCCCTCGGGGAAGGCGGGCAGGCGCATGGCTCTCTCCCTATCGCGATCTGACGTCGCTGCCCGCTAGCGTAGTGCCGGGGCAGGCAGCGCGCCAGTGGCCCCGGTGCCTGCCGGCAGGAATTTGCGTGGTGCATTGCATCGTGGTGGCGCCGGTCAGCGGGGGCCGGCCTGCCGGCGCGTTCAGCCGATGCTGGCGTCGCGCCAGCGCTGCCAGCCGGCGGCGCGCAGCTGGCACGCCGGACAGCTGTCGCAGCCATAGCCCCAGGCGTGGCGCCGCGTGCGATCCCCCAGGTAGCAGCTGTGGGTGTGCTCGACGACGATGTCAACCAGCGCCGAACCGCCCAGCGCCTGCGCCAGCGCCCAGATCCTGGCCTTGTCGCGCCACATCAGCGGCGTGAGGATCTCCACCGGTTCGTTCAGGCCCAGCGCCAGGGCGGTTGCCTGCGCGCGGATGGTGGCGTCGCGGCAGTCGGGGTAGCCGGAGAAATCGGTCTCGCACATGCCACCGACCAGCAGGTGGATCGAGCGGCGGTATCCCAATGCGGCGGCCAGCGTCAGGAAGACGAGGTTGCGCCCCGGCACGAAGGTGTTCGGCAGGCCGTTGGCCTGCAGCGCGATGGTGCGTTCCCGGGTCAGGGCCGACTCGCTGATCCGGCCCAGGATCGCCAGGTCCAGGACGTGGTCCGCGCCCAGGCGCGGCCGCCAGGCGGGAAACCGGCTGGCCAGCGCGGTGCGGATCACCGCGCGCTGGTCCAGCTCGACGCGGTGGCGCTGGCCGTAGTCGAAGCCGACGGTTTCCACGTGCGCATGCCGGGCCAGCGCCCAGGCCAGGCAGGTGGTCGAATCCTGGCCGCCGGAGAACAGCACCAGGGCCGGGCGCGGGTCGGGCGTCGCGGGGATGGCCTCGGCGTCGGGCTGGGCGCCGGCCGCCGGCGCCTCAGGAGCCGCCGAACCAGTTGTAGCCCTGATCCTCCCAGTATCCGCCGGGGTAGTCATTGGTGACGAAGATCTCAACGATGTGCTTGGGATTCTTGTAGCCCAGCTTGGTCGGGATGCGCAGCTTCATCGGAAAACCGTACTTGCGCGGCAGGCTTGCGCCATCGTAACGCAGCGTGAGCAGGGTCTGCGCATGCAGGGCGGTCGGCATGTCGATGCTGGTGTAGTAGTCGTCGGCGCACTTGACACCGACGAAGCGCGCGGTGGTGTCGGCGCCGATGCGCTGCAGGAAGGTGGAAAAGCGCACCCCGCCCCAGCGGCCGATGGCGCTCCAGCCCTCGACGCAGATGTGCCGCGTGATCTGCTCCTCCTGGGGCAGCGCGCCCAGCTGCTCAAGCGACCAGATGTCGCGCCGCGCCACCAGTCCGCTGACCTGCAGGTAGAAGCCCGCACCATCGACCACGGGCGCATCATCCTCGGCGTAGTACGCGTTGAACGGGAACGGGCGGGTGATCATCGAGGCCGGATACGTCGGCGCCATCCGGGCAGGGTCGAACAGCCAGCCCTGCACCCGGTCATTGAAGCGCGACACCGTCATCAGCAGGTGCTCCGCCTCGTCGGAATTGGTGATGCTGCAGCCGCTGAGCAAGGCCAGGCCGCCGACGGTGAGGCCACGCTGGAAGAAGAGCCGGCGCGCCGGCGGGGCGAGCAGGCCGCGGACATCCTTGAGCAGTTCGTGCTGGTCGCGCGCCGACAGGGCCGGCGGCACCGGGGTCTTGCGGAACGGATGTTTCACCATGATCGGTCTCCGTGGCCGGCGCCTAGCGCCCGCGCACCATCAGCAGGAAGGTCCTGGGCACCAGTGCCACCATGGCCACGTGGACGACGATGAAGGCCACCAGGCCGGCCATCGCGAAGAAATGCACGATACGGGCATTGTCGAATCCGCCCATCAACTCGCGCAGCAGCGGCAGCTGCACCGATTTCCACACGGCCAGGCCGGACAACACGGCCAGCACCAGCAGGACGATGGCGCCCAGGTACGCGAGCTTCTGCACCGCGTTGTACTGGCCCAGGTCATCGTGCGCGAGCCGGCCGCGCAGCGCGGCGAGCAGGTCGTTGAGCACTGCGCGCGGCCGCAGCGGCCAGAAGCGGCGGCGCAGCCGCCCCCCGGCGACGTTGAGTACCAGGTACGCGAGGCCGTTGGCCGCCAGCAGCCACATGGCGGCGAAATGCCAGAGCAGGGCGCCGCCCAGCCAGCCGCCGAGGGTCAGCTCGCGGGGGAACTTGAACGGGAAGATCGGCGAGGCGTTATAGATGCGCCAACCGCTGAAGACAAGGAGCAGCACGGCCACGACGTTGAGCCAGTGGGCGAGGCGCACCCAGCCGGGCTGGATGACGGAAGGAGCGGCCGGGAGTGGCGACCCGGCCGGTGTGGCGGCCATCGACATGAATTGCCCTCTCGCAGGAGTGGATCGGATGGGCGCGCCGTGCAGCGCCCGTGCATTCAGTCGGCGGCGTCGCGGAATTCTTACACGGGACCGCCGGCGGCGGGCGGCCGGACGTGCGCCGCCAGCACGCGGCGCAGCGCAACGACCTCGCCGACAATGATCAGCGTAGGGGCATGCAGCGGCGTCGCTGCCGCCAGATCGGGCAGGGTGGCCAGGGTGCCGTCCAGGACGCGCTGTCCCGGCGTCGTGCCCTGCTGGATGATGGCCGCCGGAGTGCCCGGCGCCCGCCCGTGTTCGATCAGCCGCGCGCACAGGGTCGCCAGGCCCAGCAGGCCCATGTAGACGACGACGGTCTGCTGTGGTCGCGCCAGCATCGGCCAGTCCAGCGTCATGCTGCCGTCCTGCAGGTGGCCCGTCACGAATACGCAGGACTGCGCCAGGCGCCGGTGCGTGAGCGGTATGCCGGCGACGGCCGCCACGCCGACACCGGCCGTGATGCCCGGCACCACCTGGAACGGGACACCGGCCTGCGCCAGGAATTCGAGCTCTTCGCCGCCGCGGCCGAAGATGAAGGGATCGCCGCCCTTGAGCCGCAGGACCCGGCGGCCGGCGCGCGCGTAATCCACCATCCGCTGGTTGATGTCCGTCTGTTCGACCGCATGCCGGTTGCGCTGCTTGCCGACGTAGACCCGCTCGGCGGTGGGCGGCAGCAGTTCCAGCACCTGGGCGGACACGAGATTGTCGTACAGCACGAGGTCGGCCTGCGCCAGCAGGCGCGCCGCCCGCACGGTGAGCAGTTCCGGGTCGCCCGGGCCGGTGCCCACGAGGACGACCTCGCCCGGCGCGGGCGCCGCAGGCCCGGGTGCCACTGGCGGAAGGAAAGCTGCTGCGGACATGTGCGCGCCGGACCCTAGGCCGCCGGCGGTACCAGGGTGTCGCGGTCGATGGCAGAATGGGCCTGCGTGTCCCGCATGAATAGCACCACCAGCAGCGTCGTGGCGATCACCGCCGTGGTGTACCAGTAGAAGCCCGATTCGATGCCGGCATGCTTGAACCACAGCGCCAGGTATTCGGCCGAACCGCCGAACACCGATACCGTCACCGCATAGGGCAGGCCGACGCCGGTGGCGCGGATGGCCGCCGGGAACAGCTCGGCCTTCACGACGGCATTGATCGCCGTGTAGCCCGACACGATGAGCCAGGCCGCAGCGACCAGCAGGAAGGCTTCCCAGGGGCCCTTGGCTCGGGAAATCGCCGTCAGCAGCGGCACGGTGAGCAGCGTGCCCAGCACGCCGAAGCCCACCAGCAGCGGCTTGCGGCCGACGCGGTCGGACAGCGCGCCGTACAGCGGCTGCAACAGCATCGCGAACACCAGCGAACCGGCGGATACCGCGGTGGACTGCGCGTCGGTGAGCCCTACCGAGAGCCGCAGGAATTTCTGCATGTAGATGGTGTAGACGTAGAACGCCAGCGTGCCGCCCATGGTCAGCCCGCAGACGATCAGCGACTCGCGCGGATGCCGCAGCAGTTCGCGCAGCTTGCTCGCCGCGCCCTCGCCCGCGACGTGGCGCTGGCGCTGGAAGCTGTCGGTCTCCACCAGGCGACGGCGCATGACCAGGGCGATCAGCGCAAGCAGCGCGCCGATCACGAAAGGGATGCGCCAGCCCCAGGCCCGCAGCTCTTCGCCCGACAGGAACACGTTCTGCAGCACCAGCAATACCAGCAGCGCCGTGAGCTGGCCGCCGATCAGCGTGACGTACTGGAAGCTGGCCGTGAAACCGCGGTGCGCCCCGTGGGCGATCTCCGACAGGTAGGTGGCGCTGGCGCCGTATTCGCCGCCCAGGCTCAGGCCCTGCAGCACGCGCGCGAGCATGAGCAGCGCCGGCGCGGCGGTGCCGATGGCGGCGTAGGTGGGCGTGACCGCGATCAGCAGCGAGCCGGTGCACATGAGCAGCACCGACAGCATCAGCGAGCGGCGCCGCCCGTGCACGTCGCCGATATAGCCGAACAGCCAGCCGCCGATCGGGCGCATCAGGAAGCCCAGCGCGAAGATCAGCGCCGTGGACATCAGCTGCGCGGTGGCGTCCTGCGTCGGGAAGAAGGCGTTGGCGAAGTACAGCGAAAACGCCGAATAACAGTAAAAGTCGTACCACTCGACGAGGTTGCCCATCGAGCCGATGAACACCGAGCGCAGGCGCGCCGCGCCGGCAGTGCCGGTCGCGGCGCCCGCGGCACGGGCGACGGCAGCGTCCATCGCCGGCGGCCGCGCCGGGCTACTTGGCAGCCGCGCCGTCGGCCTCGCACTTCTTCATGAAGGAGGACCTGGCAGCGCCCGCCAGCTTCTTGCCGTTCTTGTCCACGGCCTTGGCCTCGCAGGCGGGCTTGGCCTCGGCCTCGCACTTCTTCATGAACGACGCCTTGGCGGCGCCGGCCAGCTTCTTGCCGTCCTTGCCTACCGCCTTGTCCTCGCACGATCCGGCAGCCGGCGCGGCGCCATCGGCCGGCTTGGCATCGGCAGCATGCGCCAGCGGCAGGACGATCGTCGAGACGGCCAGCGCCAGCGCGCACAGAATCTTCTTCATGATGCGTTCCTCCCCAAAAGTTGAGCGCCGCACCCCGGCAGCGGCAGCCGGCAGCTGCGCTGCCAGCGGGAAGTGTACGGCCTTCGCGCGGGCTTGACGGCGGCCGCGGGCGATGGCAAGGTCGCCGTCCCCGCTTCGTGGAACGGCCATCCCCCATGCAAAACGATTCCCCCCGCACGGTCCACCCGCATGCGGCCGCCGTGCTGCCGGCCGCGCTGGCCGCCGCACTCCTGCTGGCAGCGGCCGGTGCGTGCGCGCAGAGCACGGCGCCGGCGCGGCCGGCGCCGCGGCCCGCGGTCATCGCACCGCCGTCGCTGCTGCGGGTCGACCGCCTCACCGACGAGCAGGTGCAGCGCCTGGAGAAGGTGGCCCGCGAGCAGGGCACCAGCATCGGCGTGCCCGGCCCCATCGCGTCCGCCCTGCACCTGGAGGCCGCGCAGATCGCGCCGGTGGTCCGCCAGGTGTCCTTCCAGAAGGAAGACGGCATCAAGCACGGCTTTGCCCGCCTCAACGACGGCTCCGGCTACTTCCTCTTCGCCCGCGGCCCGGACCACGGTGTGACGGTCCTGCGCGTGAACAATGATTTCGGCCTGCTCGGCGCGGCCCACACCTTCGCCGGCAATCGCTTCGTGGCGTTGCCGCCGGCAGAAGCCAACGACCGGCTGCATGGCGAGATCCTGGCCTGGTCGGGGGTGCTCTCGCCCAAGGGCGTGGTCATGCCGCCCCCGCGCAAACCGCCTGCGGAGGGACCTGTACCGGATACGCCAGGCAGCATCGCGCCGGCGCCGCACCCGTAGGCCGGGGCGCCCGGCCACCGGCGCCCGCGGTCTACTGCGTCGCCCGGTCGATTTCCCGCTGCTGGTCCTGCAGGTGTTCCTGCTGCTGCCGCTCGATCTGGCGCACCTGCGCCTGGGCGCGCGCGTTTTCCTCCAGCGCCCGCTTGGCGGCGCCGGCCTCGCCGCCGGCAGTTCCGGCCGCGACCCCCGGCACCTCGGGGCCGCAGGCCGCAAGCCCGGCAACCAGTATCAGTAAGGCCAGGACGCCGCCTGCGCTGCGCCGGACCATGGTGGCACGCCTGGGCGTGCATGCGTCCGGCGACCGCGCCGGGGCTTGCGCCGGCGCCGCCCGCGGTGCCTCGCTAGCCCAGCGGCGCACGGTGATCGGCCAGCCAGGTGCCGGCGCGCCGCGCCTCCTCGTCGTGCGGCACATCGCGCCAGGGTTCGCGCAGCGCCTCGTCGTACCACTGGCGCATGGCGTCGAGCGCCAGCAGGCGCCGGACATAGCCGACGGCCGCGGGCGGCAGCTCGAGCCCGTAGGTCTGCACGCGAAACGCCACCGGCGCGAAGAACGCGTCGACGGCCGTGAAGTAGCGACCGGCCAGGAAGGGGCCGCCGAAGCGTTCCAGCCCCTCGGTCCAGAGTTCCGCGAGGCGGGCGAGGTCCTGCAGCAGTTCCGGCGGCTGCGCCTGCAGGCGCACGCGGATGCCGCAGTTCATCGAGCAGCGCTCGCGCAGCGCGGCGAAACCCGAATGCATTTCCGCGGCCGCGCAGCGCGCCCACGCGCGCGCCAGCCGATCCTGCGGCCAGACGCCGTCATGGCGCTCGGCCAGGTACTCGACGATGGCCAGTGAATCCCACACCGCGTGCCCGTCGTCGATCAGGCAAGGCACCTTGCCGTTGGGCGAGAAGCGGCGGAAGCGCTCGCGGTTGGAGCCCGGTTCGAAGGGCATCAGCGATTCGTTGAAGACGATGTCGCGGGCGCGCATCAGCACCCAGGGGCGCAGCGACCAGGAGGAGTAGTTCTTGTTGGCGATGTAGAGCGTGTACATGGCGGAATCCATCGGCAGCCCGAGCCTGCCCGGCGCAGCCATGCCGCGCGGGGGCCGGACGCACGACAGATACTACGCCGACGCCGGCTCGCGGGCCGGCACGTTGCCGCCGCGCCCTGCGCCAGGGTTGCGCATCTAGTACCCCAGCGCCAGGCCGGTCTGATGACGCGGGTCGTTCGCGCCGTAGAAGCGGGCCGTCCCGACGGGCACCGCCCCCAGCGCGGGCGCGCCGACGAGAATGGCGGCCAGGTGGTTTTGCGGCCGCTCGGCCACCAGCGTGTGGCCCATCGCCACCAGCAGCCGCTGCGTGTCCGGGCTGAGCGCAAAGGGTTCCACCATCGTCGCCTCGGGCAGCCACTGCTGGTGAAAGCGCGGTGCATCGACGGCTTCCTGCACGTTCATGCCGTAATCGATCACGTTGATGATCGACTGCAGCACCGTGGTGGTGATGCGGCTGCCGCCCGGCGTGCCAACCACCATCAGCGGCTTGCCGTCCAGGGTGATGATGGTCGGGCTCATCGACGACAGCGGACGCTTGCCCGGGGCGATCGCGTTGGCGGCGCCTTGCACCAACCCGTACATATTGGGTATCCCGGGCTTGACGGTGAAGTCGTCCATCTCGTTGTTGAGCAGCACGCCCGTGCCCGGCGGCACCCGCCGCGCGCCGAACCACTCATTGAGCGTATACGTCACCGACACCGCATTGCCAAAGCGGTCGACGATCGAATAGTGCGTGGTGTTGCTGCCCTCGTGCGGCGGCTCGCCCTGGCCGATCGCCGCGGCGCTGCCGGCGTGCGCCGGGTCGATCGCCTGGCGGACGGTTGCGGCGTACTGCGGATCGAGCAGCCGCGCCACCGGGTTCTCGACGAAGTCCGGGTCGCCCAGCAGGTTGTTGCGGTCGTGGTAGGCGTGGCGCATGGCCTCGATCTCGTAGTGCACGGACTGCGCCGAATGAAATCCGAGCTCGCGCAGCGGATACCCCTCGAGAATGTCGAGCATCTCGCACAGGATCACGCCGCCGCCGCTGGGCGGCGGCGCCGAAACGACGTGATACCCGCGGTAGTCGCATTCGACCGGCCGGCGCTCGCGGGTCTCGTACTGCGCGAAATCGGCGCTGCTCAGGACGCCGCCGCCGGCGCGGCTGGCAGCGACGATGGCCGCCGCGGTGGCGCCATGGTAGAAGCCGCGCTCGCCCTGCTGGCGGATGCGCCCCAGGGTGCGCGCCAGGTCGGACTGCACCAGGCGCTGTCCGGCGCGCCAGGGCCTGCCGTGGTCCAGGAAGATGGCTGCCGCCCCCGCGTCCCGGCGAAAGTCGCCGGTGGCAACGTCAAGCATGTGCACGTCCCCCGCATCGAGCACGAAGCCCTGCCGCGCCAGACGTTCGGCCGGCGCGATCAGCGCTGCCCGCGGACGGGTGCCGTAGCGCGCGCGCGCCCGTTCGAGGCCCGAGACCGTGCCCGGCACCGCCACGGCCAGGTAGCTGTCGGTACTCTGGCCAGCCACGACCGTGCCGTCCGGGGCCAGGAACATGTCCCGGGTGGCCGCCAGCGGCGCCTTCTCGCGAAAGTCGAGGAAGGTCGTTCGGCCATCGGCCAGCTGTATGGTCATGAAGCCGCCGCCGCCGAGGTTGCCGGCCGCCGGATAGACTACGGCGAGCGCGTAGCCGACCGCCACGGCCGCGTCCACCGCGTTGCCGCCCTGGCGCAGGACGTCGATACCCACCTCGCTGGCCAGGTGCTGGGCGGTGACGACCATGCCATTGGTCCCCGCCACGGGCGCCATCGAGGCTGCCTGCGCCGGCGGGCCGGGCAGGGCCGGCGCCAGCGCCAGGAACAGCACGACGGCGGCCGCGGATGGACGGGCAAGGCAGGGGTGCGGCACGATCATGCGCAGGGACCTATGGAGTTGTGGCGGGGCGGGCCCGCGGGAGGCTGGCGGCATTTTACGGGGGACAGTTGCGGTACTGTTGCGGCTGATCGCCACTGCGCAGGAGCGGATCATCGCCAATGCTTCGACCGAATCACCCGCGGCCAGCGGCATGCCGGCGCGCGGCCCGCTCATGCGCCGGGCACTGCTGCTCTACGGGCGCGTGCTCGACGGCATCGTTTCGGCGCTGGTGGTCGTCATGCTGCTGACCCTCATGGGTGCGCTGGGCGGCCTGGTGCTCGACTTCGTCGCGGCGGGCAATGCCTTCTCCGGTGCGCTGTCCTCGCACACGCTGGTGCACGGCGTGGTCGATGGCATCGACCGCGAGCTCGTCATCGACGTGCTGTCGGTGTTCGTGCTGATCGAGCTGTTCCGCACCTTCACCGACTATCTCGAGTTCCACCGCGTGCGCCTGCGCGTGCTGGCCGAGGTGGGTATCGCCTTCATCCTGCGCGAGATCTTCATCGGCCTGTACGACCGCACGATGGAATCGCCGCAGATCCTCGCGCTGGCCGTGCTGCTGGCCGTGCTGGTCAGCGCGCGCGTGGCGGCGGTGCGGTTCCAGCCGCCATTGCTGCCCGGGGCCGATCGCTAGAGCCTTTCCAGGCGGCGCCGGTCGCGCTTGGTGGGCCGGCCCGCCAGCGTGGCGGCCGGCTCGGCGCCATAGCGCCGCACCTGCGCCTGGCGTTCGCGCCGCGCGGCGCTGTCGGCGGTTTCTTCGTACAGGGTACGGGCCACCGGCGCCGGGCCGCGCACGCTGGCGAGCCCGCGCACGATGACGACCAGCCGCTGCTCGCCGGCGGCGATCTCCACGCGCTCGCCGATGCGAGCCTCGCGCGCCGGCTTGACGCGCTCGCCCTCGACGCGAACGCGCCCGAGCGCTATGGCGTCGAGCGCCAGCGCGCGCGTCTTGAAGAAGCGCGCGGCCCAAAGCCACTTGTCGATGCGGACGCGATCGGGGGAATCCATCTGGACGGCATTCTGCCGCGAATATCGGTCCGCATAGCCCTCTTTGCGGCCGCCTTGCCGTGGACAGCGGGGGCGCTTACCGACGGTTACCCGAAATGCCGATGCATCGCGTCGCCGCGTCGGCAGCCCGGCACCCCGGCGCGTTACGGTGACGGGAGCAACCGCTCCCTGCCCCCTTGGAAGGAATGCACCATGAAGAAGACCGCCCTATGGCTGATCGTGCTGTGCTCCACCCTGGCAGGGTGCATCGTCATACCCGTCGACGGACCGTGGGGCTGGGGACACCGCGGGCGCGATTACGGCGAGCGCGGCGATTACCGCGATCACCACGGCGGCGACGGCTGGCACGGCCGCGGCGACGCAGGACGCTAGGGCCGGGCGCTGTCGCGCGCGGCCTGCAGCCGGCGCAGCAATGCGGCGTTCAAATCGCGATTGTGCCGGTTCCAGCGGCTGACAATCTGATCGATGTCAGCCTGCAGGCGTGCCGCCGTGGCGTGGTCCGACTGGCCGTAGGCCCAGACCGCGTACTCGGCGCGCGCCTCGAAACTGCCGAAGCGGCCCTGCGCGGCCTCGAACTCTGCGCGCGCCTCGGCCTGGCGGCCCGCCGCCGCCAGCGCCCGCGCCAGCAGCAGGTGGACCGGCTCGGCGCGAAAGGCCGGGTCGGCGGCGCGGATCTGCTGCAGGTAATCGACCGCCCGCACGACGTCGCCGCTGTCCAGGTGCGCCCGGGCCGCGCCGTAGCGGATTTCCAGGTCGTTGCGGAAGGGTCCGGTCAGGCACGCCTCGTAGCTGGCCGCCGCCTCGCGGGCCGAACCCGACTCCAGCAGCGCCGCCGCCAGGCGCATCTGGTTTTGCGCGGTGGGCGTGAACGCGAAGGCGGCGCGCGCCTCGCGCAGCTCGCGTCCCGGATCGAGCGAACGGGCCGCCACCGCCACGACACGGCGGGCGCCGTGCTGCAGGCGCGAATTGGGCAGGTAGATCACCACGAAGTACACGACACTGCCCAGCAGCGGAAACGCGAACAGGATGAACAGCCAGTACAGCGGTTGCCCCGAGCGCACAGCATGCACCGCAAAGTAGACGGCGACCAGCACATACAGCAGGCCGAAACCAATGTAGGGCATCACGACTCCCGAAACCAGCGGCGGGCCGGACCGGGTCGCGGCACCTGAAGACCCGGATTGTAGAGAGCACAACGGTCGCCGGCGCCGCGCGGCACACGCCGCCGTGGCTGGGCGGTACGATCCAGCCCGGGTCGGCGGCGCCGCGTCCGCGCCGCCCGCCGACGCCGCCTATCGGATTCCGGAGAAACGCATGATCGGCTACGCGACCCTTGGTACCAACGACCTGCCGCGCGCGGCAGCGTTCTACGACGCCCTGATGGCGGAAATGGGCGCCACCCGGATGTGGGAATTCGACCGCGGCATCGCCTGGGGCCGAGCACCGTCGACGCCCAGCCTGGCGATCATGCGGCCGTACGACGGCAAGCCGGCGAGCGTGGGCAATGGCGTGATGATCGGCCTCGTGGTCGCGTCGCCGGCGGATGTCGCCCGCGTGCATGCGCGGGCACTGGCACTGGGCGGCGCGGACGAGGGCGCGGTGGGCCCGCGCGGCGCGGATTTCTACGGGGGCTACTTCCGCGACCTCGACGGCAACAAGCTGGTCGTGTTCTGCGCCGGCTGATGGTCCGGCGGACGCTGGCGCTGCTGGTCGTTGCCAGCCTGGCAGCCGGTTGCCGCACGTCTCCGACCGTCGTTGGGGCGACGCCCGCGCCGGCCGATCGCCGGCCCGCACCCGCGATCGCCATGCCGCCGCCGGCTGGCGCGCAATCACCCTCCGCTGCGATCGCGCCGACGGCGCCCCAGCCCCACGAGCAGGAAACCGCCCAGATCCGCCAGCGCCATCTGGCGCGCCTGGAAGCGCGCTTTACGGCGCCGGCCGGCGAACTGGCGCGCACGTGCCGCTACGAATCGGACATCGCCACGCGGCCACCCGTGCGGCGCGTGGCGCTGAGCTTCGATGACGGTCCCGAGCCGGGCCAGACCGAAGCCGTGCTCGACCTGCTGGACAAGTACGACATCCCGGCGGTGTTCTTCATGATCGGCGAGAAGGTGCGGCGCCATCCCGAGCTCGCCGCCCGGGTGCGCGCCAGCCGGCACGGCATCATCGGCAACCATTCCTGGGACCATCCCAATTTCCACGACATCAGCGCCGCGCAGCAGGCCGACGAGGTGCTGCGCGATGACGCCCTGATCTTCGCGGCTGCGGATGCCGGCCCGCGGCTGTTCCGCTACCCGTTCGGCAACGCCTCGTGCGAAACCAACGCGCTGCTGCGGGCGCGCGGCTATCGCATCGTCGGCTGGCACGTCGACTCGTGCGACTGGGCGTTCGAGAAGACCGGCGCCGTCGACCTGCAGGAGGCGCTGTCCTGCGGCGTGGCGCCGCGCAACCGGGACAACTATGTCGGCCATGTGGTCGCGGCGCTGCAGGCGCGCAATGGCGGCATCGTGCTGATGCACGAGATCCACCCCAGAACCATCGCCCGCCTGGAGCAGATCATCGTCGAGCTGCGCGCCGCCGGCTTCGTCTTCGCCGCGCCGACCGACGCCGCGTTCGAGGATTCGTTGCGCTAGGACGGCGCCGCCGGCGCCCCCGACGCGCTCATCGGTCGCGGTGATCCGCGTCGCGATCCCGGTCGCGGCCGCGTTCGTCGCGCTGGCCTTCGTGGCGGCCATTGTCGTGGTGCCCCTCGCCGCGGCGGCCCTCGCCGTGCGGATGCGCGACGACGTGATCCTGGTACCAGGCGTGGTTGACGAAATACACCGGGTGCCCGCACGCGCGGTACTCGCGGCAATAGCGGTCCCAGTGCTCGCGGTGCTCCGGCGGCACCCACAGGTAGACCGGCTCGGGCGGCGGCATGTCGGGACGATAGCGTTCGACGACGATGGGCTGGGGATCGATCAGCTGCGGCTCGGGATACTGGCCGATGTCGACGCGGCCGTAGACACCCGGCTGGCTGAACTGGATGGAGACGCCAACGTCGGCCGCGCGCGCGGCGCACGCCAGTGCCAGCGCGCACGCGGCGGCCGGCACCAGGGACGACAGGATGGCTAGCGATGGTTGCTTCATGGGCGCATTCCTTGGGGGCCGAGGCTTGTGCCGAGCTCGGCGGGCGATGCAGCATCATAGACCGCACCGCAGCGCTTTCGCGGGCGGCGCCGGCCGTCTGCGTGCCGCGGTAACGACCGGTTACCCTGGCAGGTTGTCGAGCGAGACCATTTCCACGCGGCCCGACAGGATCGGGCCGCACAGTATGCGGTAGCCGTCGACATCGAAGCCCGGGGCCACGGTTGCCAGCCGGCGCGCCTGGTCGACGTCGGGCGCGCTGCCCAGGTAACACCAGTTGCGGATAACGTGGACCTGGCAGCCGTTCTCATCGCGCTCGACCAGGCCGCAGCTGCCCGGGTAGGGCCAGCAGGCGATGCGCAGCGCGTCGAGTGCCCCCTGCAGGCGGGCATCGTGGACGGCGCGGCTCTCGCCGCCGTGGCAGGCGCCCCGGCACTGGCGCAGCAGCGCGCGAAAGCACGGGCGGCCGGCGGCCACGTGCTCCAGGCCCAGCACGCCCAGACACAGCGCGTGCTCGACGGCGATCTGCTCCAGGCGCTGTAGCGCCGCGTGGCGGCTGGTGAAGAGCCCGTATAGGCCGGGTTGGCGCGAGAAGTCGACGTCGCGGGAATAGACCACCTGCGGCACGCCGCGCACCAGTTGCAGCGAGCAGAGCTGGCCGCTGCGCCGCAGCTTGCGGTTGTGCAGCGGCTGCTGCTCCTTGATGAGCCGCGCCTCGAGCAGCAGCGCGCCGATCTCGCCCGCGGTGCGGATATGGCTGATGCGTTGCGTCTGGCGCAGCAGGTGCGCCTCGCGCGGGTTGCGCAGGTGCGCGAGTACCCGGCTGCGCAGGTTGACGCTCTTGCCGATGTACAGCGGCAGGCGCTCGTCCTCGCCATGGAAAATGTAGACGCCGGCGCCGGTCGGCAGGCCCTCGACAGCCGCGCGCAGCGCCTGCGGGTAGCGGTAGGCGGCGGTACGGGCCCGCCGCCGGCCGACCCGGCTGCCCGCTTGCAGGCGCGGCGACCGCGATCGGTCGTCGGCGGCATCACGGGGCATGGCCGATTATCGCCGGCGATCGGGCCGTGCGCACGCCCGCCATGCCACGGGACAGCGCCCACCAGGCAACGGCCGCCGTTGCGCCCGCCAGGTGCGCCGGCGCAACGGCCGTGAACGGCGCGCCGGTCACGGCAACCAGCAGGAACGTTCCCGACGAGGCTTCGATCCCCAGCTTGGCGACGAGCAGCAGCAGGCCGACAGCCCAGAGCGCGCGGCGCGGCCGGTCGTCCGCGACGCCGTCGAGCAGCACGGCGGCGATGGCCGCCGTGACGATTCCCGACAGGCCACCATAGCGGTCGATGCCGGGCAGGGCCAGCAGCACGGTGCCGCCCACCGCCAGCGCGGCGACGAGATAGAGGCCCAGGACTGCCCGGTGCCGGCGGGCCTCGACAACGGTGCCCACCAGCAGCAGGGCCACCACGTTGACGCCCCAGTGCGCGGCCGACAGGTGCACCAGGTTGCCGGTCAGCAGGCGCCACGCCTGCCCGGCGGCGATCTGCTGGCGGTCGAAGACCAGGGACGCGGACAGGCCCGGAACGGCGTACGCCGCCGTAGCCGCCGCCGCCAGCAGCAGCGTCCACACGGGAAAGCGGCGGGCAGCGGCGGCGCGGCGCCGTGGCGGCAGCGTCAGCGGCGCGCGCGCCGGCGCGGGTGTGGGTGCGGGAATCACGCGCGGCGCCGGCGCAGCGCCAGCGCGGCAACGGCCGCGCACAGCGCCAGGGCCGGCAGGTCCAGGCTGCCGCCGCCGGTGCGCTGGCGGTATTCGGTCGTGGGCACCACGTGGTATTCCTCGGGGTGCGCGCGCACCTTGTCGCGGAAACCGCTCAGCTGCTGGTCCAGATTGCCGATCATCTGCGCCGCGGCGCGATCGAAGCTCGCGCCGCTGTCCGCGCGCAGCTGCTCGCTGGCATTGACCGGGGTGGCGCTGCCGGCGACGTGATCGGTGCCGGGTGCGCGAAACAGCATCTTGCGGCTCTTGATGTCGACGACCACGGTGTCGAGCATCGTCTGGGTATCGTTCTTCTCGCCGGGCACGACATAGGCGCCGATGATGGTCCAGTAGGTGAGGCTCAGCACCCCCTCGTCAGTGAACTGCGCCTGGTCGTAGGAGACCAGCGCGATGACATCGACCCCGTACATCGTGCGGATCTCGTCCAGGTTGGCGAAGCTGCCGTGCGGCCGCAGGTAGGCCGAGGGAATCACCTCGATGCTTTTCACGTACGGCGCCTGGCGGAAGTGATCGGCAACCGACGTCAACAGCTGCTCCTTGCGCACCTCGGTGAGCGCCGCGCTGCCGGCGCCGCTGCCCGGCACGAAGGCAATGCCCACGCGCAGCGGCAGCGTCAGTTCGGGGATCGACGGCGCCATCGCGCTGGGGTTCTCGCCCGGGTAGAGAAAGTCGACCACGCTGGCCGAGGTGTGGTGCTGGCGGTTCCACAGGTTCGCGCAGCCGCCCAGTACGACGGCGACCAGCAGCACGGCGATCCGGCAGGTCGCGCCGGGGCGTTTCAGGAACAGGGACATGGCAACTCCTTTCGGTGGGATCGCAGCGGCGCGGCACGGCCCGCTGCGGGAAGGGGGCCGGCACTCACCGGCGGCCGGCAGCGGCGCGCCGACGCAGCAGCACGACCGCCAGCAGGGCCGCCACCAGCACCGCGCCGAATGCCACGATGGTCGGCACGACGCCCGCGCCGCCGCGGCTGGCCAGCGAGTACGCGCCGACAAAAAGCAGCATGGTCAGGTTCTCCGAGAAATTCTGCACGGCCAGCGCACTGCCGGCCCCGACGCTCTGGTGGCCACGCTCCTGCAGCAGCGCGTTGAGCGGCACGACGAACATGCCGCCGCTCACGCCGATGGCGGCCATGACCGCGGCGGCCGCCGGCAGGGAGTGGACCGTTGCCATGACGATGATCAGCGGTCCGAGCAGCGCCCCGCCCAGCAGGGCGCGGTTCACGTGCGCCAGCGGAATCCACGCACCCGCAACGACCGCGCCGACGACGATGCCGATCGACAGCACGCCCATCAACTGGGCCGGGGTCTGGTTGTCGGTGAGCAGCAGCACCCCCGGCACCCAGGCGAACAGCACCAGGCGCAGCGTCGTGCCGCTGCCCCAGAAGATGCTGGTGCCCAGCAGGCTGAAGCGGGCGTCGCCGTCGGCATACAGGCCGCGCAGCGCGGCCCCGAAGCGGCGCACGAGGTGCGCCGGGCGGAAGTCGCCCGCGGGATTTTCCGCCGGCAGACGCGGAATCAGCAGGTTGGCGCCGGTGGCCACCGTGTAGCTGGCGATCACGCCGGCGAAGGCCCAGTGCAGCGAGTGGTCGGCCAGCCAGCCGCCCAGCAGCACTCCAAGCAGGATCGCGACGATGGTCGAGCCTTCGAGCACGCCGTTGGCCCGCACCAGGCGCTCGGGGGTGAACATCTGCGACAGGATGCCGTACTTGGCGGGCGAATACGTCGTCGCGCCGATGCCGACCAGGCCATAGGCCAGCAGCGGATTCACGCCCAGCGCCATCGCGCTGGCGCCGCCCAGCTTCAGCAGGTTGGCCGCCAGCATCACGCGGCCCTTGGAGAAACCGTCGGCGATCGGCCCCGCGAATGGCGCCAGCGCGATGAACGGGATCACGAAGGCTTCCTGCAGCAGCGGCACGAGCGCGGGCTGGCCCTGGTTCTTGGCGATCGCGATGGCGGCGATCAGCACGGCGTTGTCGGCCAGCGCGGAGAGGAATTGCGCCACCAGCAGCGCCAGCATGCCCAGCGACAGCAGCGGCATGTCCATGCCGGCGGCCGGGGCGGGTGGGGCGCTCGTCGTGGTCGGGGGGGTCGTCATCGCAGGGGTTCCCTGGCGCGTGCACGCGCGCCGCTCAGGCGGCGGCCAGCGCGTCGCTCAGGCGCTTGAGGTTAACGTAATCGATCTTGCCCGTGCCCAGCAGCGGCAGCGCATCGAGCGTCTCGATCCGGCGCGGCACGGCGATCTCGGGCACGCCCAGCGCGCGGGCCGCCTCGGCCAGGCGCTCGCGGCTCAGCGTCCGGTCGGTGGTGAACAGCACGATGGTTTCGCCGCGCGCGCCATCGGCGGTGGATGATGCAGCGTGCA
>JBBISD010000013.1:0-46457 GCA_037441485.1 Burkholderiales bacterium
CACGGGCGGCGGCGCCCCGCGCGGCGGGCTTGCGCGCCGGGGCGGCGTCCGCCGGCGCCGCGGCCGGGATCGGCCGGAACAGCACGAAGGTATTGCCGATCATCTGCACGCGCGCGGCACCCAGGTTCTCGGCCATCGCCAGGAACATCGCGTCGCGCTCGGCGCGCTCGCCCTTGCCCCCGCGGATCTTGACGAGCCCGTGGGCGCGCAGCGCCCGGTCGATCTCCTGCAGCACCGGCGCGCTCAGCCCGGCGGCGCCCATCAGCACCACCGGCACCAGGCGGTGGGCGCTGGCGCGCAGGGCGATGGTCTGGTCGTGGGGCAGCAGCAGTTGGGCCATGGATTTTCCCGTCAAACCCCGATGGTAGCCGCGAAGGCTGCCGGCGCGGCGGCGGGCGGTCCGCGCCGCCGGATGCGCCGACCGGGATAATGGCGCATGCCCGACAAGAAAAAGAGACCCAAGCCGCTGTCCCGGCACCGCTCCAACCGTGCCTGGATCGAGCGCCATATCAACGATCCCTATGTCCAGGCCGCGACCCGGCATGGTTATCGTTCGCGCGCCGCCTACAAGCTGCTGGAGATCGACCAGAAGGACCGCCTGCTGCGTCCCGGGTCGACCGTGATCGACCTGGGCGCCGCGCCGGGCAGCTGGACCCAGGTCGTGGTCGAGCGCCTGGGCCAGCGCGAGGGCCGGCTGGCCGGCCGGATCATCGCGCTGGACCTGCTGCCCATGGACCCGATCGCGGGCGTGCAGGTGATCCAGGGCGACTTTCGCGACGACGCCGTCAAGGCGGCCCTGGCCCAGGCGCTGGACGGCCAGCGCGCCGACCTGATCCTCTCGGACATGGCGCCCAACCTCAGCGGCATCGGCGCGGCCGATGCGGCGCGCAGCGCCCACCTGTGGGAACTCGCGCTGGAATTCGCGCTCGAACATCTCAAGCCCGAGGGCCGCTTCCTGACCAAGGCCTTCCAGGGCAGCGGCTACAGCCAGTTCGTCGAGCTGCTAAAGCGGCACTTCGCCCGGGTGCTGGTGCGCAAGCCCGCGGCGTCGCGCCAGGAGTCGTCCGAGACCTTCCTGCTGGCCTTTGCGCCCAAGACGCCGCCGGGCGGCGCGGGCGGCACCGGGACGGGCCGGAACTGAGCGGCCGTCTTGCGTTGCCGGCCTTTGGCCCCATTTGGGGTGTAATCCGGGCCGATTTGCCCTGCTGTAATCGGGGCAAGAAGGGCCTAGAATCGGGTAATCGTCCCCATCCGGCCCGCTGCGGGCCGGCGTCCCGGCTTCGCGGGGCGGCGGCAGGACGGGTTGCAGCGCCGGCGCGCGCCGGCGGCCATGGCGGTCGTGACACGTGCGGCATCAGGCAGGAGTACGAGATTGAACAACAGCACCTTCGCTAAGGCCGCCATCTGGCTCGTGATCGCCGTCGTCCTGTTCACGGTGTTCCAGAAGCTCGAGCGCGGTACCGGCGGCAGTCCGCAGTCGATCCCGTACTCGCAGTTCGTCAACGAGGTGCGTGCCAGCCACGTCAAGAGCGCGCGCATCCAGGAAACCTCGCCGGGCATGACCGAGATCACCGCGGTGACCAGCGACGGCACGCAGCTGCGCACCACCGGCACGCTGTACGACCGCGGCATCTTCAAGGACCTGCTCGACGCCAACGTCAAGTTCGAATTCGAGCAGCGCGAGACCCAGTCCCCGCTGCTGAGCTTCTTCTACGCGTTCGGCCCGGTGATCCTGCTCATCGGCGTGTGGATCTTCTTTATGCGCCAGATGCAGGGCGGCGGCCGTGGCGGCGCGTTCTCGTTCGGCAAGTCGCGGGCGCGCATGCTCGACGAGAGCAACAACACCATCACCTTCAGCGACGTCGCCGGCTGCGACGAGGCCAAGGACGAGGTCCAGGAGCTCGTCGAGTTCCTGCGCGACCCCTCCAAGTTCCAGAAGCTCGGCGGCCGCATCCCGCGCGGCGTGCTCATGGTCGGCTCGCCGGGTACCGGCAAGACGCTGCTGGCCAAGGCCATCGCCGGCGAAGCCAAGGTGCCGTTCTTCACGATCTCCGGTTCCGACTTCGTCGAGATGTTCGTTGGCGTCGGCGCGGCACGCGTGCGCGACATGTTCGAGACCGCCAAGAAGCACGCGCCCTGCATCATCTTTATTGACGAAATCGACGCGGTCGGCCGCCAGCGCGGCGCGGGCCTGGGCGGCGGCAACGACGAGCGCGAACAGACCCTCAACCAGATGCTGGTCGAGATGGACGGCTTCGAGACCGGCCAGGGCATCATCGTCATCGCCGCCACCAACCGCCCCGACGTTCTCGATCCGGCGCTGCTGCGGCCGGGCCGCTTCGACCGCCAGGTGGTCGTGCCGCTGCCCGACATCCGCGGCCGCGAGCAGATCCTGGCGGTGCACATGCGCAAGGTGCCGATCGGCGGCGATGTCAAGGCCGACGTGCTGGCGCGCGGCACGCCGGGCTTCTCGGGCGCCGACCTGGCCAACCTGGTCAATGAGTCGGCGCTGTTCGCCGCCCGCCGCGGCGCGCGCGTGGTCGAGATGCAGGACTTCGAAAAGGCCAAGGACAAGGTCATGATGGGCGCCGAGCGCCGCTCGATGGTCATGTCCGAAGACGAGCGGCGCAACACCGCCTACCACGAGTCCGGCCACGCCGTGGTGGCGCGGCTGCTGCCGCGTACCGACCCGGTGCACAAGGTGACCATCATCCCGCGCGGCCGCGCGCTGGGCGTGACCATGCAGCTGCCCGAGCAGGACCGCTACGCCTACGACCGCGACTACCTGCTGGCACGCATCGCCGTACTGTTCGGCGGGCGCGTAGCCGAGGAACTGTTCATGAAGCAGATGACCACCGGCGCCAGCAACGACTTCGAGCGCGCCACGCAGATGGCGCGCGACATGGTGACGCGCTACGGCATGAGCGACGTGCTCGGCCCCATGGTCTATGCCGAGAACGAGGGCGAGGTCTTCCTTGGCCGCTCGATCACCAAGACGGTGAACATGTCCGAGGAAACCATGCGGTCGGTCGACGGCGAGATCCGCCGCATCATCGACGAGCAGTACCACCTGGCGCGGCGCCTGCTCGAGGAAAACCGCGAGAAGGTCGAGCTGATGGCGCAGACTCTGCTCGAGTGGGAAACCATAGACGCCGACCAGATCCTCGACATCATGGAAGGCCGGCCACCGCGCCCGCCCAAGACCCCGCCGGCCGCCGCCAGCACGGGCAGCCCCAGCGCGCCCGGCGGCGGCATTCAGGAAGCAACGCAGCCGGCGTAGCCCCCTTCGCCACCCTTCCCACCGGAAGCGGCCGCCTTGCCGCGGTTTCCTGGGAGGATGGCGGCTGCGGCGGGCCGGCCCGCCTGGTTCTCACGGATCTGGACATGACGCCTCCTGCGCCGCCTACCTTCTGGCAATGCGGCCGGCATCGGCTGGACCTGGCGCGCGTCCAGGTAATGGGCGTGCTCAACCTCACTCCCGATTCGTTCTCCGACGGCGGCCGCCACGCGAGCCTGGCCGCGGCACTGGAGCACGCGCAGACGATGATCGACGAGGGTGCGGACATCATCGACATCGGCGGCGAATCGACCCGTCCGGGCGCTGCGCCGGTGCCCGAGGACGAGGAGCGCGCCCGGGTGCTGCCGGTGCTGCAGGCGCTGCGCGACGCGCCGGTGCCGCTGTCCATCGACACCAGCCAGCCCGCGCTGATGCGCGCCGCGCTCGACCTGGGGGTTGCCATCGTCAACGATGTGCGCGCGCTGCGCCGGCCCGGCGCCCTCGACGCGGTGCTGGCCGGCGCCGATTGCGGGGTCGTGCTGATGCACATGCAGGGCGAGCCGGCCTCGATGCAGCAGCTGCCGCGCTACGACGACGTGGTCGCCGACGTCGTGCGCTGGCTGGCCCAGCGGCGCGACGCGGTGGTGGCTGCCGGCGTGGCGCCGCAGCGCATTGCGCTGGACCCCGGCTTCGGCTTTGGCAAGACCCAGGGACATAACCGGCGCCTGCTGGCGGGCCTGGCGGCGCTGCTGCCGCTGGGACACCCGATCCTGGTCGGCCTGTCGCGCAAGTCGACTCTGGGCGAACTCACCGGCCGGCCGGTGACGCAGCGCCTGGCCGCCTCGCTGGCCGCCGCGCTGGTGGCGGCGGCCAACGGGGCGCGTATCGTTCGGGCCCATGACGTGGGCGCGACCCGCGATGCGCTCGCCGTCTGGCAGGCCTGCGCGGGCGCCGCGCCGGCCGCCGCGCCGCCGGCCGCCCGGGCCGCCCAGCAATAGCGAGGAGGGACATTTGAAGCGCAAATACTTCGGGACCGACGGCATACGCGGCACGGTGGGCGAGGCGCCGATCACGCCGGACTTCGTGCTGCGCCTGGGCCACGCGGCCGGGCGGGTGCTGGCGCAGGACACGGCCGCTGGCCGGCCGGCCGTGCTGATCGGCAAGGACACGCGCGTCTCGGGCTACATGCTCGAGGCGGCGCTGCAGGCGGGTTTTTCCAGCGCCGGCGTCGACGTCGTGCTGTGCGGACCGCTGCCCACGCCGGCAGTCGCCTACCTGACGCGCGCGCTGCGCCTGAGCGCCGGGGTCGTCATCAGCGCCTCGCACAACCCCTATCCGGACAACGGCATCAAGTTTTTCTCGGGCGCCGGCAAGAAGCTGGCCGACAGCCTGGAGTTGGCGATCGAGGCCGGGATCGAGCGCCCGCTGTCCTGCGTCTCGTCGCAGGGCCTGGGCAAGGCGCGGCGCCTGGACGACGCCGCCGGCCGCTACATCGAGTTCTGCAAGAGCACCTTTCCGCTCGACATCGACCTCAAGGGCCTCAAGCTGGTGGTCGACTGCGCCCACGGCGCCGCCTATCACGTGGCGCCGGACGTGTTCCACGAGCTCGGTGCCGACGTGGTGGCGGTTGGGGCAACCCCCAACGGCTTCAACATCAATGACGGCGTGGGCGCGGTGCACGCCCAGGGCCTGGCGCGGATCGTGCAGGAGCAGGACGCCGACTTCGGCATCGCGCTCGACGGCGACGCCGACCGGGTGGTGATCGTCGAGCGCGGCGGGCGCACCTTCAACGGCGACGAACTGCTGTTCGCCATCGTGCGCGATCGCCTGCGCCACGGCAGCGTGCAGGGCGTGGTGGGCACGCTGATGACCAACTACGCGCTCGAGCGGCGCTTTGCGGAGCTGGGCGTGCCGTTCGTGCGCGCCGCCGTCGGCGACCGCTACGTGCTCGAGGCGCTCGAGCAGCGCGGCTGGCTGTTCGGCGGCGAAAGCTCCGGCCACCTGATCTGCCTGGACAGGCACACCACCGGCGACGGCATCGTCAGCGCGCTGCAGGTGCTGGCGGCCTCGCGCCGCCTGCAATCGAGCATCGCCGGCCTGACGGCCGAGCTGGCGATGATGGCCCAGACGATGGTCAACGTGCGCATTGCCGCGGGCTTCCACTGGCAGACGCACCAGCCGCTGGTGCAGGAACTGGCGCGCGCGGAGGCGCAGCTGCAGGGCAGCGGGCGGGTCCTCATCCGCCCGTCGGGTACCGAGCCGGTGCTGCGCATCATGGTCGAGGCGGCCGATGCGAACTTCGCCCGCACGGTCGCCGACGGGCTCGCGGCCACGCTGGCCTAGAGCGGGAACGCAGCGGTCGGCGCCGCAATGGCGGGTCCCCGGCCGCGTGCGCGCGCCGTGCGCGGCCGGATCTTTCGCCCGGCCAGCGGTTACAGCCCGGACGAATGCAATATGTCATGTCACAATGGCGTGACAATCCGGTCATAGACTGATTTCCAGCCCGGGGCCGGAGCCCGGGGCGGCGGCCGGCGCGCATGGCCGGCGCCGCGCCGGCGGGCAGGGGAGCGGAACAAGGCGATGGGCAATACTGCCGATGGAGTGAACCTGGACGTGCCGGCAGCGCCGGCGGCGCCTGGCGCGGCTGTGCCGCTCAAGGCGCAGGTCGATCGGCTGAGCTTCTATTACGGCGACTTTCGCGGCCTCAAGGACATCTCGCTGGCGGTGCACAGCAACCAGGTGACGGCCCTGATCGGGCCCTCGGGCTGCGGCAAGTCCACCTTCCTGCGCTGTTTCAACCGCATCCACGACCTGTATCCGGGCAACCGGTACGAGGGGGCGATCCGCCTGCACCCGGACAATATCGACATCCTGTCGCGCGAGGTCGATCCGATCGACGTGCGCATGCGCATCGGCATGGTGTTCCAGAAACCCAGCCCGTTCCCGACCACGATCTTCGAGAACGTCGCCTATGGCCTGCGGCTGCGCGGCCTGGCGCCGCGCTCGGCGGTGGCCGACAAGGTGGAGCAGTCGCTGCGCGCCGCGGCGCTGTGGGACGAGGTCAAGGACCGGCTGCACGGCCTGGCCGCCAACCTGTCGGGCGGCCAGCAGCAGCGGCTGTGCATCGCGCGGGCGCTGGCGGCCGACCCCGAACTGCTGCTGTTCGACGAGCCGACTTCGGCGCTCGACCCGATCGCCACCGCGTCGATCGAGGAGCTGATCACCGTGCTGAAGGAGACCGTCACCATCCTCATCGTCACCCACAACATGCAGCAGGCGGCGCGCTGTTCGGACTTCACGGCATTTCTCTACATGGGCGAACTGGTCGAGTTCGGCGAAACCGACCAGATCTTCATTCGCCCGGGCAAGAAGGAGACCGAGGATTACATCACCGGTCGCTTTGGCTAGCAGCGGGGAGGCAGCATGAGCAACAACGGCGAGCATCTTTCCAAGCAGTACGACCACGAACTCGAGGCGCTGCGGGCGCGCATCCTGCACATGGGCGGCCTGGTCGAGGCGCAACTGCAGTCGGCGATCGACAGCTACGAGCGCCCGGACGTCGCGCTGGCCGACGAGGTGATCGAGGGCGACCGCCAGGTCAACGAGCAGGAGGTCGAGCTCGATCGCGTCGTCGTCAACATGATCGTGCGCCGCCAGCCGACCGCCGGCGACCTGCGGCTGATCATCGGGGTGGCGCGCACCGTTACGGAACTCGAGCGCATCGGCGACGAGGCGACCAAGATCGCGCGGGCCGCCAAGTGGCTGTTCGACAAGCAGCGCAGCGTGCGCACGCCGCGGCTGCGCGACATCCACACTTCGGCGGTGGCCGCCGGCAGGATGCTGCGCGGCGCGCTGGATGCCTTCGCCCGCCTCGACGCCAGCGCGGCGGCGGCCATCATCGAGGAGGATCGCGGGGTCGACCAGCAGTTCCAGGCGATCCTGCGCCAGCTCATCACGTTCATGATGGAGGATCCGCGCACCATCTCGCCGTCGCTCGACGCGGTGTGGGTCGCCAAGGCCATCGAGCGCATCGGCGACCATGCCAAGAACATCGCCGAGCACGTTATCTTCGTTGCACAGGGGGCCGACGTGCGGCACGCGACCCCCGAGGAAATCGCCCGCGCCGTCTCGCAGGAGTGAACCCGACCATGGCCAGCGCATCGATACTCGTGGTGGAAGACGAACCGGCGATCCAGGAGCTGGTGGCCTTCTCCTGCGGCAACAGCGGCTACAAGGTGCGCCGGGCCGAGTCGGTTGGCGCCGCTGAGACCGCAATCCGCGGCGAACTGCCCGACCTCGTCATCCTGGACTGGATGCTGCCCGACCGTGCCGGCATCGACTTCCTGCGCGAGCTGCGCAAGTCCGACCGCACGCGCACCATGCCGGTGATCATGCTCACGGCCAAGGGCGCCGAGAGCGACCGCGTCGCCGGGCTGGACAGCGGCGCCGACGACTACGTGGTCAAGCCCTTCTCGCCGCGCGAGCTCGTCTCGCGCGTGCGCGCGGTGTTCCGCCGGCGGGCCCCCGAAAAGAGCGGCGAGACCCTGGCCTACGGACCGCTGCGCATCGACCCGGCCCGCCACGATGTCCAGGTGGACGGCCGCGGCGTCAAGATGGGCCTGGCCGAGTTCAAGCTGCTGACCTTCCTGGTCGGGCACCCGGAGCGCGTGTTCTCGCGCAGCCAGCTGCTCGACAACGTCTGGGGCGACCACGTCTTCATCGAGGAGCGTACCGTCGACGTCCACGTGCTGCGCCTGCGCAAGGCGCTGATGCCGGTGGACGCGCAGCACCTGGTCCAGACCGTGCGCGGCCTGGGCTATCGGCTGTCCGCGACCAGCGACAGCTGACCGCGCAGTGGCCGTGCTGCCGTCGCCGCGCCCCCTGCGCATCGTCCTGCCGGCGATCGCCGGCCTGGCGCTGCTGTTGCTGGTGTGCGCGATCGTGGCGCTGACGGTTGACGTCGTCGCTGGCCTCGGGCTCGGCCTGGCGGTCCTGGCGGTGCTGTACGCGATCCAGATCTACTTCCTGGGGGCGCTGGGCAACTGGCTGAACCAGCCTTCGCTGGAAGACCTGCCGGAGGGCTTCGGCGTCTGGGCCGAGGTCTTCTCCGGGCTGTACCGCTGGCACCGCGCCGGCGAGCTCGGCCAGCGGCGCCTCATCGAGAACGAAGAGCGCTTCCGGCGCACCATCAGCGCGCTGCCCGACGGCATCATCCTGGTGGACGCGGCGCTGCAGATTGAATGGTGCAATCCGGTGGCCGAGCGCCACCTGGCGCTGTCGCTGCGCGCCGACCAGGGCCTGCGGCTGACCAACCTCGTGCGCGATCCGCGGCTGGTGGCCTACATGACTTCGGGGCGCTTCGCGTCAGAGCTCGTACTGCGGCCGCTGGGCAATCCGACGATCATCCTGTCGCTGGCGGTTATTCCCTTCGAACCGGGGCGCTCGATCGTCGTCACGCGCGACATAACGCAGAGCGAGCGGGTCGACGCCATGCGGCGCGATTTCGTCGCCAACGTGTCGCACGAGCTGCGCACGCCGCTGACCGTGATCAAGGGCTTCCTCGAGTCCTTCGATGACGCGGGCGACGCACTCGGCCCGGTGCGCCTGCACCACCTGCGCCTGATGGAGGAGCAGGCCGAGCGCATGCACCGCCTGATCGAGGACCTGCTGATGCTGTCGCGGCTCGAGTCCGAGAGTCCCAACCAGGAGGACACGATCGACGTCGCCCAGCTCATCGGCGAAGTGGCCGACGAGGCGCGCACGCTCTCCAACGGCCAGCACGATATCCGCGTCGAGGCACCGCCGGCCTGGGTGCGCGGCAGCCGCGACGAGCTGCGCAGCGCTTTCGGCAACCTGGTATCCAACGCCATCCGCTACACGCCTCCCGGCGGCACCGTGCGCATCGCCTGGGAGTTCGTGCCGCAGGGCGGCGTGTTCCGCGTCAGCGACAGCGGCATCGGTATCGCCGCCGAGCACATGCCGCGCCTGACCGAACGCTTCTACCGGGTGGAAAAGAGCCGCTCGCGCGAGACCGGCGGCACCGGCCTCGGGCTGGCCATCGTCAAGCACGTGCTGCTGCGCCACGACGGGCGGCTGGACATCGCTTCGGAAGTGGGCCTGGGGAGCACGTTCTCCGCGTGGCTGCCCAAGTCGCGGCTGGTGGTGCCGGAACGGGCCGCGGCGGCGGCGTCCGGCGGTGACGCCGAGTCGGGCGCGGAGCCGGTGGCAGGCGGACCGGGCGACGGCGCTGCGCGGGCTGACGCCTAGGGCAGGAAGGCGTCGATGTTGCCGGCGCGGTCCGCGTAGATCTGCCGCAGGCGCAGCAGCATCGGCTCGACGCTTTGCTCGAGTTCGTAGGTGCGTACCAGGTCCCGATAGAACGCGATCACCTCGCCATGGCGCGTCGCCTGGGGCGTGCTGTGCGCCTGGCCGCGGCGGTAGTAGCGGAACGACTGCAGCGACAGCGTTGCCATGATGCGCGCGATCCGCCGGTTGCCGCAGTGGTGCGACAGGTGCAGCATGACCCGGTCGAGCGCGTCGGTGTACAGCAGCGCGGCGCGCGGCTCGGGCGGCACCATTTCCAGGGCCAGCACGTGGCGCTTGAGCTGCAGCAAGTCGGCGGCGATCGACAGCCGCGCGAAGCCGCGGATGGCCACCGCCAGCAGGCTCTGGCGCAGCTCGAAGATCTCGCGCAGGTCGTCGGCGTTGAGCGCACTGGCCGTGGCCCCGCGGCGGCTGGTGATGACCACCAGGCCGGCCGCCTCGAGGATCCTGAGCGCATCGCGGATGGGGCCGCGGCTGACCTGGAACTCCCGGGCCAGGGCTTCCTCGCCGATCCGGTTGCCCGGGGCGATGCTCTCATTGAGGATGCGCTCGCCGACGGCCACGGCGATCTGCTCGGGCAGCGTCCACGCCGTGGCTTCGCGGCCCATCAGCAGGCGGCTTGCCACCAGCGCGGTCGGCTGCAGCAGGCCCGTGGGGCCCGGCGTCTTCTCGGCAGCCAGGGCCATCGGCGTCACGCCGTCGCCGGCAGTGCCGCGCGCGCGTCGTCCAGCCATTCGCGCAGGCCGGCCTCGACATGGTCGAGCGCGCCCAGCGGGTCGCGCGCGGCGATGCGCGCGGCCAGCTCCTGCCACCACTGCAGCAGGCGCCGGCGCTGCGGCGCGCTCCGGGCCGGCAGCGCGAAATAGCGCAGCAGGCGCAACGACAGTGCGCAGTCCGCCCGTCCGATATGCCGATTGCCGGCGCGCAGCGCCAGGTACACCAGGCCGCGGTCGGCCACCTCGACGAAATCGTGCGCGGGTCCGTCGCGCGGCGCCAGCTCCGCCATGCGCGCCAGCAGGCGGCGCAGCACGTCGCCGTCCTCGCGCGTGTGACCGGCGACGAAGCGCGGTACGAAGGCCCGCGCCAGCGCCGCACGGTGATCGACCAGGTCCGCGAGGTCCTCGGGGCCGAGGGCCGCCACCGCCATGCCGCGATGGGCCGAGGCGTCGACCAGACCGGTGTGCTGCAGCAGCAGCAGTGCCTCGTTGACCGGCGCCTTGCTGACCGCGAATTGGTCCGCCAGGGCCGCCTCGCGGATGCGGACGCGCGGCGCGAGGCGCCGATCGATGATGCGCTCGGCCACCGCGACCGCGACCTGGTCGCGGATCGACAGCGTCGGCGGAATCGCCCCGTGGAACAGCCGAAAGGCGGCGCCGCCGGTGCGCAGGGACGGCGCCGCGCCAGCGCCCGGCGGAGCGGAGCCCTCGTCGTCGGGCAAATGGGCAAGAGTCGGCAGATGCAAGTGTCGAGGTCCTGGCCGGTAATGGCCGACACGTTCCGGGTTTGTGGGTAACCGTTAATTGTTAACAAAAGAACTTACGGGCGATGGGTCTTGGCGTCAAGCTCTATTTGGCTTTTTCTGCGTCGCAATATGTTCATACATTATTGATAATAAATATTTTAATAAACTAGTCGAGGATTTCAAGGGAAAACTGCCGGTTGACAGGGTTCGTCCAATATGCGAGCATATTTTGTTAACAATATTGTTAACAACATAAAAACGCTGGCAGCCCGGACCCAAAAGGTCGGGGTGAGGACACAATGGACCACATCGTCGATCACTCGAAATACTTCCAGGACCCCACGGGCGCCGTCGTCGCGCTCAGTGCCATCTGGGAACTGCTCCCCACCGCCGACCACCGCGTGCGTCTCGAATTGCACAAGCTGGGCTGGAAGGGCAGTGCGCTATGGCACCGAACCGACGAGAACCGCATTGCCCGGTTCTCCGCGACGCTGGGGGTGGTCGATGCCCACCACGCGATCTGCCTGTGCCAGGTATGGGTGCGCCACGCCCCGCTGGCCGATGCCAGCATCGACCTGCTGCTGCGCGAATTCGTCGAGCGCGTGCGCGAGCGCCTCGGCGACCAGGCCATCCTGGGCTCGGTCTCGGAAACAAGCGGCGGCGAGGCACCCGACGAACCACTGCAGCGGCGCGGCTACAGCTTCCGTGCCGATTTCGCCAGCTGCGTCCATCATGCCGTTCCCGTGCGGCCCGGTGCCGACTCCTGGCACCGTGACTATCCCGGCTACACGCCGGTGCCGGCGCCCGAGATCGACGGTGCGGAACCCGAGACGCAATCGAACCTACCGAGCGCCGAGCGTGCCGCCGCGGCGCGCGGACTGGCCGACACCTGCTGATCCCACGCCCGCCGTGGCCGGCGGTGCACGGTCCGCGGCGCCGTGCGCCGCGGGCGCGCAAATTGCCGCCCGGGCAGGGGATCGGTATGATCCCGCCTTTCGGGGTGTGGCGCAGCCTGGTAGCGCACCTGCCTTGGGCGCAGGGGGTCGGAGGTTCGAATCCTCTCGCCCCGACCAACCGTGCTGCGGAGAAACCCTTGCCCGGGGATCATCGTCTGCCCGTAGCTCAGTTGGATAGAGCATCAGCCTTCTAAGCTGAGGGTCGCTGGTTCGAGTCCGGCCGGGCAGGCCAGTATCAGCAATCAGTGCGTACGTCGTGGTGGCCGTAGCTCAACGGTAGAGTCCTGGATTGTGATTCCAGTTGTTGTGGGTTCGAATCCCATCGGCCACCCCATCCAATCGCGCACGCGCCGCGTGCGCCGCGCCGGCCCGCACCGGGCCCCGCGCTTCTCCAGGGATCGCCGTCCGCCGCCGTGAGCAAAGCATTCGTCAAGGAAGGTGCCGACGACGAAGACGGCGATGGCCCGGCGCCGCCGCCGCTGCCGGCCGGCACGAAGAACTACATGACCGTCGCCGGCTACCGGCGCCTGCGCGCCGAGCTGGGCCACCTGGTCACTGCCGAGCGTCCGGAGGTGGTGCGCACCGTCTCGTGGGCTGCGTCCAATGGCGACCGCTCGGAGAACGGCGACTACATCTACGGCAAGAAGCGCCTGCGCGAAATCGACCGGCGCATCCGCTTTCTCACCAAGCGCCTGGAAGCGGCCGAGGTGGTCGATCCGGCCCAGCGCGGCGATACCGACCAGATCTTCTTCGGTGCCTCGGTCGTATACCGCACGGCGGCCGGCGAGCCGCAGGAGATAACCATCGTCGGGGTCGACGAGGTCGACCCGCAGCGCCGCCACGTGAGCTGGATCTCGCCGATCGCCCGCGCCGTGCTCAAGGCCCGCGAGGGCGACGCCATCCAGTTCCAGACGCCGCGCGGCACCGAGACGATCGAGATCCTGCAGGTGCGCTACGACAGGTCGGACGGCGGCAGCTCGACAGGCACGTCGGCCGCCTGAGACCGCAGGTTCACCCGGGTGCGCGTCACCCGGATCACCTGCCCGATGCGCCGCAGCAAGCGCACCACGCGCGCCAGGTGGCGCCGGTCGTGCACCTGGATCTTGAAGTGGATGGTCACCTCGCGCGCATCCTCGTCCTCGACGTTGACGCTCAGGATGTTGGATTCGGCCTCGGCCACCGCCACCGCCACGTAGCCCAGCACGCCGCGCTCGTTGCGCGCACGCACGTCCATATTGACCGCGTACAGCCCCACCGGGTCCTCGGCCCACTGCAGGTCGAGCCAGCGTTCCGGATCGGCGCGGCGCGCGCGCTGCGCATGCGTGCAGTCGGACTGATGCACGACCAGTCCCAGGTCGCGGCGCAGCTGCCCCACCACCTCGTCGCCGGGGATCGGCGTGCAGCAGTTGGCCATCTGCAGGGCCATGCCCTCGGTGCCCTGGATCTGCATGGGCGCGGCGCGCGCCGCCGCCGGAGCGCCGGCCGCGCCCTCGCCCGGCACCTCGGCGCTGCTGCGCGACTGGATGCGGCTGAGCTGGCGCGCCAGCACCGCGGCCAGCCGCCGTCCCAGGCCGATGTCGGCCAGCAGCTCGTCGCGGTCGCGCGCCTGGGCCTCGCGCACCAGCGTGTTCCAGGCCTCCGGACTGGCATCGGCCAGCGCGAAGGCGAACTGCGAGGCCGCCTGGGCCAGCAGGCGTTCGCCCAGTTCGATCGACTCCTGGCTCTTCATCGTGCGCAGGTAGTGGCGGATCTCGGCCCGGGCACGGCCGCTGCGCACGAAGCCCAGCCAGGCCGGGTTGGGCCGGGCCACCGGCCCGGTGACGATCTCGATCACGTCGCCATTGCGCAGCTCGGTGCGCAGCGGCTGGGCCTCGCCGTTGATGCGCGCCGCGATGGTCTTGTTGCCGACGTCGGTGTGGATCGAGTAGGCGAAGTCGACCGGCGTGGCGCCGCGCGGCAGCGAGACGATCTTGCCCTTGGGCGTGAAGATGTAGACCTTGTCGGGAAACAGGTCGACCTTGATGTTCTCCAGGAACTCGGCCGAGTCGCCGGTCTGCTGCTGCAGCTCGATCAGCGACTGCAGCCACTGGTGGGTGCGCGACTGCATGTCCGAGAGGCTCTGCGCATCCTCCTTGTACAGCCAGTGCGCCGCGACGCCGGACTCGGCCACGCGGTTCATCTCGCGCGTACGCAGCTGGAACTCGACCGGCTGGCCGAACGGCCCGATCAGCGTCGTGTGCAGCGACTGGTAGCCGTTGACCTTGGGGATGGCGATGTAGTCCTTGAACTTGCCGGGCACCGGCTTGTACAGGCCGTGCAGCACACCCAGCGCGAGGTAGCAGTCGGCGACGGTCCCCAGCACGATGCGAAAGCCGTAGATGTCGAGCACCTCGGAGAACGACAGGTGCTTGTCGACCATCTTGCGGTAGATGCCGAACAGCGTCTTTTCGCGGCCGAAGATCTCGGCCTTGAGCTTGTTGCGCGCCAGCGCGTTCTGCACCGCCACGTGGATCTTCTTGAGCACCTCGCGGCGGTTGCCGCGCGCGGTCAGGATGGCCTTTTCGAGCACGCGGTGCCGCAGCGGGTAGAGGAGGGCGAAGCACGCCTCCTGCAGCTCGCGGTAGATCTCGTTGAGGCCCAGGCGGTGCGCGATCGGGGCGTAGATGTCCAGCGTCTCGCGCGAGATGCGCTTTTGCCGCTCGCGGTCGACGGCGTCGAGTGTGCGCACGTTGTGCAGGCGGTCGGCCAGCTTGATGAGGATGACGCGCACGTCGCGCGCCATTGCCAGCAGCATCTTGCGGAAGCTCTCGGCCTGGGCCTGCGCGTTGCTGGCGAAATTGAGGCGGTCGAGCTTGGAGACGCCGTCGACCAGCTCGGCGACGGCCGGGCCGAACTGCTCGGCCAGGTCCTGCTTGGAGGTGCCCGAGTCCTCCAGCACGTCGTGCAGCAGCGCCGCCTGCACGGCGCCCACGTCCATGCGCCAGTGCGCCAGGATCTTGGCAACGGCGATGGGGTGCGTGATGTAGGGCTCGCCGCTTTTGCGGAACTGCCCCAGATGGGCGGCGTCCGAGAACTTGAACGCGGCCTTGACCTTCTGGATGTCCCCGGAGGACATGTAGAGCTTCAGGCGGTCGGTCAGGTCGGCAAAGCTCACCACCCGCCGGTCGGGTGCCGCGGTCTCGACGGCGACTGGCTCCGAGCGCCAGACCTTGCTGCGCGCCTTGCGCAGCGCCTTGGCGGCGCGCTCGGCAAAACCGGGCGCGCGCGCCGGCGTTTCCGCGGCGAGGCGGGCGATGCCGGCCGGTGCAACCGGCAGGCGCGAGGCGGGCGGATCCGCTGGCGTCGACATGACGCTACGCTAGCGCGCTATGCGGCGCCGGGCAAACGGCAGGGACGGCGGCGGATATGCGGCGGGTAATGCGGTACGGCGGCGGTACGGCGGGCCGGCGCGGCAGGTGGACGATGGCGATGGCGACGCCCGGGGCCGCGCGGTATCAGGTGGGAACCTTGCGCAGCATCTCGATGCCGACTTTCTGCGCGGCGATCTCGCGCAGCGCGGCCACGGCCGGCTTGTCCTTGGTGTCGATTTTCGGTGCGTGGCCCTGCGTGAGCTGGCGCGCGCGGTACGCGGCGGCCAGCACGAGCTGGAAGCGGTTGGGGATCTGTTTGAGGCAGTCTTCGACGGTGATGCGGGCCATGGCGGATTCCCGGGTGTGCCGCGGCCGCCGTGCGGCGGCCGCCGCTGGTGGCGCGGGGTCCGCGGATGCTGCGCTGCGGACCATGAACGAGGGGCGATTATAGCGCGCCCTGCGGCGCCCGGCCTCGACCCTGCTCCGCGGCGGCCGCGCCGCGATTGTGTTGCCGAATGTAAGACCCGGGCCGCGCCGCCGCCGCGGGGTCAACGACTTTGATCGCCCTGGCGTTCAGGCCTATATTGGCCGGCGCTTGCTGCGTGCATTCATCTTCGGGAGTTCGACGCGTGAAACGCTTACTTTGCTTGGCAGCACCGCTGAGTCTCGTGCTGGGCGCCTGCGTGGTCCAGCCGGTGCGATCCGAACCCCCCGCGTACCTGCCACCGCCGCCGCCGCAGTACACGCCGCAGCCGCCGGCGCCGCAATACAATCCGCCGCCCGACGCGTATGCGCCGCCGCCGCAGTACAGCCCGCCGCCCGGCGCCTACGAACCGCCGCCGCAGTACCTTCCGCCGCCGCCGCCGCCACCGTCGGACTACGACTCGCCGCCCCCGCCCGACGCTTACGCGGGTGCCCCCGGCTATCCGCCGACCGAAGAGGACTATGTGCCCCCGCCCCCGCCGCCGGTCGTCAGCGTCTATGTCGATCCGCCGACCGAGGAGCCGGAGCCCATCGGCGTGCCTTGGGCGCCGCCGCCGATGCTGGTCGAGGATCCAGGCCCGATGCCGTTCTATGGCGCCTACTGGACCGGGGGCTACTGGGTCTGGGACGGCGAGTGGGTCTGGGCCCATGGTCGCTGGCTGGCGCCGCCGATCGTCGGCTACGGCTGGAATCCGCCGTACTACGAAAACCGCGGCGGGGTCGTGATCTTCGTGCCCGGCTACTGGCGCGCTCCAGGCGCCGTCTTCATCGCGCCGGCAGTCGGCATCTCGGTCGTGGTGGTCGAGGCGCGGCCCGGCGTGATCCGCGGCCCGCGTCCGGACGGCCCGGACGGTTGCTTCGTACCGCCGCCCCCGGGCTCGCGCGTGGGCGTCATCGTCCCGGCGCCGGTTGGCACCAATCCGGCCGTCGTCGTCGGCGCGCCGCCGCTCATGCGTCCGGGCATGCACGTGCGCCCCGGTGACGGCGGCCATATGCGCCTGGAGGCGCCGGCCGGCGTGCTGGCCGGTGGCCGGCCGTTCAACGCAATGGCGCCGCGCGAAGCGCAGCTGGCCGCGGCCCAGGCGCCGGTCGTGCGGGTGGCCGCGCCGCCGCCGGTCAGCCAGGCTCCGCTGCGGACCTATTCGCGGCGCAATGGCTTCTCGCGCCTGCCCGAGGCGCGACCGGTGCAGGCCGTGGTCGCGCAGCCGCACCTGCTGCGCGCTGGCCCGCCGGCAGCCGGCGGTGGGCGCCAGGAGCGGCCGTTCGCCAACCCGCCCGAAATGCAGCGGCCCGCCGCCACGCCGGCGTCACCGCCGCCGGGGCAGTACCCGCAGTACCAGCGGCCGCATGGGCCAGCGCCGGGCGAGAATCCGCAATACCAGCAGCCAAATGCGCCGGCGCCGGCGCCGGCCCAGAACCCGCAATACCAGCGACCAATCGCGCCGGCACCGGGCCAGTATCCGCAATACCAGCGGCCGAACGCGCCGGCGCCGGAAGAAGCGCCGCAATACAAGCGTCCGTCCGGCCCACCGCCGGAGCAGCGGGGCGCGGCGCCGGGCAACGGCCGTCCGGAGAATTACGCTCCGCGCGGCGCGCCGGCAGCGCCACCGGCGCCGCCACCGCCCACGGCACGACCGGCAGCACGACCGGCGGTACCACCGGCGGTACCGCCGGCGGTACCACCGCCGGCACCCCCGGCTCCGGAAGCACAGCACCCGCCGGCCAAGACGGAACGGGAACGCGAGATCGAGCGAGAGAAGGAGCGGCGCTGAGGCCGGCACGCTAACGGCTGGCGCCCTCACCCCGACCCTCTCCCGTGCGCAGGAGAGGGCGTCGGGTTACTGCCGACGCTCGCACCCGCGCGGGCGAAGGGGCAGGGTCAAGCGACGGGAATGCCCAGCTGCGCGAACAGGTCGTGGTGCTGCGCGGCCTGCGCCTCGTAGCGCAGCCGCGTGGCGGTGACGACCGCGGTGAGCTGGGCCAGCGCGATGTCGAAGTCCTGGTTGATGATGATGTACTCGAACTCGGGCGCGCGCGCGATCTCGCTGCCGGCCGCCAGCAGCCGGCGCTTGATCACCGAGGCGCTGTCCTGCCCGCGCTTATGCAACCGCTCGTCCAGGGCGTCGATCGACGGCGGCAGGATGAAGATGCCCACGGCCCGCGGGAAATGCAGCCGCACCTGGCGCGCTCCCTGCCAGTCGATCTCCAGCAGCACGTCGGTGCCGGCCGCCAGGCGGCTTTCGATCTCGCGCCGCGAGGTGGCGTAGTGGTTGCCGTGCACCTCGGCGCTTTCGAGGAATTCACCATTGGCCTTGCGCTGCTGGAACTGGGCCGGGTCGACGAAGTGATATTCGCGGCCGTCGACCTCGCCGGGGCGCGGCGGACGGGTCGTGAAGGACACCGACAGCGCAATGGCCCGGTCGCGCGACAGCAGGGCATTTACCAGCGATGACTTGCCGGCGCCCGAGGGCGCCACCACCATGAAGACCTGCCGGCCGGTGTTCGGCGCCATGCGCGCTTCTCCTGCGGGGGATGGGGACGTCATTCCAGATTCTGCACCTGTTCGCGCATCTGTTCGATCAGCAGCTTGAGCTCGACCGCGGCGCTGGTCATGTCGACGGCGCTGGCCTTGGAGGCGATCGTATTGGCCTCGCGGTTGAGCTCCTGCATGAGGAAATCGAGCCGCCGACCCACCGCGCCGCCCTGGCGCAGCGCGCGGCGCACCTCGGCCACATGCGCCACCAGGCGGTCCATTTCCTCGGCGATGTCCGCGCGCATGCCCTGCAGCGACAGTTCCTGGCGGATCCGGTCGTTGATCTCCTCGCGCGTGAGCGCGCTGCCGGCCAGCGCCGTGCCCAGCACCTGCGACAGCCGTTCCTGCAGGCGCCGCTCGGTTTCGGCCAGGATGCGGGGCACGGCCTCGCGCAGCTGTCCCAGGATGGCCTCGATGCCGTCGCAGCGCCCGGCCAGGGCCGCGGCCAGCGCCGCCCCCTCGCGCCGGCGCGACGCCAGAAAGCCGGCGAGCGCAGTCTCCAGCGCCTCGGCCAGCGGCTGGCGCCACGTCTCGGCGTCGACCGTCGCGCTGGCGATGACGCCCGGCCAGCGCAGGATGTCGGCCGTTGCCAGGGCCGCCGCCTGCGGAAACCGGGCATGGACCTGGTGCGCCAGCTGGGCGAGCTGGGCCAGCGCCGTGTCGCTCAGTTGCGCGCCCGCTGCCTGCGGATCGCGCGCCAGCCCGACGCGGCAGTCGACCTTGCCCCGCGCCACGGTGGCGCCGATGCGCTCCCGCAAGGTCGCCTCGGCGGTGCGCAATTCCTCCGGAAGCCGAAGAGAAAGCTCGAGAAAGCGGCCATTTACGGACTTCAACTCGACCGAAATCGCCCCAAACTCCGTGGTCACGGTCGCATCCGAAAATCCGGTCATGCTCGAAACATCCGCCATTTGTCCTGCCTTGTTCCCGGTGTTGGCCCGCGCCACGCGGTGTCGACGGGCGGGTTTGGATAAAATGGACCGTCTTCAGGGATCGGTCCGCAGGCTTCTGGCGCAATCGGGCGGACCCGGCTCCTGGCCGCCGGCCCGGCGGCGCGGCGCGGCAATGCCGACGGCGCGGTCCGGCGCGCCGGGCTGCCTGCGGGTGGCTGCCGGTCTTCGCGCTTTCCGCAATCGCACTCGTACTGGCTAGCGCATCGGCGACCTATGGCGGCTCAGAACAACTCGTCCCTGCCCGAGGGCATCCAGCTCGGCGCGTACCGCATTGTAAAGAAGATCTCCAGCGGCGGCTTCTCGATCGTCTATCTGGCGCAGGACGAGAACGGCAATTCGGTCGCCATCAAGGAATACATGCCGGCCGCGCTGGCGCAGCGCAAGCCGGGCGAGTACGCCCCGTATGTCGCCCCGGAGAATCTGAACACCTATCGCATCGGCCTGAAGTGCTTCTTCGAGGAAGGCCGCGCGCTGGCCACGATCTTCCATCCGAACATCGTGCGCGTGCTCAACTTCTTCCGCGCCAACGAGACCGTCTACATGGTCATGCACTACGAGTCGGGGCGTTCGCTGCAGGAGCACGTGCTGCGCAACCGCAGCAGGGATGCCAAGGATGTGCTCTCGGAGCGTTTCATCCGGCGGGTGTTCGCCCAGGTGATGAACGGCCTGCGCGAGGTGCACAGCAACCGCCTGCTGCACCTGGACGTCAAGCCGGCCAACATCTACCTGCGCATGGACGGCGCGCCGATCCTGCTGGACTTCGGCGCTGCCCGCCAGACCCTGCAGCGCGACATCAGCAAGACCTATCCGATGTACACGCCGGGCTTTGCCGCCCCCGAGCTTTACAAGCGCGACGCCGAGCTCGGCCCGTGGACCGACGTCTACAGCATCGGCGCCTGCATCTATGCCTGCATGTCGGGGCTGCCGCCGCAGGAGTCGGACAACCGCCTCAAGGACGACAAGATGCCGCAGGCGCTGCGTTCGTTCCGCGGCCTGTACTCGGCGCAGATGATCTCGATGGTCGAGCGCTGCCTGCGGCTGAACTCGCTCGAACGGCCCCAATCGGTGTACGCTGTGCAGAAGGAGCTGATCAACAACGTCCCGGAAAGCCCCGAGTTCACCTTCATGGAGCGGACCGGCGCCAAGATGCGGCACCTGCGAGAGCGCATGTCGCGCTTTGCCCGCGAGCACAACATCACCTGGTTCTGAGGCGGACCGTGCGTTTTTCCATCTACCAGGAAAGCAAGAAGGGCGGGCGCAAGGTCAACCAGGACCGCATGGGGTATCTGTACACCCGCGACTCCCTGATGATGATGGTCGCTGACGGCATGGGCGGCCACGCGCGCGGCGAAGTCGCCGCCCAGCTCACCATGCAGACCGTCGCCGCGGTCTACCAGCGCCTGGCGCGGCCGCTGCTGCCCGACCCGGCGGCCTTCCTGGAGGAGGCCATCCAGGCCTCGCACCACGAGCTGCATCGCTACCGCGCGGAAAACGGCCTGCCCGAGGCGCCGCGCACCACCATCGTGCTGTGCGTGGTCCAGCGCGGCGTGGCGCTGTGGGCGCATGCCGGCGACTCGCGCCTCTACCTGATCCGCAACGGCGCCATCGTCGAGCGCACGCTCGACCATTCGCGCGTGCACCATCTCGTGTCCTCGGGCCTGATCCGTCCCGAGGAAGCCAAGGACCACCCCGAGCGCAACCGCATCTTCAATTGCCTGGGCGCCTTCGTCGCTCCGACGGTCGAGATCGGCCACCCCACGGCGCTGCATACCGGCGACGTCCTGCTCCTGTGCAGCGACGGCCTGTGGGGCACGCTCAGCGACCGGGCGATCCTCGAGGGTTTCGCCGATCGCACGGTGATGCGCGCGGTGCCCGAGATCGTCGACGCGGCCCTCGAGCAGGGTGGCCCCGCGTCCGACAACTGCACGGCGCTGGCCATGGCCTGGGCCGGCGCCGAGTCGCTCGACATGGTTCCGCCCACCGATGCGCCGGTCTCCACGCTGGTCATTCCCGAAGGCGCCATGACCTCCACGATCCAGATTCCGCGCGCCGGCGACGAGCCCGGTCCGGCCTATACCGACGACCAGATCGACGACGCCGTCAACGAGATCCAGCAGGCCATCCAGCGCGCGTCCCGGCTGATCGTCGACAAATGAGCCCGCGCAGCCAGGGCCGCGGCGCCGCCGAGCTGCGGTCCGTCCAATTCCATCGCGGCTACACCCGCCACGCCGAGGGCTCGGTGCTGGTGACCTTCGGCGACACCCGCGTGCTGTGCACCGCATCGGTCGAGGAGCGCGTGCCGGCCTTCCTGCGCGGCAAGGGGCAGGGCTGGCTGACGGCCGAATACGGCATGCTGCCGCGGGCCACCGGCACGCGCTCCGAGCGCGAATCGGTGCGCGGCCGCCAGAGCGGGCGCACCCAGGAGATCCAGCGCCTGATCGGCCGGTCGCTGCGTTGCGTGGTCGACCTGGCGAAGATCGGCGAGCGCACCATCCACATCGACTGCGACGTCCTGCAGGCTGACGGCGGCACGCGCACCGCGGCCATCACCGGCGCCTACGTGGCGCTGGCCGATGCACTGCGCTGGCTGCGCGAGCACGCGGTGCCGGCGCTGGCGGGCGATCCGCTGCGCGACGCCGTGGCGGCGGTCTCGGTGGGCATCGTCGGGGGCGAGCTGCTGCTCGACCTGGACTATCCCGAGGATTCGCAGTGCGACACCGACATGAATATCGTGATGACCGCCAGCGGCGGCATCGTCGAGGTGCAGGGCACCGCCGAGGGCACGCCGTTTTCGCGCGCCCAGCTCGACGGGCTGCTCGACCTGGCGCGTGACGGTACCGCCCGCCTGTTCGCGGCGCAGCGCGCCGCGCTCGCGCAGGTGCTGCCGGTGCTCTGAGCACCGCGTCCCGCCGCAATGAGCACGCTATCCGCCCCGCGCGCCGAACCGGCCGCCCGGCCCCTGGTGCTGGCCTCCGACAATCCGGGCAAGCTGGTCGAACTGCAGGCGCTGCTGGCGCCGCTGGCGGCGCAGGTGCGCCCGCAGGGCGCGCTGGGCATCGCGCCCGCCGACGAGCCCCACGGCACCTTCCTGGAGAACGCGCTGGCCAAGGCACGCCACGCCGCCGCCGCGAGCGGCCTGCCGGCCCTGGCCGATGATTCTGGCCTGTGCTGCCGCGCGCTCGGCGGCGCACCGGGCGTACGCTCGGCGCGCTTTGCCGGCCCGCAGGCGCAGGACGCCGACAACAATGCGCTGCTGCAGGAGCGGCTGGCCGGCGCGGCCGACCGGCGCGCCCACTATCGATGCGTGGTCGTGGCATTGCGCGCGGCCGACGACCCCGAGCCCCTGGTGGCCGACGGAATCTGGGAGGGCCGCATCATCGACGAGGCCCTGGGCACCGGCGGCTTCGGCTACGACCCGTATTTCTGGCTGCCGGAACTGGCCTGCACCGCGGCCCAGCTCGATGCCGCGCGCAAGAACGCGCTGAGCCACCGCGCCATCGCCATGCAGGCGATGCTGCGCCTGCTGCGGGAGCGCTGGGATTGGTGAGCCCGGCCGGCCGCGTGATACCGATCCTCTGCGCGGCGGCGCCGGCCGCGCCGGCCCGCAGCACCGTTGCCGGCCCCGCGCGCCCCACCCCGCCGCTGCAGCCGCCGCTGGCGCTGTACATCCACATCCCCTGGTGCGTGCGCAAATGCCCGTACTGCGATTTCAACTCGCACGCGCTCGATGCTTCCGCCGCGCTGCCCGAAGCGGCCTACCTCGACGCGCTGCGCGCCGACCTGGAGTCGACGCTGCCGCAGGTCTGGGGCCGGCCGGTGCACAGCATCTTCATCGGCGGCGGCACGCCCAGCCTGCTGTCGGGCGAGGCGGTCGCGCGCCTGCTGTCCGAGGTGCGCGCGCTGCTGCCGGTGGACGCCGATGCCGAGATCACGCTGGAAGCCAACCCGGGCACCTTCGAGGCCGGCCGCTACGCGGCTTTTCGCGCCGCGGGCGTGAACCGCCTGTCGATCGGCGTGCAGTCGTTCGACGACGCCAAGCTGCAGGCGCTGGGCCGGGTGCATGACGGCGACCAGGCGCGGCGCGCCATCGCGGCGGCGGCGGCCAGCTTCGAGAATTTCAATCTCGACCTGATGATCGGCCTGCCCGGCCAGAGCGTCGCCGATGCCCTGCGCGACGTCGGGCAGGCACTGGACATCGCCCCGCCGCACCTGTCGCTCTACCAGCTGACGCTGGAGCCCAACACCGTCTTTCACAAGTACCCGCCGGTACTGCCCGACGAGGAAGTCCTCGCCGGCATCCAGGCGGCGGCCGAGGAGCGCGTGGCGCAGGCCGGCTACGCGCATTACGAGGTATCGGCGTTCTGCCGGCCCGGACGCGCCGCGCGGCACAACCGCAACTACTGGACCTTCGGCGATTACCTGGGCATTGGTGCGGGCGCCCACGCCAAGCTGTCGCTGCCGGGGCGCATCGTGCGCACCGAGCGCTTCCGCCAGCCCGACTCCTACCTGCTCAACGCGGCGCAGGGCCGTTTCGTCGCCGCCGAGCGCGAGCTCAACGACGACGACCTGCTGTTCGAGTTCATGCTCAATGCGCTGCGCCTGCACCAGGGGTTCACCCCGGCGCTCTTCACGGCGCGCACCGGCCTTGACGCGGCGGCCATGGCCCCGGGCCTGGCGAGCGCGCGCGCTCGGGGCCTGATCGAGGCGGGCGAAGACCTGATCCGGCCGACGCCGCTGGGCATGCGGTTTCTCAACGACCTGCAGGCCATATTCCTGCCGCCGGCGGCGGGCGCGGGCCATTCGTAGCCACCACCCCATCGGACATCCGCTTGCCTGTCGCCGGGCACGGCAAAGGACTGCCCCCTGACGGCATGCGACAGCGCGGTGCGGTATAGTGCACATTAATAGTGCATTAGTTCCAATTTGGTGCATAATTGCTGACAGACCGTGAACTCACGCGGATCCGGCAGGCCGGCGCCCCCGCAGGCTTGCCCGCAAATGACGCCAATTGGCTCTGGTAGGCTGCTTCCCGGTGCGCACTATGGCCATGAATATCATCACCGGAATTCCGGCACATTTCCTGCTTGGATAAAGCATTCGCCAGTTGGCATTTTTCGATAGGGAGAGAACGCGATGGGGTCGCCAAAAGACGTGTTGAAGCTGATAGCCGACAACGAGGTCAAATTCGTTGATCTGCGGTTTACCGATACACGGGGCAAGGAACAACACGTTTCGGTACCGGTGTCGTCGTTCGGCGAGGACAAATTCACCGACGGCCACGCCTTCGACGGCTCGTCGATCGCCGGCTGGAAGGGCATCGAGGCCTCGGACATGCTGCTGATGCCCGACCCGGCCAGCGTCCGCATGGACCCGTTCCGCGAAGAAAATACCCTGGTGATCTCCTGCGACGTGCTCGAGCCGAACACGGGCAAGGGCTATGAGCGCGATCCGCGCTCGCTGGCGCGCCGCGCCGAGGCCTACCTGAAGTCCAGCGGCCTGGGCGATGTCGCCTACTTCGGTCCGGAACCCGAATTCTTCATCTTCGATTCGGTCACCTGGAACGTCGACATGTCGGGGTCCTTCGTGAAGATCAAGTCCGAAGAGGCCCCCTGGTCCACGGGCATCGACTACGAGCAGGGCAACCTGGCGCACCGCGCGCCGATCAAGGGCGGCTACTTCCCGGTCCCGCCGATCGATTCGCTGCAGGACATGCGCTCGGAAATCTCGCTGCTGCTCGAACAGCAGGGCGTGCCGGTCGAGGTGCATCACCACGAGGTCGCCGCCCCCGGCCAGTGCGAGATCGGCACCAAGTTCAGCAGCCTCGTGCAGCGTGCCGACTGGATGCAGATCCTCAAGTACACGGTGTGGAACGTCGCCGCCTCGTATGGCAAGACGGCCACCTTCATGCCCAAGCCCGTGGTGGGCGACAACGGTTCGGGCATGCACGTTCACCAGTCGGTCTGGAAGGACGGCACCAACCTGTTCGCCGGCAACGGCTACGCGGGCCTGTCCGACTTCGCGCTGTTCTACATCGGCGGGATCATCAAGCACGCGCGGGCGCTCAACGCCATCACCAACCCGGGTACGAACTCGTACAAGCGCCTGGTGCCCGGCTTCGAGGCCCCGATCAACCTGGCGTACTCGGCGCGCAACCGCTCGGCGTCCTGCCGCATCCCGTTCGTCTCCAGCCCCAAGGCGCGCCGCGTCGAGGTGCGCTTCCCGGATCCGACCGCCAACCCCTACCTGGCCTTCGCCGCCCTGCTGATGGCCGGCCTGGACGGCGTGCAGAACAAGATCCACCCGGGCGACCCGATCGACAAGAACCTGTACGACCTCGAACCCGAAGAGGCCGCCAAGGTGCCGACCGTGGCGCACAGCCTGGACCAGGCGCTCGAGGCGCTGGACAAGGACCGCGAGTTCCTCACCCGCGGCGGCGTCTTCACCAACGACGCCCTGGATGCGTACATCGCGCTGAAGATGGAAGAAGTCACCCGCTTCCGCATGACCACGCACCCGGTCGAGTTCGACATGTACTACAGCCTGTGATCGGAAGCAGCGCTCGCGCGCCTTTTTCCGGTTTCGGGGGGCGGCCGCCAGGCCGCCCTTTTTTCTTGCGCGCGGGCCGGAGGGGCGCCGGCGCGCGTGCCTGCAGCGCCTGGCTTCCCGGTGCCGTATCCGGGGAGCTTGATACCCCGAATGATCGAGCCAAAACCTCCCATTCGCGGCTTTCGCGCCCCGGGCCGGCGGGTAGACTTGCCCCGATAACCACCTACTCGGAACGCGATGCGTCACGGCGCCTATTTTTCGGTCTTCCTGGCCATGACGGGGTCCTGCCTGGCAGCCCCGCCGGACAGCATTTTCGTCTGCGTCGACGCCGACGGCCACAAGACCTACCAGAACAGCGCCGAGGGCAGCTCGTGCCGGCGTGTCGACGGCATCGTCGCGACCATTCCAGCCACCGAACTGGCGCGCAATGTCAGCCCGCGTCCCACCTTGCGTTCGGGCATTTCCCCGGCCAGTTTCCCGCGGGTCGATGCCGGCACGCAGCGGCTGCGCGACAGCGACCGGCGCCGCATCCTGCAGGAGGAATTGCGCACCGAGCAAGAGCGTCTGGCCCAGCTGCAGTCCGAATTCAACCACGGCCAGCCGCCGCCGGCGGCCGACGAGGCGCCGGGCAGCGGGCGCTACCGCGAGCATGTGCAGCGCCTGTTCGACGACATCGAACGCTCGCAGGGCAATATCGCCTCGCTGCGCCGCGAACTGATCCCCACGCGCTACTGACCCGGCGGCGGCCCGCGCTCCGGGAGAACCCCGCGTGAACCCGCGTCTGCGCAGCGCCGCAAACCTGTCGTCGCTGGCGGCCGACACCGGCCTCGACCTGCTCACCGCGGCCGTGCTGCTGGTTGACCGCGCCGGCGTCGTGCGCCGCGCCAATCCGGCCGCCGAAACCACCTTCGACCTTTCACGCCGCCTCCTCGAAGGCCACCTGGCGCGCTCGCTGTTCATCCAGGCTACCCAGATCGACGAACTGCTTGCCGAGGCGGTGGCGCAAAAGTACGCCCAGCGCCGGCTGCTGCTGGCCGTGCGCCGTTCGCTGCGCGAACCGCTGCCCGTGCTGGTGGTGGCCAGTGCGCCCAACGACGAGGATGTCGCCCTGGTGCTGGAGCTCTCCGATGTGCGCCACCAGTGGCGCACGGTGGGCCGCGAGGAGCGGCGCGGCGACACCAGCGAGGCCAACCGGCGGCTGCTGCGCAATCTGGCCCACGAGATCAAGAATCCGCTGGGCGGCATCCGCGGGGCGGCGCAGTTGCTCGAGGCCGAGCTGCGCAGCAGCGAGCAGCACGAGTTCACCCGCGTGATCATTGCCGAGTCCGACCGCCTGCAGTCGCTGCTCGACCGCGTGCTGGTGCCGCACCGCGGACCGCGCGTGGTCGGCAGCGTCAACATCCACGAGGTCTGCGAGCGCGTGCGCTCGGTGATCCTGGCCGAGTTTCCCGCCGGCCTGCGTTTCGAACGCGACTACGACGCGTCGATGCCCGATTGCCGCGGCGACCGCGAGCAGCTGATCCAGGCGCTGCTCAACGTCGTGCGCAACGCCGCCCAGGCGCTCACCGAACAGATCGTGCACGACGACGCGGTGATCGAGATCCGCACCCGCGTAGCCCGCCAGGTCACGTTCGCGCGGCGCCATTGCAAGCTGGCATTAGATTTGCGTGTTATCGACAATGGTCCGGGCGTTCCCGAGGAGATCCGCCAGCGGGTGTTCGATCCGCTGGTTTCCGGGCGCGAGGGTGGCAGCGGTCTGGGCCTGGCCCTGGCGCAGAGCTACATCAATGAAAACGACGGCATGATCGACTTCGAAAGCGAGCCCGGACGCACGGAATTCCGGATCCTCCTGCCCCTGGATCCGGTCGACGGTGAATCACCATGACAACGACGCACAATGAAGGTGCAGAAAAGGCCCAGGTTTGGGTCGTCGACGATGACCGGTCGATCCGCTGGGTACTGGAAAAGGCCCTGAGCCGGGCAAACCTGCCATCAAGGGTGTTTTCGACCGCCGCCGAGGTGCTCGACGCCCTGAAAACCGGCAAGCCACATGTACTGGTGTCCGACATCCGCATGCCGGGCACCAGCGGCATCGAACTGCTGCAGGAGGTCAAGCGGCGCTTCCCGGGCCTGCCCGTGATCATCATGACGGCCTATTCGGACCTGGAGAGCGCTGTCTCCGCCTTCCAGGGCGGGGCCTTCGAATACCTGCCCAAGCCTTTCGACATCGACAAGGCCATCGAACTGATCCGGCGAGCGCTCGACGAAAGCCTGCAGGTGGTCGGCGCCGAGGAAGAGCCGCTCGAAGTGCCCGAAATCCTCGGCCAGGCGCCGGCCATGCACGACGTTTTCCGTGCGATCGGCCGCCTGTCGCAGTCCAACGCCACGGTGCTCATCACCGGCGAGTCAGGCAGCGGCAAGGAAGTTGTGGCCCGCGCGCTGCACCGCCACAGCGCCCGTGCGGCCCGGCCCTTCATCGCGCTGAACACGGCTGCCATCCCGCGCGACCTGCTCGAGTCCGAACTTTTCGGTCACGAGCGCGGCGCCTTCACCGGCGCGCAGGCGATGCGCCGTGGCCGCTTCGAGCAGGCCGAAGGCGGCACGCTGTTCCTGGACGAGATCGGCGACATGCCGGCCGAGCTGCAAACCCGCCTGCTGCGCGTACTGTCCGATGGTTTCTTTTACCGAGTGGGCGGTCACCAACCGCTCAAGGCTGATGCGCGCGTGATCGCGGCAACGCACCAGAACCTTGACGAGCAGGTGCGCGAAGGCCGGTTCCGCGAGGACCTGTTTCACCGCCTGAACGTCATCCGCCTGCGCCTGCCGCCCCTGCGCGAGCGCCGCGAGGACATTCCGCTGCTGGCGCGCCACTTCCTGGCGCGCAGCGCCAAGGAACTGGGGGTCGAGTCCAAGCGCCTCACCGAGGAGGCGCTGCAGTTCGTCTCCCAGCTGCACTTCCCCGGCAACGTGCGCCAGCTCGAGAACCTGTGCCACTGGTTGACCGTGTTGGCGCCGGCGCAATGGGTGCGGGTGGAGGATTTCCCCGTGGAACTGCGCCAGGAGCGGGGCATGGTCCCGGGCTACGTCGCGGGCGCCGATGCCCCGGCCACGGCCATGGCCGTGGCCGCCGGCGCGGCGCCGGCCGCGGCCGCCGACTGGCGCGCCACGCTGCGCCGCGAGGTCAAGCGCCGCCTGGAGACCGGCGAATCGGGGATCATCGACGACCTGACCAACGACTTCGAAAGCGTCGTCATCGGCGGCGCGCTGAACCACGTGCGCGGCCGCCGCATCGAGGCCGCCGCGCGCCTTGGCCTGGGGCGAAACACCATCACGCGCAAGATCCGCGAGCTCAAGCTGGACCACACCAGCGACTGACCAGCCGCCGGACCGTCGCCGGGCGGCAGCGATGCCGATGCAATGAGGCTCCCGCCCTGCCGCGCCGGAGCTTGCCCGGCCGGCCCGCGGCGCCTGCAGTTCATCACACCGAAACGGCGTTTCGTCTCAATCGCGCCGACAGCCCGGCCACCGGCGTCCATAATCGCCCCACTTCGCGTCCGGCCCATCCGCGGCGGACGCGGCGCACAGTTGCCGGCCGGTGGCCGGCAGGGGGGATGCATGACAATCGCGCAACGACGGCGCCTCATCATTGGCGCCGCAGTGGCTGGCGGCGTGCTGGTGATCGCCGCGGCCATCGTGGCACTGACGGCCCGCTCCGGCCACGCCGAGGCGGCCACAACCGATGCCCAGGCGACGCTCGAATTCGACGCGGACCAGCTCGTCGCGCCGGCACAGCGCCGACTTTCCTATGAACTGGTACTGCCGGGCACCGTGCAGGCGCTGTCCCAGGCCGTGGTGCGCTCCAAGCTTTCGGCGGTGCTGCAGCAGGTCATGGTGCGCGAGGGCGACCCGGTGGCGGCCGGACAGGTGGTGGCGCAGTTCGACACCGCGGCGCTGCGGGCCCAGCGGGCCGAGCGCGAAGCCCAGCTGGCCTCGGCGCGCGCCAACCTGGAACAGGCGCAGCGCACCCGCGAGGCCAATGCCCAACTGGTGGAGCGCAACTTCATCACGCAAAATGCCTATGACTCGGCCAACGCCACGCTGCAGGCGCAGCAGGCCAACGTCGATGCCGCCCAGGCCCAGCTGGCGCAGACCCAGCTGCAGCTCGACGATGCCGTCGTGCGTGCGCCGATCGACGGGCTGGTCGCGCGCCGTTTCGTCCAGTCGGGCGAAAAGGTGGGCGTCGACGCGCAGCTGGTCTCGATCGTCAATCTGTCGCACCTGGAGGTGCAGGCGCAGGCGGCGGTCTCCGACGTCGCGCGCGTGCCGCCGGGTACCGCCGCCGACGTGCAGATCGAGGGCCTGGCCGGGCAGCACTTCCGGGGGCGGGTCGAGCGCATCAATCCAAGCGCCGACCCGGGCTCGCGCTCGATCGACCTGTACGTGGCCTTTTCCAACGAGCGCAACCTGGTGCGCACCGGCATGTTCGCCAATGTGCGCCTGAAGCTGGCGGCCGACCGCGAAGTCCCAAGCCTGCCGCTGGCTGCGATACAAACCGAGGCCGGCCAGCAGGTGGTCTGGGAACTGCGCGACGGCCACCTGGCACGCCATGTCGTGACCGTCGGCCGGCGCGACGAGCCCTCGCAGCTGGCCGAGATCCTCGGCGGACTCGAGCCGTCGGCGCAGGTGCTGGCGACGCGCTTCGACAACCTGAAGGACGGCGCGCCAGCGCGCGTCGTCGCGCGCGGGCCCGCGTCCGCGGCGGCGCCGCAGCGCTAGGTGCGCGGGAGACGCCCATGTGGATCACGCGCACTGCCATCAACCACCCGGTGTTCGCGACCATGGTCATGGTCGCGCTTACCGTGGTGGGCCTGTTCTCGGCCGCGCAGCTCGGTGCCGAGGCGATGCCCGACGTCAAGCTGCCGATGGTCACGGTCAACGTCGCGTATCCGGGCGCCTCGCCGGAGCAGGCCGAGAACGACGTCGCCCGGCCGCTGGAAAGCGCCATCAACACGATCGCCGGCGTCAAGACGATCCGGTCGCTGTCGCGCGAGGGCCAGAACCTGACCTTCATCGAATTCCGCCTGGACGCCGACAGCACGCGCGCCGTGCAGGACGTGCGCGACAAGGTCGCGCAGGTGCGGCCGACCTTCCCCCGCGAGGTCCAGGATCCGGTCATCCTGCGCGCGCAGACCGACAACGACCAGCCGATCGCCTTCTACGACCTGGTCTCCGATACACGCAGCCAGCGCGAGCTGACGCTGCTGGCCGAGCAGGTGGTGCAAAAAGGCCTGCAGCGCGTACCCGGCGTGGGCAACGTCACGCTGGCCGGCGCGACCACGCGCCAGATCCAGGTGCAGGTCGATCCGGTGCGCCTGGCGGCCGTCGGCCTGGGCGTTGACCAGGTGGTGGCGGCCCTGAAGGCGGAGAACGTCAGCGTGCCGGTCGGCAAGGTGGTCAATCCCAATGCCGAGGTCATCGTGCGGGTCGACGGGCGGCTGCGTTCGCCGGCCGACTTCGGCCAGATCGTCGTGGCCCGGCGCGGTGCCGCCGCGGTGCGCCTGGGGCAGATCGCCACGATCGTCGATGCGGAAAAGGAGCCCGACTCGATCTCGCGGGTCGACGGCAAGCCGGCGGTCTCGGTGTCGGTGTTCAAGTCGCAGGACGCCAACGTGGTGGCCACCGGACGGGCCGTCAAACAGGCGGTCGACGACATCCAGAAGCAGCTGCCCGGCGGGGTGCAGATGCACCTGATGTATGCGACCGCCGATTTCGTCGAGCGGTCGATCGAGAACGTCAAGCACACGATCCTCGAGGGCGGCCTGCTTACCGTGCTGATCGTGTTCCTGTTCCTGGGCAGCTGGCGCAGTACGGTGATCACCGGGCTGACGCTGCCGATCGCGGTTATCGCCACGCTGAGCGCGATCTATGCGTTCGGCTTCACCCTCAACTACATGACGCTGATGGCGCTGTCGCTGTGCATCGGCCTGCTGATCGACGACGCCATCGTCGTGCGCGAGAACATCGTGCGCCACATCCGCATGGGAAAGGACCCGCGCCGGGCCGCGCTGGAGGGTACCCAGGAGGTCGGCTTGGCGGTCTTTGCCACGACGCTGTCGATCGTCGCCGTCTTCGTGCCCATCGCCTTCATGCACGGCATCATCGGCAAGTTCTTCTACGCCTTCGGCATGACGGTCGCCGTTTCGGTGCTGCTCTCGCTGTTCGTCAGCTTCACGCTCGACCCGATGCTATCGGCCGTCTGGCACGACCCGGCCGGAAATCCGCATCGCCTGCCGGTGGTCGGCCGCGTGCTGGCGGTCTTCGATCGCGGCTACGAACGCCTGGCGGCGGTCTACGGGCGCCTGCTGGAAGTGGCACTGGCGCGGCGCAAGACCACGCTGGCGGTCGCGCTGGCCTCGTTCCTGGTCGCGATTCCGCTGTTCGGGGTCGTGGGTACGGAGTTCGTGCCGCGGTCGGACGATTCGTTCATCACGCTGCGCCTGACCCTGCCGGTGGGATCGAGCCTGGCCTACGCCGACCAGCGCGCGCGCGACGTCGAGGAGCGGCTGCGGCCGTTCCCGGAGATCCGGGCGGTCGAGACCCAGATCGGCACCGACGACGGGCACAACTCGGCCCTGATCAACGTCAGCCTGGTCGATCGTGCCCAGCGCACGCGCTCCCAGTCCGACCTCGAGGCGGCATTTCGCAAGGCCATCGCGGTGGTGCCCGGCGTCAAGCTCGCCGTGGGCTGGGACTGGCCGATCTTCATCAACCTGCTGGGCAACGACGACGCGCAGATGGCCGCCGAGATCGAGTCGCTGCGCCACAAGGTGGAGAAGATCAAGGGCACTCGCGACGTGGAGAGCTCGCTCAAGGAAGGCACGCCCAGCGTGGCGGTGCGGCTGAACCCGGACCTGGCCGCCGAGATCGGCATGACCCATGCGCAGGTGGGCGAATCGCTGCGTGCGCTCATCGGCGGCCAGAATTCGGGTTACTGGCTGGCGCCCGACGGCCAGAACTACGAGGTCGTCACGCAGGTCCCGCGCAGCCAGCGCACGGTGACCGACGATGTCGCCAACCTGAACCTGGTCACCGGCCGCACGCTGGCCGATGGCGCCCCGGAAGTGCTGCCGCTGCACGCGATCGCCTCGGTGCAACCCGCGGTCAATCCGGAGAACATCCGGCGCCAGAACCTGCTGCGGCGCGTCGCGCTGTTTGCCAACGTCGATGGCCGGCCCTCGGGCGACGTGGGTCAGGAGGTAAGCGACCTGATCAAGGGCGAAGCGCTGCCGCCGGGACTGCGCTTCGAGATGAACGGCGACTTCGAGCAGCAGCAGGAGACCACCGCGGCCATGGGTTCGGTGATGCTGCTGGCGGTGATCTTCATCTACATCGTGCTCGCTTCGCAGTTCGGCAGCTTCTTCCAGCCCGTGGCCATCATGGCCTCGCTGCCGCTGTCGGTGGTGGGCGTGGTGCTGGCGCTGCTGCTCACGCGCACGACGCTGAACATCTTCTCGATGATCGGCATCGTGTTCCTGCTGGGCCTGGTGACCAAGAACGCCATCCTGCTGGTGGATTTCGCCAACCGCGGCCAGCGCGATGGCCTGCCGCTCAGGGAGGCCCTGCTGGCGGCCGGGCGCATCCGCCTGCGCCCGATCCTGATGACGACGGCCGCCATGGTCTTCGGCATGCTGCCGCTGTCGCTGGGCATCGGGCAGGGCGCCGAGCAGCAGGCGCCGATGGGCCGCGCCATCATCGGCGGCGTGCTCACCTCGACCCTGCTCACCCTGGTGGTCGTGCCGGTGATCTACTCGTACATCAGCGGCTGGGAGAACCGCCACCGCGAACGGCGGCACGCCCGCGCCGTCGCGTCCGGCCTGGTGACCGGCGGCGCCTGAACGCCAGCGCGCAATGCCCTGACAGCAATGCGGGAGCAATTTCTGCGGCGGCACATCATATTGACGTGACCTGCGTAATCATTGGGCGTAAGGTTCCCGGTCTACCCATCGCGGCGGGGATCATCCGCGCCGGGCGCACCGGATTACCGCGCGCTTCGTCGTGACGATGGCGGCCATCACCTGGAAAGGGTTCCTCATGGCTCAGAAGAAGAACTACCTCGCCGCAAGTGCGGTATTCGCGTGCCTCGCACTGTCAAGCCTTGCAGTCCTTGCCGAGGACCGCATGTACACCGAGGGACCCGTCGTGAACATCGCCCGCATCCGCACGATGAACGGGCATTTCGAGGATTACATGAAGTATGTCGCGACGACCTGGAAACAGACCCAGGAAGCGGCCAAGAAGGCCGGGTATGTGACTGGCTATCAGGTGCTGACGGTCGAACCGCGCTCCGAAAACGACCCGGACATCATTCTCATGGTGACCTACAAGAACTGGGCCGCCCTGGATGGTGCCCTTGAGAAGCAGGACGCGGTCGCCAAGCAGGTCGAGGGATCGGTCGAAACCTCCAACAAGGGCTTCGGCGACCGCGACAAAATTCGCCGCACCCTGGGGTCCGAGACCATGCAGGCGCTGAACCTGAAGTAGACGCTGGCGAAAAGCACGGCATTACCCAGGGTCTTTACTTCACCAAGGGAACCGGGCGTGTAACGCAAGCGAACGCAAATGGCGCTACGCTTGCGGCCCGGTTCCTTCCCCATGACCCACGGTGCGAACATGACGACACTCAATATCAACGGCAAGTCGGTCCAGGTCGATGCCGACCCGTCCACACCGATCCTCTGGGCGCTGCGCGATACCCTGGGGCTGACCGGCACCAAATTCGGTTGCGGGGTCGCCGCCTGCGGCGCCTGCACGGTGCTGATCAACGGCCAGCCCACGCGCTCCTGCGTGACCCCGCTAGCGGCCGCGACCGGCCAGAAGATCACCACCGTCGAAGCGGTGGCCGAGGGCAAGGTCGGCAAGGCGGTGCAGGCTGCTTGGATCGCCCACGATGTCGCGCAGTGCGGCTACTGCCAGAGCGGCCAGATCATGAGCGCCACCGGCCTGCTGATGGGCAATCGCAAGCCCAGCGACGCCGACATCGATGCCGCGATGGCCGGCAACATCTGCCGCTGCGGGACCTACCAGCGCATCCGCGCTGCCATCCACGACGCGGCCAGGTCCCTGGCCTGAGGAGCGCGCCATGAATCTTGCCCACATTGCCTCGCGCCGCGCAGGCCCCGGTGCCACGGCGGCGGGCGCACCCCTGCGCCGCCGCGACTTTCTCAAGATCACGGCGCTCGCGGGCGGCGGCCTGGTCGCGGCCTGGACGGCCCCGTCGCTGCTGGCCGCGGAGGGTGCCGCTGGCGCTCCCCCGGCACGGCGCGCCGACCCCGGTGCCTTCGTGCGCATTCACCCTGACAATACCGTGGAGATCCAGGTCAACCGCCTCGACTTCGGCCAGGGCGCGCTCACGGCGCTGCCGATGTTGGTCGCCGAGGAACTCGATGTCGACTGGAGCCAGGTCAAGGCCAGCCTGGCGCCGGCGGCCGACGTCTTCAAGGATCCGGTGTTCGGCATCCAGATGACCGGCGGGTCCAACGCGGTGAGCCATTCGTGGATACAGTACCGCGAGATCGGCGCTGCGCTGCGCACGATGCTGGTTGCCGCTGCGGCCGAGCAGTGGAAGGTGCCCGTTGCGGCTTGCACGACCCGCGCGGGCGTCGTGCATTCGGGCGCGAAGCGGGCCAGCTACGCGTCGCTGGCCGCGGCCGCGCTGAAGCAGGCCATACCCGACAAGGTCGTGCTCAAGGCGCCGGTGCAGTACCGCATCATTGGCAAGGGCCAGCGCCGCCTGGATGCCGCGGCCGGCGCCAGCGGCGCCAAGCACTATGGCATCGACATGCTGCTGCCGGGCATGAAGGTGGCGCTGTTGCAGCGGGCGCCGACCTTCGGCGGACAGGTGCAGAGCATCGACGATGCGCGCGCCCGGCCCGTGCGGGGCGTGCGCGACATCTTCCAGGTCGATACCGACCGCGGCGGCAGCGGCGTGGCCATCGTCGCCGACGGCTACTGGCCTGCACACCAGGCGCGCGACCTGCTGCAGGTTGCCTGGAAGCCCGGCGTTGGTGGCACCGTCAGCAGCGACGCGCTGCTGACGGCCTACCGCGAGGCCGCGCAGCATCCCGAGCATGTTGCCCTCGATGGCGACGTCGGCGCCGCCGCGGGCGCCGCGCGTTCACTGTCGGCCGAGTACCAGTTCCCCTATCTTGCGCATGCACCGATGGAGCCGCTCAATGCCACTTTCGACCTGCGGGCCGACGGGGCGACGGTCTGGGCCGGCACGCAGTTCCAGACCATCGACCAGGGTGCCATCGCGCAGACGCTGGGCCTGAAGCCCGAGCAGGTTACGCTGAACACCATGCCGGCCGGCGGGGGGTTCGGCCGGCGGGCAGTGCCCACCTCCGACTACCTGCGCGAGGGCGCCCGCATCGCCCGGACCTGGGTCCAGCGCCAGGGGCCGCAGGCCGGGCCCCTGAAGGTGATGTGGAGCCGCGAGGACGACATCCGGGGCGGCTACTACCGTCCCGCGCACCTGCACAAGGTCGACCTGGCGCTCGACGCGCAGGGCAAGGTCCTCGCCTGGGACCATGTCATCGTCGGCCAGTCGATCGTCAAGGGCACGCCGTTCGAAGGCTTCCTGGTAAAGGACGGGGTCGACAACACGATGACCGAGGGCGTCGTCGAGAACACCTACGCGATGCCCATGCGCCTGCGCGTCACCCATCCGGACGTCGCCGTGCCGGTGCTGTGGTGGCGCTCGGTCGGCAATACGCATACGGCGTACGTCATGGAGACCATGGTCGACGAGGCCGCGCGCGCCAGCGGCACGGACCCGGTGGCCTGGCGCCTGGCCCACCTGGATGCGGTCCGGCAAGCCCGGCATATCGCCGCGCTGAAACTGGCGGTGGAAAAGTCCGGCTACGGCAAGCCGCTGCCGGCCGGCCGTGCGTGGGGCGTGGCGGTGCACGAGTCCTTCGGATCGGTCGTCGCCTACGTGGTCGACGTTTCGATGGATCAGGGACAGCCGAAGGTCCACCGCGTTACCGCGGGCGTGCACGCCAACCAGGTGGTCAATCCGCTGGCCGCGGAGGCGCAGGTCCAGGGCGCGGTGGTATTCGGCCTGGCAATGACCCGGCCCGGGTTCGAGATCACGCTCAAGGATGGCGTCGTGCAGCAGTCGCAGTTCACCGACTACCCGCCGCCGCGCATCGCCGACGCGCCGCCGGTGAGCGTGCATTTCGTGCCCAGCACCGAGCCACCGACCGGGCTGGGCGAGCCGGGCGTGCCGGCGATCGCGCCGGCGGTGGCCAATGCGGTTGCGGTGCTGACCGGCAAGCGGCTGCGCAAGTTGCCCTTCGACCTGGCCAGCGCCTGAGCGCCGCCCGCTGCGCTCAGGCGGGCAGGTCGAGCGTTGCCACCACCGGCGCGTGGTCGCTGGGGCGCTCGAGCTTGCGCAATTCCACCGCGATGGTGCAGGCCGAGCAGGCGTGCGCCAGCGCCGGGCTGAGCAGGATGTGGTCGATGCGAAGGCCCCGCTTGCGGCGGAACGCGAGGTCGCGATAGTCCCACCAGGTGTACGAGCGCTCGGGCTGGTCAAAGCGCCGGAAGGCGTCCTGCAGTCCCAGGTCGAGCAGTCCGCGAAACGCCGCACGCTCGGCATCCGAGCACAGGATCTGGCCCGCCCAGAGCGCCGGGTCGTGCACGTCGCGGTCCTCGGGGGCGATGTTGAAGTCGCCCACCAGCGCCAGCCGTTCGTGGCGCGCCAGTTCCGCGCGCAGCCAGCCGGTCAGCGCCGCGATCCAGTCGAGCTTGTAGGCGTACTTTTCGCTGCCCACGGCCTGGCCGTTGGGAAAGTAGGCGCATACGGCGCGCAGGCCCTCGACACTCAGCGCGATCAGGCGTTTTTGCGGATCGTCCCGGTCGGGCAGCGCGGTGACCAGCGCATCGGCCGGCCCGATGCGCGCCTCGCGCAGCAGGATCGCCACGCCGTTGTAGGTCTTCTGGCCGGCGAAGAGCGCGCGATAGCCCAGGTCCTGCAGTTCCCGTACCGGGAAGCTGTCGTCGCTGGTTTTGGTCTCCTGGAGGCAGACGATGTCGACCGGCTCGGTCGCCAGCCAGCCAGTGAGGTGCGGCAGGCGCACCTTGAGCGAATTGACGTTCCAGGTGGCCAGCTTCACGGCTGCGTCTTGGGCCAGAGCACCATCTGCGTACAGCGGAACAGCGCGATGGGCCGCTCCTGACCCTTGGCGTGCACGGTAACGTCCCACAGCTGGCTGCTGCGGCCCAGGTGCACGGCGCGCGCCTCGCAGCAGACCGTGCCCTCGGTGGCGGTGCCGATGAAGTTGCACTTGAGTTCGATGGTGGTGAAGCTCCTGGCGCCGGCCGGCAGGTTGGCCGCGCAGGCATAGCCGGCGGCCGTATCGGCCAGCGCCACGACGCTGGCGGCGTGCAGGAAGCCATTGGGCGCGAGCAGGTGCTGCTGCACATCGACCTCGGCGCACAGGAGTCCTTCGCCGACCGCGGTGATGCGCAGCCCCAGGTGCCCCGGCAGGTAGTCCTGGCCCAGGCGATTGAAATAGTCAAGCGTCATTTCCGGCGCCATGGTCATGCCAGCTCCTCGTGGCCGCGCCGCACCCGGCGCGCGGGGCGGTACGGCGCGGTCTTCGGTCAGTGGCTGGCCGCGGTCACGGCGCCGCGCCGTCGGCCTTGTCGGGTGGCGCCGGCGGTTCGGGCGGCGGCGCCAGCGGCGCTGGTGCCGGCCACTGCCAGTTGCGCGGCAGCGGCACGCCCTGCGGGTAGCCGGCCGTGGCCAGTGCCTCGGACCAGGCGCCGGATTCGAAGCCGCGCAGCATCTGGTGGCCGATGCCCAGCGCGGGCAGCGCGTCGGCACCGCCCAGCTTGCGGAAGGCATCGATATCGGACTGGCTGGCGACCTGTCGTTCGGCAAAGGGGACGTTGCGCGATTTGAGGTACGCACGCCCCTGGTCGCACGGCGGACAGTCGCTGCGCGAGTACAGCACGACCGGGAAGGTCCGGGCTGCGCGGCGCACTTCGAAGGGCAGCGGCCCGAGCGCATCGCCGTCGGCGCCCCCGATCGCGACCGCACCGAGGCGCTCCACGTTGACGGCGTCCTTGGGCGGCTGGTCGCCGTAGCCGACGAGCCCGTCGCGGTCGGTCCATTTGTACTGGGCCTGGCCGATGCCCGGGGCCAGCAGCAGCAGCAGCGCGGCCATGGCGGCGGTGCAGCGCGACAGCAGGCGCAGAGTGGTACTCGAGGGCATCGCGGATTCCCGGGCAGTGCAGGAAAATGCACGGCAAGCGCTATCGTCGCGGAAATCCGCCCGCGAGGCAACCGGCCCTTCGGCGGATGCGACTAGCCGAAGCGGCCGGTGATGTAATCCTCGGTCTGGCGGCGCTGGGGCCGGGTGAACAGTTCGGCGGTGGCGCCGAATTCGATCATCTCGCCCAGGAACATGTAGGCCGTGAACGCCGAGACGCGCGCGGCCTGCTGCATGTTGTGGGTGACGATGACGATCGTGTAGTCGTTCTGCAGTTCGCTCAGCAGCTGCTCGATACGCCCGGTGGCGATCGGGTCGAGCGCCGAGGTCGGTTCGTCCAGCAGCAGCACCTGCGGGCGCAGTGCCACGGCGCGGGCGATGCACAGCCGCTGCTGCTGGCCGCCGGACAGCGCCAGCGCGCTGGTGTGCAGCTTGTCCTTGACCTCGTTCCACAGGGCCGATTCACGCAGCGCCACCTCGATGCGTTCGTCCAGCTGCACGCGCGACAGCCGCAGGTGATGGCGCAGTCCGTAGGCCACGTTCTCGTAGATTGACAGCGGAAAGGGCACCGCCTTCTGGAACACCATGCCGACGCGCGTGCGCAGGCGGTTGAGCGAGAAGCGGTCGTCCAGGATGTTCTCGCCGTCGAGCAGCACCTCGCCGGTGGCGCGCAGCCCGGCGTAGGCCGAATAGATCCGGTTGAAGACGCGCAGCAGCGTGGACTTGCCGCAGCCCGACGGACCGATGATCGACGTGATGCGGCGCTCCGGAATGTCCACATTGACGTTCTTCAGTGCGTGGTAGGCCAGGTAGTAGAAGTCCAGCGACCGCACCGAGATCTTGGTGCTGCCCAGCGCGGCCATCGCCCGCTCTGCCGACATGTCGTTCATGGTCACCGGTCCCGTTTCCCGGCCGCTAGGAAGCGGCCTCCACCCGGTTGCGCAGCAGGTAGGCCCGGGTCCCGACGCTCAGCAGCAGGATGAACACCGTTACGATGAAGGCCCCGGCCCAGGCCAGCGCGTGCCAGCTGTCGTAGGGGCTCATGGCGAACTGGAAGATCACCACCGGAACGCTGGCCGTCGGCGAGTTGATGCTCTGCGCCCAATACTGGTTGTTCAGCGCCGTGAAGAGCAGCGGCGCGGTTTCGCCGCTGATGCGCGCCAGGCCCAGCAGCACACCGGTGATGATGCCCGGCGCGGCCGCGCGGTACAGCACCTGCACGGTGACCTTCCAGCGGGGGATGCCCAGCGACAGCGCCGCCTCGCGCATGATGTTGGGCACCAGGCGCAGCGTCTCGTCGGTGGTGCGCACGACCACCGGCAGCACGATGAGGGCCAGCGAGAGCGCGCCGGCCCAGGCGGAGAAGTGGCCGACGGTGCGCACCGCCAGCGTGTAGACGAACAGGCCCAGCACGATCGACGGCGCCGACAGCAGGATGTCGTTGACGAAGCGGATGCTCTCGCGCCATGCCGGCCGGCGCTCGGCGAATTCGGCCAGGTAGGTGCCCGCGGCAATGCCCAGTGGCGCCCCGATCAGCACGCCCAGGAAGCTCATCTCCAGGCTGCCGAAGAGCGCGTTGGCCAGCCCACCCTCGCCGCCGGGCGGCGGCGTGGCCTCGGTGAAGATGCGCGGCGTCAGGGCGTGAATGCCGTTGCCCAGCGTGACGAGCAGGATCCAGACCAGCCAGAAAAGGCCGAACGCGGTGGCGGCGATTCCCAGCGCCTTGGCGACGATGTCGGTCGCGCGGCGCCGCCGGTAGCGAAAGCCCACGGCGCGGGCCATCAGCGGCCCTCCTTGCGCGCCAGGCTGTGCAGCATCAGGCGCGCCAGCGCCAGCACGATGAACGTGACGACGAAGAGCAGGAAGCCCAGGGCGACCAGCGACGAGAGGTAGACGTCGGAGTCGGCCTCGGTGAACTCGTTGGCGATGGTCGCGGCGATTGAATTGCCCGGCATCAGCAGCGACGTGCTCAGCTGGTGGGCATTGCCAAGCACGAAGGTCACGGCCATGGTCTCGCCCAGCGCGCGCCCCAGTCCGAGGAAGATGCCGCCGACCACCGCCGAGCGCGTGTACGGCAGGACCACGTTCCAGACCACCTCCCAGGTCGTCGACCCCAGCGCGTAGGCCGACTCCTTGAGCGCCGCCGGTACCGTGCGGAAGACATCGCGCATCACCGACGAGATGAACGGGATGACCATGATGCCCAGCACGATGCCCGCCGTGAGCATGCCGATGCCCAGCGGCGGCCCGCTGAACAGCGGGCCGATCCACGGTGCGCTGCCCAGGTGGTCATTGACCCAGGGCAGCACGTGGTCGGCCATCAGGGGAACGAAGGAGAACAGTCCCCACATGCCGTAGATGATCGACGGGATGCCGGCCAGCAGTTCGATGGCCGCGCCGACCGGCCCGCGCATCCAGGCCGGGGCGATCTCGGTGAGGAACAGCGCGATGCCGAAGCTCACCGGGATCGCGATGCTCATCGCGATGGCCGAGGTGACCAGCGTGCCATAGATGGGGACGAAGGCGCCGAACTGGCGGCTGACGGCATCCCACTGGTCGTTGACGATGAAATGCCAGCCGAAGGTCTGGAATGCCAGACGCCCGCCCAGCAGCATCGAGACCGCGGCCGCGCCCAGGACCACCAGCACCAGGGCCGCGGCCGCGGCCAGCGCCATGCGGAACAGCGCGTCCTGGCGTGCCTCCCCCGCGGCGCGCGCCTTGATCCGCGAGTCGTCCAGTGCCAATGCTGCAGCGTCGGAGGGAACGGCGCTCACCTGAACGAATACCTGTCCGGGCCCGGTGGGATGCCGCAAATTACTTGACTTCGGCAGCCCAGTACTTCTCGATGGTCGTTACCAGCGCCGGTGGCAGCGACACGTAGAAGAGCTCGGCCGCGCGCTCCTGGCCTTTTTCCAGCGCCCAGCGAAAGAATGCCATGGCCGCCTTGGCGCGCTCGGCGTCCTTGGGCTGCTTGTACACGATGACGAAGACGCTCGCGGCGATCGGCCAGGCGTTGGCGCCCGGCGCGTCGGTGATGACGAGGTGGAAGTCCTTGGCATGCGCCCAGTCGGCGCTGGCCGCGGCCGAGGCGAAGGTCGCCAGCGACGGTTCGACGAAATTGCCGGCGTGGTTCTTCAGCGCGGTATAGGCCATCCCGGTCTTCAGCGCATAGGCCAGTTCGACGTAGCCGACGGAGTTCTTGATCTGCTTGACGTAGGCGGCCACGCCCTCGTTGCCCTTGCCGCCGACGCCGACCGGCCACTGCACCGACGTGCCTTCGCCCACCTTCGACTTCCAGTCGGCGCTGACCTTGCTCAGGTAGTTGACGAAATTGAAGGTCGTTCCGGAGCCGTCGGAACGGTGCACGACCGAGATCGCACCGTCCGGCAGGGATACGCCGGGATTGAGCGCGGCGATGGCCGGGTCGTTCCACCGGGCGATGCTGCCCAGGAAGATGCGGGCCAGCGTGTCGCCGTCCAGGCGCAGCTTGCCGGGCGCCACGCCCTCGATATTGACGACCGGGACCACGCCACCGATGGTGATCGGGAACTGCGCCAGGCCGGCCTGGGCAAGCTCCTCCGGCGTCAGTGGCTTGTCCGAGGCGCCGAAGTCGACCGTGGCCGACTTGATCTGCTGGATGCCGGCGCCCGAGCCGATCGAGGCGTAGTTCACCTTGGTGCCGGTGGCCGCGTTGTAGTCCGTCGACCACTGCGACAGCAGCGGATAGACAAAGGTCGATCCGGCGCCGGTGACTTCGGTGGCCTGGGCGGCCAGGATCGGCGCCGCCAGCAGGCTGCCCAGGGCCACGCGTCGCAGTACGGCTGCGCACACGACGAATCGTTTCATGCTGTGTTCCTTGTTCAGGTGCCGGCCCGGGACGGGCAGTTCCGACACTCTAGGGGCGCAATATTTCAAAAGGGTTACAAGGCGGTGGTATTTCCGTGACATGGGCGCCGCTGCCTGCCGGGCGCTGCTGTCACATTGGCGCGGTCGGGACGGCCAGTGAACGCGCGGGCTTTTTATTTAATTTCATTATATAAAATTAAATACCATTATTTGAAATAATGGCGGGACGCTGATACAGTGGCACCGGTCCGGTTCGTGGCGCCCGCGTGCGTGCCCGCGTGCCTCCGGGCCGCCACGGCAAGTCCCGGCGCGAAAGTGCCAGAATGGCTTGCCGCCGATTCCCGCCGACGAGGAGGAGACCTCGATGTCCGCCCTGATGAATGCGAGCGCCGCCAACGATCCCGACACCCTGGAAACCCAGGAGTGGCTCGACGCCCTGGCGGCGGTGATCGAGCGCGAAGGCTCCGAGCGCGCCCACTACCTCCTTGAAAAGCTCGTAGAGCAGGCGCGCCGCTCCGGCGCCTATATTCCGTTCTCGGCCAATACCGCTTACGTCAACACCATCCCGCTGCACCAGGAGGTCCCGTCGCCGGGCGACGCGGCCATCGAGGAGCGGATCCGCTCGTTTGTCCGCTGGAATGCCATGGCGATGGTCGTGCGCGCCAATCGCGGCGAGGGCGACCTGGGCGGACACATCGCCAGCTATGCCTCGGTCGGCACGATGATGGAGGTCGGCTTCAACCACTTCTGGCGCGCGCCGGGCGCCGACCACGGCGGCGACGTGCTCTATATCCAGGGCCACTCGTCGCCGGGTGTGTACGCGCGGGCCTACCTCGAGGGCCGCATCCGCGAGGACCAGCTCGACAACTTCCGCCGCGAGGTCGACGGCAAGGGCATCAGTTCGTATCCGCACCCCAAGCTGATGCCCGACTTCTGGCAGTTCCCGACGGTATCGATGGGCCTGGGGCCGATCCAGGCCATCTACCAGGCGCGCTTCCTCAAGTACCTGCACGCGCGCGGCATCGCCGACACCGCGCAGCGCAAGGTCTGGGCCTTCTGCGGCGACGGCGAGATGGACGAGCCCGAATCGCTGGGCGCCATCGGCATGGCGGCGCGCGAGAACCTCGACAACCTGATCTTCGTCGTCAACTGCAACCTGCAGCGGCTGGACGGGCCGGTGCGCGGCAATGGCAAGATCATCCAGGAGCTCGAAGGCGAGTTCCGCGGCGCCGGCTGGAACGTCATCAAGCTTATCTGGGGCTCCTACTGGGATCCGCTGCTGGCGCGCGACAAGGACGGACTGCTGCTGCGCCTGATGGAGGAGACCGTCGACGGCGAGTACCAGAACTACAAGGCCAATGACGGCGCCTACGTGCGCAAGCACTTCTTCGGCAAGTACCCGGCGCTGCTCGAGATGGTGTCGCGCATGTCCGACGCCGATATCTGGCGGCTGAACCGCGGCGGGCACGACCCGCACAAGATCTACGCGGCCTACGCCGCGGCCTCCGCGCACACCGGCCAGCCCACCGTCATCCTGGCCAAGACGGTCAAGGGCTACGGCATGGGCAAGATCGGCGAGGGCAAGAATCCCACGCACCAGGTCAAGAAGCTCGATACCGAGGCAGTGCGCGAGTTCCGCGACCGCTTCCGCATCCCCATCCCGGACGACAGGCTCGCCGACCTGCCGTTCTACCGCCCGGACGACAACTCGCCGGAAATGAAGTACCTGCACGAGCGCCGCCGCGCGCTCGGCGGCTACGTGCCGCAACGGCGCCGCAATGCCGACGAGCAGCTGGCCGTGCCGGGGCTCGATGCCTTCGGCGCCATCCTGGAACCGACGGCCGAGGGCCGCGAGATCTCCACCACCCAGGCGTTCGTGCGCTTCCTCACGCAACTGGTGCGCGACAAGGCCGTGGGCCCGCGCGTCGTGCCGATCATCCCGGACGAGGCGCGCACCTTCGGCATGGAGGGGATGTTCCGCCAGCTGGGCATCTTCGCGCAGCATGGCCAGCTCTACGAGCCGGTCGACCGCGACCAGGTCATGTACTACCGCGAGGACAAGGCCGGGCAGATCCTCGAGGAGGGCATCAACGAGGCCGGTGCGATGAGCTCGTGGATCGCCGCGGCCACCAGCTATTCGACCAACAATCGCATCATGCTGCCGTTCTACATCTTCTATTCGATGTTCGGCTTCCAGCGGATCGGCGACCTGGCGTGGGCCGCCGGCGACATGCAGTCGCGCGGCTTCCTGCTGGGCGGCACCAGCGGGCGTACCACGCTCAACGGCGAAGGCCTGCAGCACCAGGACGGTCACTCCCACCTGATCTCGGCGACCATTCCCAACTGCGTCAGCTACGACCCGACCTTCGCGCACGAGGTCGCGGTGATCCTGCAGGACGGGCTGCGCCGCATGGTGGCCGAGCAGCAGAACGTCTGGTACTACGTCACGCTGCTCAACGAGAACTACCCGCAGCCGGGGCTGCGCAAGGGCCAGGAAGAGGGCATCCTGCGCGGCATTTACCTGCTGCGCGAGGGGCCCGCCGGCAGCGGCAAGGGCACCTCGATCGCCCGCGTGCAGCTGCTGGGCAGCGGCTCGATCCTGCGCGAGGTGCTGGCCGCCGCGGAGATCCTCGAGCGCGACTACGCGGTCGCCGCAGACGTCTGGAGCGCCACCAGCTTCACCGAGCTGCGGCGCGACGGCATCGACTGCGAGCGCTGGAACCTGCTGCACCCGCTGGAGAAGCCGCGCAAGGCCTACGTCACGCGCCAACTCGAGCGCAGCGCCGGGCCGATCATCGCCTCGACCGACTACATGCGTTCCTTCGCCGACCAGATCCGGCCGTTCGTGCCGCATGGCCGCGCGTACACGGCGCTGGGCACCGATGGTTTCGGCCGATCGGACACGCGCGAGGCGCTGCGCCGCTTCTTCGAGGTCGACCGCCATTACGTGGTGGTGGCCGCATTGAAGGCGCTGGCCGACGAGGGCGCGGTGGCGCCGGCCAAGGTGGCCGAGGCGATCCGCCGGTTTGCCATCGACCCGGAGAAACCCAACCCGGCCAGCCTGTAGCACAGGGCCGGCACGCCCGGCGTCGAACAAAAGCCGCGGGCCCGCTCCCGGCACCGCGCAAAGGGGGAGTCGATGGGAAACATGGTCGAGATACGCGTTCCGGACATCGGGGACTTCAAGGAAGTCGAGGTCATCGAGCTGCTGGTCAAGCCCGGCGACACCGTCGCGCGGGAGCAGTCGCTGATCACCGTCGAGTCCGACAAGGCGTCGATGGAGATCCCCTCGTCGGCGGCCGGCGTGGTGCGCGAGCTCAAGCTGCGACTGGGCGACAAGATCTCCGAAGGTTCCGTTATCCTGGTGCTCGACGCCGCTGCCGATGCGGCGACGCCGTCCGGCGCGCAGCCCGCCGCCGCGGCGCCCGCGCCCGCCAGCGCGTCGGTCGCTGC
>JBBISD010000014.1:0-45553 GCA_037441485.1 Burkholderiales bacterium
AGACCCTGATGGTGTTCGGCGACGCCAAGAAGGTGATCGAGGATATGGTCAAGGCCGTCGAGTGAACCCGGCGGCGCCGCCGCCGGGCGGGTCGCGGCGCTTTGCGCCCCGCACGGTCGCGCTGGCCGAATTCAGCGCGCTGGTGCACGACAGCAGCACGCTCCTGGCGGCCGCGCCGGCGCGCCTGCTGGGGCTTTTCCTGCTGATCTTCCTGCCCACCCAGCTGGTGGCGGCCTGGCCGTATGCGGGCGTGGCGCTGCGCTTCGGCGCGGGGCAGGTGGCCTTCTGCGGCTTCTTCGCCGCGCTGGCAGCGGTGCGCGCCGGCCGCCAGGCCACCCTGGGCGACCTCGTGCGCCCCTGGCAGCTGCCGGCCGACAAGATCGTGCTGCTGGTCGCCTCCGGGCTGGTCCCGCTGCTCTGCGGCCTGCTGGTCTGGTGGGCCGACCTGGGCTGGTCGTCGGTGGATGCCTTCCTGGGCGGCGAGGCGCCGGCCGCCGGCTACTCGGTGCGCCAGGACGTCGAGTTCGCCGCCGTGCTCTACCTTGCCAGCGCGCCGCTGTATTTCCTGCAGCCGCTGAGCGTGCTGCATGCCTGGTCGGCAACACGTTCGCTGTCGGCCAGCCTGCTCAGCTTTGCCGCCAACTGGCGCTGGGTGCTGGCGCTGACGGGCTTTGCGATCCTGGTCGACCTGGGCCTGAATACGGTCGATACCGGCGATTTTGCGCAGACGCTGCTGGCCATGCTGATCGTCGTGGCGGTCCAGATGGTCGTGGGCGCCTTTACCCTGGTGCTGCTGCAGCGATCGCTCGCCTGAGGCGCCTGCGGGACAACCGACCGCCCCGGTGCGCCGTCCAACGGCGGCCGGCGCGCTTCAAGCCCCGGGATCGGCGCTTCGTCGCAGGGCGCTTGTCGCCCGGCCTCTGCCGCGCGCACAATTTTGCTGCCGAACCACCATTGCTCGAGGAAGTCATGTCCCTGGTGAAGACCGCGTGCCGAACCCTGTGCCTGGCTGCCGCCGTTCTGACGATGTCCGGGGCGCGTGCCGAACCGCCACCCGCCGAGCATCACGGCTGGTGGTCCTGGTCCGATGGCGTCTTCGGTTTCCTGTTCGACGGCGTGAGCTACGGCGACGGGCCCGACCGGATCGTCGGCTCGGACAAACTCGTGCACGACGGGCGCGCGATTGACGGTGCGCACTCGATCGAACTTCGTGGGCCCATCAACATCGTGCTCAAGCAGGCGGCGACCCCGAAGGCGACCGTGCACACCGACGACAACATCGCGCCGCTGATCCAGACCGTGGTCACCAACGGCGTGCTGCGCATCAGCGTGCGCGAGGGCGCACGCTTCCGCGCGCGCCACCCGATCGGCGTCACCGTCGAACTCGACCATCTCGACGCGATCAAGGTCACCGGCTCGGGCGACGTGCGCTGCGCGCAGTTCGCAACCGATCTGCTCGAACTCACGGTGATCGGGTCGGGCGACGTGCGCTTCGACGCGCTCACGGCCGGCGCGGTCGCGGTGCTCGTCAAGGGCAGCGGCGACGTCGCGCTGTCGGGCACTGCCCCCCAGCAGGGCTACGTGATCGAGGGCTCCGGAGACGTCGACGCCAACGAGCTGACCGGACGCAATGTCGCGGTACGCGTGGCCGGCAGCGGCGATGCCCGCGTCTGGGCGACCGACAACCTGACGGTGGAAATCGCCGGGTCGGGCGACGTGAGCTACCACGGCAACCCGGTGGTGAAGAAGACCGTCCGCGGCTCCGGCGAGGTAACGCACCAGTAGCCCTTTCCCCACCCCGGGGGGCGGGGAGAGGGGAGGCTGCGGATGCCCTTTTTCCATGCCCGGAATCGGCATTCGGCGCCCGGTATGCTTGCGGGTTGAACCCAGGGAGTCACCCGTGGCCAACCGCCTTTCCACCATCGTGACACGCACCGGCGACGACGGCAGCACCGGCCTGGGCGACGGCTCGCGGATCGGCAAGGCCAGCCTGCGGGTGGCGGCAATGGGCGACATCGACGAGCTCAATTCGCACATCGGCCTGCTGCTGACCGAATCGCTGGCGGCCGAGATCCGCGAAGACCTGGTCGACATCCAGCATGATCTCTTCGACCTCGGCGCCGAGCTTTGCCTGCCGGGCCGGGCGCTGCTGCCCGAACGCCGGGTGATCCGCCTGGACGAACGGCTGGCCCACTACAACGCCAGCCTGCCGCGCCTGGCGGAATTCATACTGCCCGGCGGTACGCGCGCCGCGGCCCAGGCCCATGTCTGCCGCACCGTCTGCCGGCGCGCCGAGCGCGCCCTGGTCGCGCTGGCGGGCGCGGAGCCGGTGAGCGACAACGTGCGCCATTACACCAACCGCCTGTCCGACCTGCTGTTCGTGCTGGCCCGCAGCCTGAACCGGGCCGCAGGCGACAGCGAGCCGCAATGGCAGCCGCAGCGGCTGCAGGACGCGTAGTCCGCGCATGTGGAGGAGCTGGATGAAGAACGGATTGCCGGCGACCGCCATGGCGCTTGCCGCCGGAACGCCCGCGCTGGCGGCCACGCCGGCCGCGGCGCTGCCCCCGGGATTCAGCGTACTCGGGGCCCATGAGATTACGGTGCGTTGCGACGACGAACTCGAGCGCCGGCGCGCACTGCTGCAGCGCATGGAGCGCCACGGCGGGCCCGGCCATGTCCTGGAGGAATTCAACACCCTGTCGCTGCGCACCGGCGGCTTCGACGATCCGCTGGGCGTGCTGCAGAACGCCGCGCCCGACCGCGAGGTGCGGGCGGCGGCCCTGGCCTGCCTGGAAAAGCTGCTGCCCTTCTCCACCGAGCTCTTCCAGAGCAGCCGGCTGTATGCGCGCGTCGAGGCCTTCAAGGCGACGCAACCCGAGGACCAGGCCTATCGCCGGCTGCTGCTGGAGAACTTCGAGGATGCCGGCGCATCCTTGCCGCCGGACAGGCGGGCCCGGGTCAAGGCGATCCAGGACGAGCTCAATTCGCTCGGGCTGCGCTTTCGCAAGAACGTCAACGACGTCGCCACCAGCATCGCGCTGACGCCGGCCCAGGTCGAGGGACTGCCGGACGACTGGCGCGCGGCGCGCACCCGCGACGGCGAGGGCCGCTACCTGGTGACGCTCGACTATCCGAGCTACGGGCCGTTCATGGAAATGGCGCAGGATGCCGATGCCCGGCGCCAGGTGTGGACCGCGTTCCAGAACCGCGCCGCGCCGCAGAACCTCGAACTGCTCGACCGGGCGCTCGTGCTGCGCAGCGAACTGGCGCAGGTCTACGGCTTCCCGGATTTCGCGACCTTCTCCCTGCGCCGCAAGATGGCCGGCACGCCGGTGGCCGTGTCCGACTTCCTGCTGTCGGTGAAGTCCGCGGTCGACGAGGTCGAGGCGCGCGAGCTCGAGGACCTGCGCCAGGAGAAGGCCGCGCTGCTGGGCGTGCCCGCCGAGGGCGTGCGCCTGGAACGTTGGGACATCGCCTTCCTGCAGCGGCGCGTGCAGCGCACCCGCTTCAACGTCGACCCCGAGCAGCTGCGGGCGCAGCTGCCCACCGACGCCTCGGTGCGCTTCGTCATGCGCATTGCCGAGAAGCTCTACGGCATCCGCTTCGTCGAGCGCGAGGTGCCGGTGTGGCACGACAGCGTGCGGTACGTCGAGGTGCACGAGGCCCAGGCCGGCGGCACGCCGGGCGCGCTGATCGGCAGCATCTACCTGGACCTTTTTCCGCGCGCGGGCAAGTTCAGCCACGCGGCCGCCTTCGGCATCCGCAACGGTTCCGTGCTCACCGGGCAGCACCCGATCAAGGCCCTGATCTGCAATTTCAACAGCAAGGGGCTCACCCCGGCGGAACTCTCCACCCTGGTCCACGAGTTCGGCCACGTGCTGCACGGGGTGCTGTCGCGCTCGCGCTATGCCGACCAGTCCGGCACCGCGGTGCGCTGGGATTTCGTCGAAGTTCCCTCGCTGATGTTCGAGGAATGGTCACGGCGCGAGAGCGCGCTGCGGGTCTTTGCCGAGGCCTGCCCCGAATGCCGGCCGCTGTCGACCCAGCAGATCGAGCAGCTCGAGGCCGCGCACCGCTTCGGCGCCGGCATCCGCTACGCGCGCCAGTGGTTGTTCGCCTCCTACGATCTGGCGCTGCACACCGGTGCGCCCAAGCCGGCGCAGGCGACCTGGGAACAGATGGAAGGGGCCAGCCGCCTTGGGCACGTCCGGGGCACGATGATGCCGGCGGCCTTCACCCACGTGATGGGCGGCTACGAGGCGGGTTACTACGGCTACATGTGGTCCGAGGTGCTCGCGCTCGACATGCTGTCGGCCTTCCACGGCAACCTGCTCGATCCGGTCGTGGGCCGGCGCTACCGGCACACCATCCTCGAGCCCGGCGGCAGCCGCCCGCCGCAGGAACTGGTCGAGGAATTCCTCGGCCGCAAGCCCAGCCCGGAAGCATTCTTCGCCGAGATAACCGGACGGCGCTAGCGGCGCCGCCCCCGGGCGACATTGCCGTGCCCGGTGCGAGCTCGACGCGCGAGCGGTATCAGTACAGGTGCAGCGCGCCCTGGTCCGGGCGCAGCAACGAAACCGCCACGCCGGCACGATCGAAGAACACGGATCCCCGGCCGGCGCTGCCGTAGGAATACACCCAGCCGGTACGGTTGCCGACGGTCAGCACCGATGGCGGCGGACCGAGCAGGCGCCGCACCTCGTCCTGGCCGGTGCCGACATGGATGCCGCGCCAGGCTGCCAGCGCGTCGCTGACGCGTACCTGTTCCGCGAGCACGTCGCGCTGGTGCGCGGACAGGCTTATACCGGGGATAGCGCCCGCCGCCGCGGTCGGACCCTCTGGGGCAGCGACGGGCGCAACCACGCCGGAATCAGCAGCTGGTTCCGTGCGCGGTGCCGCCGCCGGCGCCCGCGAAGCTTGCGGCTCCGGCGCCGGCATCGGTCCGGCCGCCGCGGCCGGCGCTGCCGTTTCCAGCTGCCGCAGCCGCGCATCGAGCGCGTCGAGTGCCTGGCGCAATTGTGCCGCCTGCTGGCGCAGCGCGGCCGTCGCGTCCTGTGCCAGCGCCGGGCCGGCCGCCAGCAGCGCCAGCAGTGCGGCCGCGGCCAGGACGCGCCCGCGCCGGCCGGCGCGGCGACCGATGCGCGGCATCAGAACACCAGCCATGCCAGCAGGTAGATCGTGTTGTTGTCCGAGGCGTTGTTCGAGACGCCCAGGTACTGCGAGTACGCGACGTATTGCGCACTCAGACGCACGTTCTCCCAGGGGTAGTACGCCGCCTCCAGCACCGCGGCCTTGGTGCCGGTGCGCAGGCCCGCGGCATACGTCGCGGCGTCGGCCGCATCGCCGGTCGTGCGCACGTAGGCCGCCGACACGAGCTTGTCGCTGCCGAAGTGGTAGCTGCCGTTGAGGTTGAAGACGCGGAACGAGGCATCGGGCTGCGTCGGCACGGCGACGCGGTAGCCGTCCAGGCTGATCTTCTCGTGCGCCGCGACCGCGCGCACGACGATGCTGTCGTCGCCGAACGGCCGCTCGTACTGCGCGTCGATGGCCAGGTCGGTGAAGGCGTCCGTCGGTCCCGACGTCCCGGTGCCGGTGTCGTACAGCCGCGTATGCATGCCGAAGGCGCCGACCTCGAGCGTGTTCTGGCCGAACGTGTTCGTGTAGGCGAGGCGGGCGTAGGGCGCCCAGCCGCCGACGGCGGCGCCCGGGGGCGTGCCGCCGGCGGGTACCGGGATGGTCGACCACGGCGCGCTGGCCAGAGCGGTGTCCTGTCCGCCGCTGCCCATCGTCTTGTAGAACATCACCTCGGCGTACCAGTTGCTGTCGTACAGCGCGTATGCGCCGATGCCGCCGACGCTCTGGCCCAGCGACCACGACAGCGGCTTTTCATAGCCCAGCGGGCTCTGGAACGGATAGCCCCAGACCGGCGTCGTCTGCCAGACGTCGCTCATCGACGGATTGTTGTTGGCCACGATCCCGAGCAGCAGGTCGCCCTTGCCGGGTGCGAAGTGATCGGCGTAGCGGATCTCCGAGTTGTCCATCGCGAAGCCGCCCGAGTTGTCGGTATGGGTCACCTGGATGAAGGCGCCCATGTGCGGCGTGATCTCGCCGGCATAGAAGAGGCTGAACTGCTGCGGGAACTGGAAGTTCTCCAGCGTGCCCTGCTGGCTCTGCGGCGACCCCTTGGTGGTGGTGTACGAGGTCTGGAACATTACCGACAGGGGCGCCGTCGCCGAGATCTGCAGGCTGGACGCCGCCTTGCCCTCGCCACCGGTGATCTGCGGCGTCGGCGCCATCGTGTACCCGTCCAGCTTGAACTGCCGTCCGAATGCGGTCAGTTCCGGGAACATGGTGTGGCAGGCGGCGCACGCCATGCCGGTCTGGCGGGCGAAGCTGGGGACGGCATTGGCCGCTGCCGACCAGGAACCCGCCGCCAGGGCGAGCAGGAATATGACGATCTGATAGGTCCGGTTGCTCGAACGCACGATGATCTCCTTTGCGGTTGCTGCGCGGGCAATGCATTGCTGCACTGCGGCGGATCATCGGCGCAGACCGTCCCGGCCATGCTGATATGCATCAATAAACGCGGAGTTGCCGCCGCGCTCGAAGGGTGCCCGGAGTGGCACAGGGCGTGCGGACGCGCCCGCACGGCGTCGTGCATCGGACGCAATGCCTGCCGCGCCCGGCGCAGGGCCCGAGGGCAGCGCTTACTTGCCGTTGTTGGCCGCGGCGTTCTCGATCGCGCGGCGGCGCTCGCGCACGCCGGCGGCGAGCGCCTCCAGGCACGCAACGCTGTCGTCCCAGCCCAGGCAGCCATCGGTGATCGACTGACCGTAGTTGAGCGGCTTGCCGGGCATCAGGTCCTGGCGCCCGGCCACGAGATGGCTTTCGATCATCACGCCGACGATGCGCGCATCGCCGGTGGCCAGCTGGCGGCCGATGTCCTCGCTGACTTCGCGCTGGCGCTGCGGGTCCTTGCTGCTGTTGGCGTGGCTCGCGTCGATCATCAGGCGCTGCGCCAGTCCGGCCCTGGCCAGCACCGCGCAGGCCGCATCGACGCTGGCGGCGTCGTAGTTGGGCCGCGCGCCGCCGCGCAGGATGACGTGGCAGTCCTCGTTGCCGCGCGTGGAGACGATCGCCGAATGTCCGGCCTTGGTGACCGACAGGAAGTGGTGCGGCTGCTGCGCGGCCTTGATGGCATCCACGGCGATGCGCACGTTGCCGTCGGTGCCGTTCTTGAAGCCCACCGGACACGACAGGCCCGAGGCCAGTTCGCGATGCACCTGCGATTCGGTGGTGCGCGCCCCAATGGCGCCCCAGCTGACGAGGTCGGCCAGGTATTGCGGGGTGATCATGTCCAGGTACTCGCAGCCGGCCGGCAGCCCCAGTTCGCTGATCGCCAGCAGCAGTTCACGGGCCATGCGCAGGCCCTGGTTGATGCGGAAGCTGCCGTCCAGGTCCGGGTCGTTGATCAGGCCCTTCCAGCCGACCGTGGTGCGGGGCTTCTCGAAATACACGCGCATCACGATTTCCAGGTCGCCGGCCAGGCGCTTGCGCTGCTCGACCAGCCGATGCGCGTACTCCATCGCCGCCTCGGGGTCGTGGATGGAGCAGGGGCCTATGACGACGATCAGCCGGTCGTCCATGCCGTGCAGGATGCGGTGCAGGGCCAGGCGCGCATCGTGCACGGCGTGCGAGGCCGTTTCCGAGCAGGCCAGTTCGCCGATCAGGTTCGCCGGCGGGATGAGTTCCTTGATCTCCTTGATGCGAAGATCGTCGGTCATGAATCGCATTGCCACACTCCACAACGTCCGTCGTGCCGGGCGGCGCCGCCATCGGCCGACCCATCCGGGTCCCGGTCCAGCGGCGCCGCGGTAAAAAAAACCGCCAGGATTTTGGCCTGGCGGTCCGTTGTTGCTAATGTACCACTATGACCATGACGTCGGCCGGGCCGACCCGGCGGATGGCGCGCCGGGCGCTAGAAACGCAGCCGTACCCCGAACCGGGCGGAATTCGACGGCACGAAGCCGTAGTACTCGGGAACGTCGCCGGTGCTGTCGGTCAGGCGATAGCTGCCGAAGACGGCCATGTTGCGCGACAGGCTGTAATCGACCCGCAGGTCCATGTCCACGCCCTGGCCGCGCGCGGTGCGCATGCCCTCGGCGTTCACCGACAGCAGCCAGTGGTCGGCCAGGCGGCTTTCGCCCGACAGGTGCATGCTGGGCAGCGAGCCGACGCGCATGCGGTCCGGCGACAGCGACAGCGAGCGCTGCCAGGCACTGCCGCTGTCGAACGTCGCCGACAGGCCTATCTTCACGTCCCAGGTCGGCCGCGAGAACCACGTGTAGCGATAGGTCGCGCGCGGCCGGTCGAGCGCGCTGCCCAGGTCGTCCAGCTTGGCATGGGCAAGGGAGTCGATGCCGAAGGCGGCCGGCAGGCTGAACAGGAATTCCTGGCCGCCCCCCAGCGCCGCCACGCCAGTGAGGCCGGGCGCCGGGGCGATGGCCGGGGCGACGGAGTCGAGGCGGTATTCGGCCGGGACCGGGGCCTCCCCGGACACCGGCGCTGCGCCGGCGGGTGTCGCGCGCGCTGCGGAAGCCCCGGCGGCCAGCAGCAAGACGACTGCAACCAGCACGGCCGGGACCTTCCCGGAAATATCCATGTCGCCGCAACAGATCAACCGCACGATGGCTCACCCCTGAATCTGGCGCAAAACTCGCGAACCGCGCCAGCAATTCCGACACCGGGCTCAACAACGCGTCATTCGATATTCAAAACCCAAGTGGCACGTTTGCCAAGGGCCTGCGGTGCGTATCCGAAAAAATAATTCAGAAATGCGCAGATCGACATCCGCCGGACCGCGTAACCCATACGGGGATCACGCAGCGTGGGGGTGCGTGCCATCCCGGCCAGCCCTCAGCCCCCGGTGCCCCCGATCGTCAGCCCCTCGATGCGCAGCGTCGGCTGCCCGACGCCCACGGGAACGCTCTGGCCTTCCTTGCCGCAGGTACCGATGCCCGAGTCCATGCGCATGTCGGTGCCGATCATCGTCACGCGGGTCAGCGCATCGGGTCCGTTGCCGATAAGGGTCGCACCCTTGAGCGAGGGTCCGAGGCGGCCGTTCTCGATCAGGTAGGCCTCGGCCATGGAGAAGACGAACTTGCCGTTGGTGATGTCGACCTGGCCGCCGCCGAAATTGCGCGCGTAGATGCCGCGCGACACCGAGCGCACGATCTCCTCGGGATCGGCGTCGCCCGCCAGCATGCAGGTATTGGTCATGCGCGGCATCGGCAGTGCGGCGAAGGACTCGCGCCGGGCATTGCCGGTCGGCGCGACCTTCATCAGCCGGGCGTTGAGCGAATCCTGCATGTAGCCGCGCAGGATGCCGTCCTCGATCAGCACCGTGCGCTGGGTCGGGTTGCCCTCGTCATCGATGTTGAGCGAGCCGCGCCGTTCGGCGATGGTGCCGTCGTCGATCACGGTGACGCCCCTGGCCGCCACGCGCTGGCCGATGCGGCCGGCAAAGGCGCTCGAGCCCTTGCGGTTGAAGTCGCCTTCGAGTCCGTGGCCGATAGCCTCGTGCAGCAGGATGCCGGGCCAGCCCGGCCCGAGAACGACGCTCATGATGCCCGCCGGGGCCGGCCGCGCCTGCAGGTTGACCAGCGCCATGTCGACGGCCTGCCGTGCGTATTGCTGCAACAAATCGTCGGTGAACATGCCCAGCGTGGCGCGCCCGCCGCCGCCGGCAAAACCCTGCTCGCGGCGTCCGTTCTCCTCGGCGATCACCGTCACCGATACGCGCACCAGCGGACGCACGTCGGCGGCCAGCACGCCGTCGGAGCGCGCCACCAGCACCACGTCGTATTCGGAGGCCAGGTTGGCCATCACCTGGCGCACGCGCGGGTCGAGCGCCCGCGCCGCCTGCTCCAGGCGCTCGAGCAGGCGCACCTTCTCGGTGGCGGGCAGCGAGGCGACCGGGTCGTCGACCCCATACAGCGCCTTTTGCGCGCGCGCCTGCAGGCGCGGCGCGGCCACCGTCTTGCCGCTGCCGCTGCGGGCGATCGAGCGCACGGTGCGCGCCGCCTGCAGCAGGGCAGCGTCGGAGATGTCGTCGGAATACGAGAACGCGGTGCGGTCGCCGCTGATGGCGCGCACCCCGACGCCCTGGTCGATGCCGAAGCTGCCCGACTTGACGATGCCTTCCTCGAGCGCATACGACTCCGAGCGCGTGTACTGGAAGTACAGGTCGGCATAGTCGGCGCGGTGCTCGAAGACGCTCGCCAGTGCCCGTTGCAGGTGGGTCTCGTCCAGCCCGTAGGGCTCCAGCAGCAGGGCCCGCGCGGTGGCAAGGCGTTCGATGGCGGGATCAACCGGGTTCATGGGTCAGCACTCCTGCGGCAGTGGCCGCGATCGATATTCCGGCACGGGCCGCAGCGCGGTCCGGCATTGCCTGGTAGTAGGGACCGGCCGGCGGCCGGCAAGTTCCCCGGCGCATCAGGCCAGCACCCGGTGCGCCAGGGCCGGCAGGCTGGCGCGGCAGCGGGCGATGCGGTCCAGGTCGACGTCGCCGATGACCACCCCGGCGCCCTGCGGTTCGACGGCCAGGACCTCGCCCCAGGGGTCGATCAGCATCGAATGCCCGAATGTGGCGCGCCCGTTGGCATGCGTGCCGCCCTGCGCGCTGGCCAGCACGTAGCACAGGTTCTCGATGGCCCGGGCGCGCAGCAGCGCCTCCCAGTGGGCCTTGCCCGTCGTGGCGGTGAATGCCGCGGGCACCACGATGAGGTCGGCCCCGGCCAGGCTGCGGTACAGCTCGGGAAAGCGCAGGTCGTAGCACACCGACAGCCCGACGCGCAGCGTGCGCGTGCCGGCAGCGCCCTGGACGGTGCAGTCGACGGCGACGGCTTCGCGCCCGGGCGTGATCGTGCGCGATTCGTCGTACGCCTCCTCGCCCTGGCGGAAGGCGAAGAGGTGGATCTTGTCGTAACGCGCCTGGCGACGGCCCTGGGGATCGAACACCAGCACGCTGTTGTAGACGTGGTCGGGATCGGGGGCCGCCAGGGGCAGCGTGCCGCCGACCAGCCAGATGCCATGGCGCTGCGCCTGCGTGGCGAGGAAATCCTGAATGGGACCGTGCCCGTCGGCTTCGCGCACGGCCACCTTGTCGCGGTCCCGGCTGCCCATCAGGCAGAAGTATTCGGGCAGCACCACCAGGCGCGCACCGCCCGCCGCGGCCTGCGCGATCAGCGCACCGGCCGCCTGCAGATTGGCCGCGACCTCGCCGCCCGAGACCATCTGTACCGCCGCCACGCGCACGCCCGTGGCCGCGGCAGCAGCCACCGCGTTGGGGCGCCTGTCATCCAATTCCGGTTTCATCGCTGCACATTATGCGACAGGACGCGGGAGGGGTGCGCGGCGGCCTAGGGCGTGGTCCGGTCGGGGGTCTCGGCGACGCGCGCTTCCGTGCTCATCTTCTTCACCACCGGGTTGGACCACGGTCCGGTGATCTCGTAGACCTTGGTGAAGGCCGCCGACAGCGGCTTGCGCAGCAGGTAATTGGCCACGAATGTGCCCAGGCCGATGGCCGGATTGACCAGCACCACGCCCAGGGCCGCGGCGCCGGTGTTGATCTCGGGAATCACCACGACCTGCAGGTTCTGCGTTTCGGCGCTCAGGTCGGCGTCGCCCTTGACGCGCACCGCGGCGCTGACGCCCTTGACGATGAAGTCGTCGGTGGACAGGGTGCCATTGGCGATCACCGCATTGGCCGACAGCGAGTCGAAGGCGAAGCCTTCGGAGAAGATGTCGCGGAAGTCGCCGGTGACGCGGTTGGCCAGTGCCGGCAGCGAGAACACGCCGAGCAGGCGCCCGGCCGCGCCGGCATCGGCCTTCAGGAACTGGCCTTTTTCGGCCGTCAGGTGCAGCTTGCCGGCGAGACTGGGATAGTCGATCGCAAACGGCGAACCGTGCCAGGAGACATCGCCCTCGAGCTTGCCGCTGCCGTTGCGGATCGTGCCCGGCAGGCCGAAGCGCGCGAGGATGCCGCCGGCATTGCCGAAGCCGAGCACGAACTTCAGGTTCATGCGCCGGCCCGCGCCGGCACCATCGCGCTGCCACGAGCCGGTGCCCGTGAGCCTGCCATCGGGGTTGGCGACGACCAGCTTTTGCACGTTCCAGCTGTTGTTGCGGCCGGTCACGACGTTCTGCGCCTCGAGCTCCAGCCGCCCCGCCTTGAGCGCGCCGAGCTCGAGCTGCTCGACGACGATGTCGAGCGCCGGAAAATCGCTCGGCGGCGTGTCGAGCAGGCTGGTGACCTGCTTCTTGTCGCTTTCCGGAATGGCCAGCTTGGCCAGCCGCGCAATGGCCCTGCCGGGCACCGCGCCGCGGGCACCGATCCAGCGCACCGACCCGCTGACCTGGTCGGCATCGACATCGGCGCTCCAGCTCTGGTCGGCCTCGTGCCGGGCGCTGAGCGAGACGTTGCTGAACGACTTGCCGCTCAGGATCAGGTCGGGCGTGTGCACCACCACCATGTCGACCGCATCGGTGTCGCCGGCCGGCGGCGCGCCGCCTCGGCCCGACGCCGGACCGGCGGCATCGGCGGGCGGCGTGCCGGCGGCCCCGGGCGATGGCAGCGCGATGCCCAGCAACCGCTGCCACCGGTCGACGTCGACCTGCGGTCCGTCGACCAGCAGCAGCACGCCGCTTTCGGGCAGGTTGGCACGCGCGCCGATGCCCACCGCCCCGCGCTCGATGCGCATGCCGTCGGCCGGGGCCGCGATGCGATGCAGCTCGACGTTCAGCTGGCTGCCGAGGGTGGCGCGCAGCGTATCGCGCGCCGGATCGGCGCCTGCCACCGGGACGATCTCCACGTGCAGGTTGCGCGGCTCGGCCGCCGCCTTGCGGAACGGCTCGGGCAGGTCGGCGGCCAGTCCGGTCAGGTCCGAGTCGACCTGCAGGCCCATCGTGCCGTGCTGCAGGGTTACCGTGGCCGTGTAGCGCAGGGTGCCGCGCGTGCGATCGAGCACGCGGCGCAGCAGCGCGGCGTCGATCTGCCGCTTCGCGCCCTGCGGCGTCGCGCTGCCGGCCGCCTGGACGACGATGCTGCCGTCGGCGCGCGTATCGCCGCTGAGGCGCACGTCGCCGCCGAGATAGCCCGCCGTGACCGACTTGAGGGCGATGCCGCGCTGGGTGAAGTCCAGCTCGCCGTTGAGCCCCGAAAACGGGGCGATCTCCGAACGCAGCAGCAGGTTGTTGTTGCGGAAGGTCACGGCGCCGCCGACCGTGGTATCGACCGAGTGGGACAGCGGAATGTCGAGCTTGATCTTCAACCGCGCCGTGCCGGCGGCGTCGGCGCTGCCCAGCCAGCCGCCCGTCCAGCGGTTCACCGGGCTGGCCGCCAGGTAGTGCAGCATTTCGGCCAGCGGTCCGGAGCCCTGGCCGTCGATGGCCAGGTGCTGGTCGGGCTTGTCGAGTTCGGGGATGCGCGCACTGATGCCCGACAGGTCGTAGCCGAAGGCGCGCGCATGCCGGCCGGTGACGGTCAGGTGGTTGCGGTCGAACACGACGTCGGCATCGACCGAGGTGAGCGCCGGCCAGCGCGTGTCGTGCGCCGGATCGACAACGGCCCCGGGCCGCGACGGTGCCACGTCGAGCCTGCCGTCCTGCACGCGCAGGCTGGCGTGGAACTCGCCGTTCTTCGCATCGGCAAACGGAAAGTGCGCGGGGTCGCCGTGCAGGAAGAAGGAGCCGTCGCTGACCGTGCCGTCGAGCAGTGCCCCGTCGAGCCAGGCATGCGCCGTCGGCGACATCGCCTGCGGCAGGTACCGGTGCACCGCGGAGACCCGGGCGCGTACCAGGTGGCCGCTCACGTCCAGGTGCGGTGCCTCGCCGGTGCCGGCCCGGTAGGACCCGGCGCCGTTGACCTCGAGGTCGTCGTTGATCGCCGAGAAGGCGTCGACGTCGATCGAGGTGCGCGAATCGCCCTCCCGGCTCCAGCGCACGCGGCCGCTGAGCGCATCGAAGGCCAGGTCGGGATCGTCCACCGCGCCGGGCAGCGTGAGCCGAGCATGCGTCGCGTCGATGCGCAATGTCCCCGAGCTTTGCGTCATGTCCAGCAGTCCGGCCAGGTTTTCGCAGGCATAGGCCGGAGCGGCGGCCGCGGCCGGTGCCGCCGCGGTGGTGTCGGTCGCGGGCGGCGTAGTGCCGTCGGCCGCCGCGGATGCCGCCGACGCGGCATCGGCCTGGCGGGCCAGCGAGAACCCCAGTCCGCTGAAGCGCGCGCGCAGCGCATAGGTGCGCGCCGGGCCGTCGAAGTCGCTCCAGCTGGCGCGCAGGTCCTCGAGCGTGCCACGCGCGGCCGTGCGCTCGATCAGGGACAGCCAGTGCGCCGGCAGCGGCACCTGCAGCGCCAGGCGGCTCCAGTCGCTCAGCACCATGCGGCTGGCCTCGACGTGCATCTGCGCGGGCGGCGCGGCGCTGCCCGGAAGGTCGGCATGCGCCTGCGTGACGCGCACCAGCAGGTCCGTCGGCGGCAGGCGCAGGTCGCCGGTGCCCTCCATGCGCAGGCCGGTGAACAGGGTCTCCTGCGTGTCGCCGTCGCGATCGCTCCACTGCGAGCGCGTGATGCGCCCCTCGAGCTTCTGCAGGCGCAAGGGCTGCAGGTCGGAACGCAACTGTCCGTCGACGTCGTTCAGGGCGACATCGGCGCGCACCCGCTGCAGGTCGGTGCCGGCAAAGTCCACCCAGGCGCGCAGTGCGCCGCTGGCCCGGTCGATCCGTGCCGGCGCCGGCACCAGGTGCAGCAGCCCGTCCAGCCGCGCAATGTCGGCGTAATCGACCTGGACGAACAGGCTGCCGCCCCACGATGCGATGTGGTTGGTCGGCTGGCCCCAGGTATGCGTGAATTCCGCGCGCAGGTCCAGCGGTCCGGCCAGCGCGGCCGGTGGGTTCAGGCGCACGGCCAGGTGGTGCGCGGTCAGGCCGCGGGTGAGCAGGAAGTTGACATCGGTGAAGTCGAACGAACGCTCCGCCGGCGGTGCCGGGGCGTCGGTCGATGCGGTCGGCGCCGCCGCCTCCGCCGTGCCCGCCGCGCCGGTCGCGGCCGCCGGGCCGGCTTCGTCGATGAAATGCACGCGCGCATTGCGCACGCTGATGTACTTCTGGGCCAGCACCCAGTCGAGCAGCGTCGTGTCCGACGACGGCGCCTGCAGGTCCAACGGCAGGCCGGCGATGGTCCAGCGCTGGTCGGCGAGGCGGCGGATATCCAGTTCCGGTGCCAGGATGGTCAGCGAGTGCATCCGCGGCTGCCACGCCAGCAGCGTCGTCCACGACACGACCACCTCCACCTGCGGCAGGCTCAGGGCGTTGGCACCCTGCGGATCCTTGAGCGTGACGTCCTGCAGCAGCAGCCGCGGGTTCAGGCCGTCCCAGTCGGCCTCGATATGCCCGACGGCAACCGGTGCCTGCACGGCCGCGGTGGCGGCCGCCTCGATGTTGCCGCGCCAGTCGCCGATGTGCGGCAGCAGGTAATAGCGGGTCACCAGGAACGCGCCGCAGAACAGGAAGAAGGCCAGCACGGCCAGGGTCCACAGCGCGCGCAGGCCGAACAGCACCACCCGCAGGCCGCGCTGGCCCAGCCGCAATGCCAGCGAGCGCTCGGCCGCATCCACCGCGCGGTCGACCAAAACCTCGGCGGCATGCACTACGTCGGCGGCCGATTCAGCCCGTGGCGCCGCCGCGCCGGAGGCGGGCACGGACGGTGGCACCGGTGGCGGGCTGGGGGCTACCATGGGTTCGGGTATCGGTCGACGCGCTTACGCACTACGTACAATCGGGTCATCGTGCCGTGCGTCGCTGCCAGGTCCTTTGCGGGGTTATCCGGGTCACTGTCGGGGCCGGCGCCCGCGGGCCGGGCCGTCGCGCCGGCCCGATAGCGGCAGCGGTCGCGTCTGCGACGCTAACACAGGCCGTACCGGCACTGTTTCGGGGTGCGGCAGTGACGCAGCCGCACCCGCGCGGCGGCCGGCGTCTGCCGGCTGCAACCAGGATGCGTATACGCGTATGCCGACTGCACCACCCGCTGCCCCGCCGCCCGACTCCGCCGCAACGGCCGGTGAACCGCAACGGCCGGCGCTCGAGGCCGCATGCCGCCGGGCGCTCGCGGCCAGCAGTTTCCTGCGCCGGGCGCTGGCCGCGCAGGGCCTGCTGGCGCAGGCGGCCAGCGCCGCAGACCCGGCACCGACGCCGGCCGGTCATGCCTGGCTGCTGCAGGCGGCAGCGAACCCATGGACCGCGGCACGCCTGGCCGCCGCGCTAGAGAAACAATCGCCGGCGCTCGGGCCGGCGCCTGGCGCCGACGGCACCGCGGCCGCGGTGGGCCAGGCGCTGCGCCGGGTCCGGCGTGAGCTGCTGTGCGCGTTGATGCTGCGCGACAGCGCCGGCCTTGCGTCGGTCGAGGAAGTGACCGAGGCGATGACCGCCTTTGCCGAGCTGGTTGTGCAGCGCCTGCTGGCGGCGCTCGCGCCGGAGCTGGTCGCGCGCCTGGGAGTGCCGGTGGACGCGGCCGGCGAACCCCAGGACCTGCTGGTGCTGGGCATGGGCAAGGCGGGCAGTCGCGAGCTCAACGTCTCGTCGGACCTGGACCTGATCTTCCTGCACCCCGAGGTCGTCGCCTGCCGGCCGGCGGCCGGCGGCGCCGGCCACGGGCCGCCGGCCGCGGCCGACGGCCAGGAATTCTTCGACCGCCTGGGGCGGCGCCTCATTGCCGCGCTCAACGAGCACACCGCCGAGGGCTTCATCTTCCGCGTCGACGTGCGGCTGCGTCCGCATGGCGACGCCGGCCCGCTCGTGGTGTCGCTGCCGATGCTGGAGGAATACCTGGTGCGCGAAGGGCGCGAGTGGGAGCGCTTCGCCTGGGCCAAGGCGCGCGTGATCGGCACGCCGCTGCTGTCCACGCCGGCCGCGTTCGCCCGCCAGTGCGCGGCGCTCGAGGCCATCGTGCAGCCCTTCGTATACCGCAAGTACTTCGACTTCAGCGCCATCGGTGCGATCCGCGACCTGCACCAGCGCATCCGCGGCGAATCGCGCCGGCGCACGCTGGGGCGGCCCGATCGGCAGATCGACGTCAAGATCGGTCGCGGCGGCATCCGCGAGATCGAGTTCCTGGCGCAGACCTTCTGCATCATGCGCGGCGGTCGCGATCACCGGCTGCGCGCGCGCGGCACCGTGGCCACGCTGCAGACGGTCGCGCGGCTGGGCCTGATGCCGACCGAGGCGGCCGAGCGCCTCATCGCGCATTACCGCTTCCTGCGCCGGCTGGAGCACGCGCTGCAGTATCGCGACGATGCCCAGACGCACGCGATTCCCCCCGGCGCGGCCGAGCGCGCCGCGCTGGCGCAACTGCTCGACCTGCCCTCGGGCGCGGTGCTGCTGGCGTGCTACGAGGAGGCCAGCGAGGACGTCACGGCGCTGTTCGACGGCATGTTCCCGCCCGAGCCCGGCGCCGCGACGCCCGCGGTGACCGACGACGCGGCCGCGCTGGCGGCGCACGGCTTTGCCGACCCGGCGGCCGGCGCCGCGCGCCTGCAGCAGCTGATGGCCGCGCCGCGCGTGGCGGCGATGTCCGACGCGGGCCGTGCGGCGCTCGAACAACTGGCCGCGCAGGCGATACCGATGATCGGCCGGCTGGCGGCGCGGCTCGGGCCCGAGGGCGGCGTAAGCGCCGACGAGATCCTGTTGCGCTGGATCCGCCTGGTCGAGGTCATCGGCCGGCGCAGCACCTACCTGGCCCTGCTGGCCGAATACCCGCGGGCGCACGAGCGCGTGCTGGAGCTGCTCGCCAGCGGCGGCTGGGCCAGCGAGTACCTGCTGCGGCACCCGATACTGCTCGACGAGCTCATCGACCTGCGCGTGCAGCGCTTTGCCGACGACCGGTTGGCCGACGATCCGGATGCGCCGCCCGGGTCGGCCGAACCCTACTGGGCGCCGTGGGTCGCCCAGGTCGAGGAGCAGTTGCGCGCGGCCGACGGCGATACCGAGCGCCAGATGAACATCCTGCGCGATGCCCACCACGCGCAGGTGTTCCACCTGCTGCTGGCCGACCTCGCGGGCCATGTGCACCTGGAGCGCCTGGGCGACCACCTGTCGGCGCTGGCCGACGGCGCGCTCGCGCTCAGCCTGCGCGCCGCGTGGCGCAGCATGGACGCGGTGCACGCCAACCCGCAACTGCCGGCGCCGCGCCTGGCGATCATCGCCTACGGCAAGCTCGGCGGACGCGAACTGAGCTACGTCTCGGACCTCGACCTGAGCTTCGTCTACGAGGAGAGCGCCGATCCGGAACAGGCCGACCGCGATGCCGCGGCCGCCACGCACCTGGTGCGGCGCCTGCTCTCCTGGCTCACCACCGCCACCTCCAGCGGCACGCTCTTCGAGATCGACCTGCGCCTGCGGCCCAACGGCAATGCCGGCCTGCTGGTGACGCCGATCGAGGCCTTCGACCGCTACGAGAGCAATGTCGACGGCCGCGGCGCCTGGGTCTGGGAGCACCAGGCGCTGACGCGCGCCCGCGGCTGCGCCGGCGACGCGCCGCTGTGCGCGCGCGTCGACCGCATCCGCGAGCGCGTGCTCGCGCAGCCGCGCGATCCCGTCCACCTCGCCGCCGAGGTGCTGGCCATGCGCCTGCGCATGCTCGAGGGCCACCCCAACCGCAGCGACCGCTTCGACATCAAGCATGATCGCGGCGGCATGATCGACGTCGAGTTCATCGTGCAGTACCTGGTGCTGGCGCAGGCGCCGCACCATCCGGCGCTGCTGGCCAACCGCGGCAACATCGGCCTGCTGGCGATCGCCGCCGACCTGGGCCTGATCGACGCGGCCGCGGCCAGCGCCGTGGCCGCGGCCTACCGGCGTTTTCGCCAGCTGCAGCACGTGCTGCGGCTCAATGGTGTCGAGCAGCCGCGCGTCGAGGCGGCGCGCGTCCGCGACGAGGTTGCCGCGGTGCTGGCGCTATGGCGTGCGGTGTTCGGCACCGACCGGCCCCAGAGGCACCTGCCGCCGGGAGCGCGATAGAATTGCGTTTTGGCGACGGGCAGGGGAGTTGGCGATGAGCATGGCCGACCGCGATGGCTGGATCTGGTACGACGGCAGGATGGTGCCGTGGCGCGAGGCCAACACGCACGTGTTGACGCACTCGCTGCATTACGGCCTGTCGGTGTTCGAGGGCCTGCGGGCCTACAAGACGGTCGACGGCACCGCCATCTTCCGCCTGCACGAGCACACCCAGCGGCTGTTCAACTCGGCGCGCATCTTCATGATGGACATCCCCTGGTCGCCCGACGAGATCGCGGCCGCGCACGTCGAGGTCGTGCGCCAGAACCGCCTGGAGTCCTGCTATATCCGCCCGATCGCCTTCTACGGTTCGGAAAAGATGGGCGTGAGCCCGCGCGGTGCCGCCGTCCACGTGGCGATCGCCGCCTGGCCCTGGGGTGCTTACCTGGGCGAGGACGGCCTGAAGAAGGGCATCCGCGTGAAGACCTCGTCGTTCGCGCGGCATCACATCAACGTGTCGATGGTGCGCTCCAAGACCGCCGGTCACTACGTCAACTCCATCCTCGCCAACCTGGAAGCCACGCGCGACGGCTACGACGAGGCGCTGCTGCTCGACACCGCCGGCTTCGTCGCCGAGGGGGCGGGCGAGAACCTGTTCATCGTGCGCGGCGGACGCCTGATCGAGCCGCTGCTGGTCTCGGGCCTCACCGGCATCACCCGCGCCAGCGTCATCGAGCTGGCCGGCGAGCTCGGCATCGAGGTCGTGTCCCAGCCGATGACGCGCGACGACGTCTACCTGGCCGACGAGGCCTTCTTCACGGGCACGGCCGCCGAAGTGACGCCCATCCGCGAGCTCGACGGCCGCACGATCGGCCAGGGGCGCCGCGGTCCGGTCACCGAGCGGCTGCAGAACCGCTTCTTCGAGGTGGTCGGCGGCCGCTCGGAAAAGCATCGCCATTGGTTGACGAAAGTCTGAGGACGGCATGAATCGCCCCGAACTGCCCCTGGTCACGCTGCGCGCCGACGAACTACCGGCGTTCTGCCCCAACCCTTCCATGCCGGTCTGGAACCATCATCCGCGGGTCTTCCTCGAGGTGACGCCCGGCGGCACGGCGATGTGCCCGTACTGCGGCACGCGCTACACGGTGGCGGCCGCGCCAGGCGCCAGCGGCGCGCCGGGACACTGAGCGCATGGCGGTGTCGGCTGCTCCCGGTCGCCGCGCCGGTCCGGCGCGCTGACGCGCCGGCCGCGCTTCACCTGCGCCGTTTTGCATGACGCGACTCGCCAAACCCATGCTCTTCGCTTCCCCCGAGGAGTGCGAGCAGGCCTTCTATGAAGCCCTGGAGAACGCCGACGTCGACGCGATGGCCGATCTCTGGCTGCAGGACGACGACGTCTGCTGCACGCACCCGGGTGCCGCGCGCATCCTGGGCTACGCCGCGGTGCGGGCGTCCTGGGCGGCGATACTGGGCTCGGGCGCACTGCCCATCCGCACGCTGGCGCGGCGCAGCTTCGAGTCCCCGACGCTGGCGGTCAGCAGCCTGATCGAGGAACTCGTCGTGCTGCAGGGCTCGGTGCGGCGGCTGGTGCACGTGCTGGCCAGCAACGCCTACGTCAAGACGCCGGCTGGCTGGAAGATGGTACTGCATGCCGGAACGCCGGCGCCCGAGGGCCAGGTCGTGGAGGCCGAGAGCCCGCCGGGCACCATGCATTGAACCGCGCCGCGGTGCCCCCCGACCCGTACCGCGCGCCCTGGTGGCTGCCGGGGCCGCACGCGCAGACCATCGTGCCCGCACGGCTGCTGCCCGTGGCGTGTCCCGACTACCGGCGCGAACGCTGGGAGACGCCCGACGGCGACTTCCTCGACGTCGATTTCACGGTCGGGGCCGCTGCCGGCGCGCCGGTGCTGGTGCTGTTCCACGGCCTGGAGGGCGACTCGCGCTCGCACTACGCGCGCCTGCTGATGCAGGGCTGCGTGGCGCGCGGCTGGCAGGGCCTGGTCGTGCACTTTCGCGGCTGCAGCGGCCAACCCAACCGCCTGCCGCGCGCCTATCACTCCGGCGACAGCGCCGAGATCGACTGGGTGCTGCAACGGGTCGCCGGGCGCTGGCCGGACGTGCCGCGCTTCGCGGTGGGCGTATCGCTGGGCGGCAATGCGCTGGCCAAATGGGCGGGCGAGCGTGCCGCGGGGGCGGCGCTGGTGCTGACCGCGTGCGCGGCGATCAGCGCGCCCTTCGACCTGGCCGCCGGCGGCCACGCGCTGGGCCGCGGCTTCAACCGCGTGTACGCCTACAACTTCCTGCGCACCCTGCGGCGCAAGGCGCTGGCCAAGGTGCGGCGCTTTCCGGGCCTGGCCGATCCGGCGCGCATTGCCGCCAGCCGGACGCTGTATGCGTTCGACGATGCGTTCACCGCCCCGGTGCACGGCTTTGCCGGCGTGCTCGATTACTGGCAGCGGGCCTCGGCCGGCCCGCTGCTGCGCGACGTCGCGCTGCCCATGTTGATTCTCAATGCGGCCAACGACCCCTTCGTACCCGGCACCAGCCTGCCGGCGCCCGGCGCGGTATCGGCGCTGGTCACGCGCGACGTGCCCGCGGGCGGGGGGCATGTCGGTTTCTTTGGGGGTGCGGCCGGCGCCGACCGGTGGTATCTGCGCGGCCGGGTTTTCGACTTTCTGCAGCAGCACGTCTGAACGCCGGGCCCGCAGCGGGTATGCTCCCGAAGCAGGGCGCCGTTTTGCCGCCGCGCGCGATGCCGGGCGCTGCGCAACGGCGAACATCCGTCTTCACGCGAGGTCCGGGGCCGGGAGCGGCATGACCGATTTGAGCAAACGTCCACCGTTGACGACCAGCCCGCTGGGGGTCGCCAGCTATTTCGACGAGGCGCGCTTTGCGCGCGAACGCGAGGCCATCTTCGGCGCGCTGCCGCGGTATCTGGGCCACCGCCTGGCGGTGCCCGACCCCGGCGACTACTACGCGCTGCCGCAGGAAGGCGACGGGCGCCTGCTGGTGCACACGGCGCGGGGCATCGAACTCGTCTCCAATGTCTGCCGCCACCGGCAGGCCATCATCCACCACGGCCGCGGCTCGCTGCTCGAAGCCGGTCCGCCGCCGGCCGGCAACATCGTCTGCCCGATCCATCGCTGGACCTACAGCCCGAGCGGCAAGCTGCTCGGCGCGCCCAAGTTCGCGCGCGACCCCTGCCTGGACCTCACCAACTATCCGGTGCAGGAGTGGAACGGCCTGCTGTTCGAAGGCCAGGGCCGGCAGGTGGCCGCCGACCTGGCGGGCCTGGGCTGTGCCGCCGCGCTCGATTTCACCGGCTACACGCTGGACCGCGTCGAGCTGCATGAGTGCAACTACAACTGGAAGACGTTCATCGAGGTCTACCTCGAGGACTACCACGTCGTGCCCTTCCACCCGGGCCTGGGGCAGTTCGTCACCTGCGAGGATCTGGCCTGGGAATTGCGCCCGGCCTACTCGGTGCAGACGGTCGGCGTTTCGCCGCGGCTGGGCGCGGCCGGCAGCCCGGTATTCGAGCGCTGGCATCGCGCGCTGCTCGAGTACCAGGACGGCGCGCCCATTCCGTACGGCGCCATCTGGCTGACGTATTACCCGCACGTGATGGTCGAGTGGTATCCGCATACGCTCACGGTATCCACGCTGGTGCCGGTCGCGCCGCAAAAGACCCTCAACGTCGTCGAATTCTTCTATCCCGAGGCGATCGCCGCGTTCGAGCGCGAATTCGTCCACGCCCAGCAGACGGCCTACATGGAGACCTGCCGCGAGGACGACGAGATCGCCGAGCGCATGGATGCCGGACGCCTGGCGCTGCTGCGTCGGGGCGAAGACGCCACCGGGCCCTACCAGAGCCCGATGGAGGACGGCATGCAGCATTTCCACGAGTGGTACCTCGCCCGCATGGGCGACGCCGCCTGAGCCCGCCCAGCGGACGGGCAACACGCCCGGTCGCGCCTGCCGCCCCCGCCCCGGGCACTATTTTGGAGGTCGCTGTCGTCTGAACGGACGATGGAGCCGGCGGGGTGAATTGGCAACAATTGCCCATGGGCAGCGCGATCGCGCGCGCCCGCTGGACAATGCCGGGAGAGCAGCAATGGCGGACGTGATGGTGCTGGGCGCATGGGGCAATTCGCTGGGCTGGAGCCCGGCGCTGTTCCAGCGGGGCAGGAGCCCGGCCGCGCCGGCCCGCCCCGCCCCGGCCGGGCGCGCCTGGCTGACCGCCGAGGACGTCGCCGAGCTGATCCTGCGCGGTGAGTTTCTCGACGCCGGCGTATCGGTACCGGCGCGCTTCGCGCCCCAGGCGCTGGCCTCGGCCGTCAGTTCGGTGCAGCGCTGGACGGAAGAAGGCCGCATCTTCGCCGTCCACGAGCTGTACCCGAGCTACCAGTTCGACGAGCGCGGCCGGCCGTACCCGGCCATCGAGCGCGCGCTCGAGCACCTGGGCACGGGCAGCCCGATGGCGGTCGGCAACTGGTTCGCGACGCCCAACCGGCTGCTGCAGGGCCGTCGCCCCCAGGAACTGCTGTCCTCGGCGCCCGACGCGGTGCTGCTCGCGCTCGACCACGCCTGACACCGGGTCTATCCGCGGCCGCCGCGCGGCGCCGCCGCCGTGGCGTGCGCGCGTCAGTGGCCGTTGGCCTTGGCCTCGTCGCGTTCCTCGCGCGCCCGCGCGGTCAGTTGCCGCAGGCGCGCATCGACCTCGGTCATCGTGTAGAAGTCGGCGTCGGCCACCTTGCGGGCCAGCTGCAACTGCTCGACAGCTGCCGGCGTCGAGCCCAGCAGCAGATAGAGCTCGGCCGTGGCCTGGTGCTGCAGCGTCTTCTGGTCGAGCGCCGCGTAGCTGGTGGCCAGGAAATTGTAGAAATCCGGATCGTTGCGCGACAGCGCCAGCTGGTCGCGCAGGTAGGCGATCGCCTGGGCGTGGTGGTTGGCCTTCTGCAGCAGGTCGGTGTACTGCATGGCCACGGAGCGCGCCAGCGGAAAGTGCTGGGTCGTGTCGCGTGCCATCTGCAGCGCGGCGTCGCGCTGGGCGTCGTTGCCGGCGGCCTCGAAGCGCGCCAGCGAGACGATGTCATCGAGCATGGCCGACGGCGCGTCCGTCGAACGGCGCGCCGCCACCGCGGCGTCCACCGCGGCCGCCGGCTGCTTGAGCTTGAGGCTGGCCAGCGCAATGCCGTAATACGCGGCGGCTTCCGAGGCGGCCGAGTGGTGCGCGATCTGGTCCTGGAACAAGGCCAGGCGGTCGCGCAGCCCGGGCGTCGATTCGTCCTGCAGCACCCGCAGGCGCGCCCGGATCAGCTGGAAATCCAGGCTGTCGGCGTGCTGGTGCGTGTGTGTGCCCAGGATGCGCGCCTGCATGTCGGCGATGCGCTCCTCGGTCATCGGGTGGGTCTGCAGGTAGGCCGGCGCGACGCTGGCGTAGGCGCGCGTGCCCTGCTGCATGCGGGCGAAGAAGTCGGCCATGGCCTGCGGATCGAAGCCCGCGTCGGTGAGGATCTGGAAGCCCACGCGATCGGCCTCGCGTTCGTCGTTGCGCGAGAAGCTCAGCTGGCGCGACAGCGCGGCCGCCTGGCCGACGGCCAGTGCGGCGTTGGTGCCCTGGCCGCTGCGCGCCGCCAGCAGGGCCAGTAGCACCGAACCGAGCGTGATCATCGCGGTATCGCGCTGGCGTGCCAGCGAGCGCGCCAGGTGGCGCTGCTGCACGTGGCCGATTTCGTGACCCAGCACCGAAGCGAGCTCGGATTCGCTTTGCGCGGTGAGGATCAGGCCGGTGTGCACGCCGATGAAGCCGCCGGGCAGCGCGAACGCGTTGATGGTGGCGTCGCGCATCACGAAGAACTCGAAGTCGATATGGCGCGCGGCGCTGGCCGCCACCAGGCGGAACCCGAGGCGGTTGATGTAGTCGATGGTCTCCGGATCGTCGAGGTATTCCGGGCTGCGCCGGACATACTCGAGCATGATCTCCTCGCCGTACTTGCGTTCCTCCAGCGGCGACAGGTCCTCCCCGCCGGCCTCGCCCAGGGTCGGCAGCTCCTGCGCCATCAGGGCGGGCTCGACCGCCAACAGGGCGCACAGCGCAAATACCAGGGTGCGGGACAGGGAAGGTTTCACGGGGCGACGGGCCGGGGGGCCTGGGGAGCCAACGCTTTGTATGATATCCGCCTGGGGCAATTGGTTCCGCCCTGGACGTCCCGCAGCGGCGCGCAACGCCGGGTACGGGTGGCGATGGAATTGTTTGCATTCGTAACAGGCGGCCCATGGCTGGCAAAACCGACACGCTGACGCACTTTGACGCCGCCGGACAGGCGCACATGGTGGACGTGGGCGCCAAGCCCGGCACCGAGCGGCGTGCGCGGGCCGCCGGGCACATTGCGATGATGCCGGCCACGCTGGCGGTGATCCAGTCCGGCTCGGCCGGCAAGGGCGATGTCCTGGGCGTGGCGCGCGTGGCGGCCATCATGGCGGCCAAGCGCACTGCCGACCTGATCCCGCTATGCCACCCGCTGGCGCTCAGCCGCATCGCGGTCGACTTCACGCCGGAGCCCGAGCGCAGCCGCGTGCTGTGCACGGTGACGGTCCAGACGGTGGGGTCGACCGGTGTCGAGATGGAAGCGCTGGTCGGCGTGCAGATCGGGCTGCTCACCATCTACGACATGTGCAAGGCGATCGACCGCGGGATGGTGATCGGCGACGTGCGCCTGCTCGAAAAGCAGGGCGGGGCCAGCGGGAACTGGGCAGCGGTGGATTGACCCGGGGTGAGGGTCAACTCCCCCCGCCCGCGACGCGGGACTGGGCCGGGGGTGAGGGCTCCCCGCTACTTCGGCGGTGCCGTCTCCACGAAGCTGGCGCGCGCCGCCAGTTTCTCGTAATGCCGCGCAAGCGCCGGATGCTCGGTGCGCCAGGCGATCTCGGGAAAGCGGAAGTCCAGGTAGCCCAGGCTCACGCCCAGCGCGATGTCGGCGAGCGTGAAGCGCTCGTCATTGCACCAGGCCTTGTCGGCCAGCGCCGCGGCGGCCGCACCCAGCCCGGCCGCGGCCTTGCCCAGGTGGCGATCGATCCACGGCGTGGAGCGTTGCGCCGGGGTGCGCTGGGTGTGCTCCAGCCGCACGGCGACCAGTGCGTCGATGATGCCGTCGGCCAGCGCCTCCCAGGTACGCACCTCGACGCGCTGGCGGCCGCTGGCCGGGATCAGGTGGCCCACCGGCGTCAGCGTGTCCAGGTACTCGACGATCACGCGCGAGTCGAAGACGGCGCCGCCGTCGTCCATGATCAGGCAGGGCACCTTGCCCAGCGGATTGAACTGGCCGATGGTGGCATCCGGCGACCAGACGTCGGTCATCTCCAGTTCGCACTCGATGCGCTTTTCCGCCATCACGATGCGCACCTTGCGGGCGTAGGGGCTCGTGGGCGAGGCGATGAGTCGCAGATTACGGAACATGCTGGTTTTTTCTCTGAGGAATATGCCGCAGGCGGGCGGCCCCGGCGCTGACCGCGGCGTCCGGTGGCGGTGCCACGGGCTGCCCGACGAGTATATCTTGCACCGGCGGCAGCACGGGGGGTCGATGCTAAACTGCAACGGTGTCCTCGTCCGCGTCCCGTTCCGCCACGGCGCTCCACGCCGCGCCGCCGGCTGCCCCGCCCGCATTGTCCGCACTGACGGCCCTGTCGCCGCTGGACGGCCGCTATGGGCGGGCCACGGGCGACTTGCGCGCGGTCTTCTCCGAATACGCCTTCATGCGCGCGCGCGTGCGCGTGGAAATCGAATGGCTGCTGGGGCTGTCCGGCCTGGGCATGGCGCAGCTGCCGCCGTTCGACACGGCCACCACCGCGGCGCTGCGCGCACTGGCCACCGACTTCTCGCTCGAGGACTGCGCGCGCATCAAGGAGATCGAGGCGCGCATCAACCACGACGTCAAGGCCGTCGAGTACTGGATCAAGTTGCACCAGGAACGCATCCCGGCGCTGCGCGCCGCCGGCGAATTCATCCACTTCGCCTGCACGTCCGAGGACATCAACAACGTCGCGCACGCGCTGCTGCTGCAGGAAGGCCGCGCGTTGCTGGTGGCCGACCTGCACGCCATCCACGTGCGCCTGCGGGCGCTGGCGCACGAGCACGCCGGCACGGCCATGCTGGCGCGCACCCACGGCCAGGCGGCCACGCCCACGACGGTCGGCAAGGAATTTGCCAATGTCGCGCAGCGCCTGGCGCGTGCCGTCGCGGCCATCGAGGCGGTCGTGCCGCGCGCCAAGATGAACGGCGCGGTGGGCAACTACAACGCCCATCTGGTCGCCGCGCCCGAGATCGACTGGGAGGCCTTCGCGCGCGCGACCGTCGCGCGCCTGGGCCTGGACTTCAACCCGCACACGATCCAGATCGAACCGCACGACTGGATGGCCGAGGTCTTCGACGCCATCGCGCGCACCAATACGGTCCTGCTGGACCTCGATCGCGACCTGTGGGGCTACATCGCGCTGGGGTATTTCCGCCAGCGGCTGCGCGAAGGCGAGGTGGGCTCGTCGACCATGCCCCACAAGGTCAACCCGATCGACTTCGAGAACTCCGAGGGCAACCTGGGCATCGCCAACGCGCTGCTGCGGCATTTCTCCGAGAAGCTGCCGGTGTCCCGCTGGCAGCGCGACCTGAGCGACTCGACCGTGCTGCGCAACCTGGGTGTCGCGTTCGGCCATTGCCGCGTGGCCTACGACGCCTGCCGGCGCGGCCTGGACAAGCTCGAGGTCAACGCGCCGGCGCTGTCGGCCGACCTGGACGGCGCCTGGGAAGTGCTGGCCGAGGCCGTGCAGACGGTCATGCGGCGCTACGGCGTGCCCGAACCCTACGAGAAGCTCAAGGCGCTGACGCGCGGCCAGGGCATCGACCGCGACGGCCTGCAGGACTTCGTGCAGAACCTGGACATACCCGAGGCGGCCCGCCGCGCGCTGCTCGAGCTCAGTCCGGCCACCTACATCGGCAAGGCGCACGAGCTGGCGCTGCGCTGCTGACCCGGTTTCCCAGGAGTCGATCGTGATGCGCCTGCCTGCGGCGGTGCTGCTGATGGGTTCGCTGCTCGCGCCGCCCGCGTGGGCGCAGTTTGCCAAGCCCGAGGAGGCCGTCGATTACCGCCAGGCGGCGCTGACGCTGATGGGCAACCACATGAAGCGCATCAAGAGCCAGCTCGACGCCAGCCGTCCCAACCTCGATCTGATCCGCGACAGCGCCGCGCTGGTCAATACGCTCAAGGCCCTGCCGTTCGAGGCCTTCCCGCCCGGGTCCGGCAAGGCCGGCGACACCGCTGCGCGGCCCGAGATCTGGACCGACCGCGAGCATTTCGACCGCCTGGCGCGCGAGATGCAGGCGGCCGCCGGCCGCCTGGATGCGGCCGCGCGCGCGGGCAGCATCGTGGCGATCCGCACGGCCTTCGGCGAGACCGGCAAGGCGTGCAAGAACTGCCACGAGGACTTCAAGAAGAAGCGCTAGGGGCCTTCACCCCAGATTCACAAGATACGCCACCAGCCCGGCGCTGAAGACCAGCAGCACGACCGCCCGCAAGCGGATCGCGGCATCGTCCTGGGCAGCCTCGTGAGCATGGTCGGCTGCGCCGGTCACGTCGCCCGTGATCATCGGCGCCACCAGGTCCTGCCGCCTGGCCACCCGTTAATAGGCCATCGCCGCCAGATGCAGCGCCAGCAGCGCGTACAGCAGCGCTGCGCCGCGGTGCCGTCCTGGTGGGCGCTGACGAGCGCGGCCGCCATGCACAGCGCCAGCGCCCAGTGGAACAGGCGCGTGGGCAGGTCCCAGACCCGCAGCCGTCCGGCCGCCGCCGCCACGCCGCAGACCTCACGGAGCGACGGGTCGCTCTTCCTTGACCGGTCGCACCAGATCGGAGCGCTGGACCCCGAAGTACTTGGCCAGAGCCGCGGCGACGAATACCGACGAATACACGCCGAACAGGATGCCCAGCGTCAGCGCCAGTGCGAAGTTGTGCAGCGCCGGGCCGCCGAACAGCAGCATGGTGACGGTCATCGTCAGCGTGGCGCCGTGGGTGATGATGGTGCGCGAGATGGTCGCGGTGATGGCCGAGTCGATGACCTCGACCACGCTGGCCTTGCGCATCGTGCGGAAGTGCTCGCGCACCCGGTCGAAGATGATCACCGACTCGTTGACCGAGTAGCCCAGCACCGCCAGCACCGCGGCCAGCACCGGCAGCGAGAACTCCCAGCGGAAGATCGAGAACATGCCGATCACCAGCACCACGTCGTGCAGGTTGGCGATGATGGCCGCGGCGGAGAACTTCTTCTCGAAGCGCACCGCCAGGTATAGCGCGATGCCCAGCACCACCATCAGCAGCGCCAGCCCGCCGTCCTGCGCCAGTTCGGCGCCGACCTGCGGTCCCACGTATTCGACCCGGCGCAGCTCGGTGCACTGGCCGGCCAGCTGCTGCTGGGACTGCAGCAGCGCCGCGCTGGCCTCGGGCTTGCGCTCGGCCAGCGGCACGGCGGCAAAGTGCGCGTAGTCGGCGTGCTGCGCGGCGCAGCCGGGCGCCTCGCCCGGAGCCGGCGCCGCGGTCAGGGCGGCGAACACCGCCTCGGCCTGCTGGCCCGAGGCCAGCCCGGCACGCGTCGGCAGGCGGATGAGCACGTCCTGCGCGGAGCCGAAGCTCTGCACCTGGAATTCGCCCTTCTCGGTGCCGGCGATGACCGCGCGGATCGCGTCGAGGTCGGCCGGCGCCCGGTAGGCCAGTTCCATCACCGTGCCGCCGGTGAACTCGATCGACAGGTTCAGGCCGCGGAAGGCCAGGAAGCCCACGGCGGTCAGGAACGTGATCAGCGAGATCACGTTGAAGACCAGCGCGTAGCGCATGAAGGGAATGGTGCGGCTGATGCGGAAAAACTCCATGGAACCGTTCTCCGAGAGGCGGCTTAGCCGCGGGCCGCGCCGCTGGCCGACGGACGCCAGATCTGGCCGATGGCGACCGACTGCAGGCGCCGGCGCGAGCCGTACAGCAGGTTGACCATGCCGCGCGATACGAACACCGCGGAGAAGATCGACGTCAGGATGCCCAGGCAGTGCACCACCGCAAAGCCCCGCACCGGTCCCGAGCCCAGCAGGAACAGGAAGATGCCGGCGATCAGCGTCGTGACGTTCGAGTCGAGGATGGTCGCGAAGGCGCGCTCATACCCCTGCGCGATGGCCTGCTGGGGCGCGGTGCCCTTGCGCAGCTCCTCGCGGATGCGCTCGTTGATAAGCACGTTGGCGTCGATGGCCATGCCCAGCGTGAAGGCGATGGCGGCGATGCCGGGCAGCGTCAGCGTGGCCTGGATCATCGACAGGATGGCCACCAGCAGCAGCAGGTTGATGCCCAGCGACAGCACCGAGATCACGCCGAACAGCAGGTAGTACGCGATCATGAACACCGCCACCGCGGCAAATCCCAGGGCGGTGGCGCGCATGCCGGCGTCGATGTTGGCGGCGCCCAGGCTCGGGCCGATCTGGCGCTCCTCGATGATCTGCATCGGCGCGGCCAGCGCGCCCGCGCGCAGCAGCAGCGCCAGGTCGTTGGCGGTCTGCGTATTGCCCAGCCCGGTGATCTGGAAGTGCGAGCCGAACTCGCCCTGGATGGTGGCCACGGTGAGCACTTCGCCGCGGCCGCGCTCGAACAGCACCACCGCCATCGGCTTCTTCAGGTTCTCGCGCGTCACCTGCAGCATGATGCGGCCGGCGGCGTCGTTCAGGGTGATGTCGACCGAGGCCTGCTGGTTGCTGTCGAACGAGGCGTTGGCCCCCTGCAGCTGGCTGCCCGAGAAGATCACGTCCTTCTTCAGGACCACCGGCGTGCCGCGCCCGATCGTGAAGCGCTCGGAGCCGAAGGGCGGCGGCACCGTGCCGGCCGTGGCGGCCTGGCCGTCCGGGCTGACGTCGACCAGGCGCGCCTCCAGGGTGGCAGTGCGGCCGATGATGTTCTTGGCGCGCGCGGTGTCCTGGATGCCCGGAAGCTCGACGACGACGCGGTCGCTGCCCTGCTGCTGGACCACGGGCTCGGCCACGCCCAGCTCGTTGATGCGGTTCTTCAGGGTGGTGATGTTCTGCTTGAGCGCGTTGTCCTGCACCGCCGTGCGCGCCACCGGCGTGAGCGCCGCCACGAGCATCGGCTCGGCATCGGTGCCGGCGTCGCGCAGCGCCAGGTCGCGCTGCGAATCCTCGATGACGTTGCGGGCCTGCGCGCGCGTCGCCGCGTCGTGGAACCGGATCTGCAGCTCCTCGCCGCTGCGGCTGATGCCCGCATGGCGCACGTCCTTGTCGCGCAGCAGGTTGCGCAGGTCGCCCTCGGTGGCCTGCAGGCGCTTGTTGACCGCCTCGTCCAGGTCGACCTGCATCAGGAAGTGCACGCCGCCGCGCAGGTCCAGCCCGCGGTTCATCGGCAGCGCGTGCAGGCCCTGCAGCCACTGGGGCGTGCGCGGCAGCAGGTTGTCGGCGACCACCCATGCCGGATCGGAACGGTCGGGATTGAGCGTGCGGTCAAGCAGCTCGCGCGCCCGGCCCTGGGTGTCGGTGTCGGCAAAGCGCACCCGCACCGCCGGGTTCTGCGCGGCCTCGAGACTGGCGCCCTGCTGCGCGATGCCGGCCTCGCGCAGCGTCGTTTCCACGCGCGACAGCAGGGTGGTGTCGGCATGGACCGTCGCCTTGATCGAGGCGATCTGCACCGCGGGCGAGCTGCCGAAGAGGTTGGGTGCGGCATACAGCACGCCGAACGTCAGCGCCACGAGGATGAGCAGGTACTTCCAGATCGGGTAGCGGTTCATGCGCCGTCAATCAGAGGGACTTCATCGTGCCCTTGGGCAGCAGCGTCTGCACCGCACTGCGCTGCACCGACAGCGATACCGGCTTGTCGCCCAGGCTCGACACCTGCAGCGTGATGTACTGGTCGGACAGGTCGGTGATCTTGCCGACGATGCCGCCGGAGGTGACGACCTCGTCGCCCTTGGACAGGGCCTCGACCATCGCCTTGAGCTCCTTGGCGCGCCTGGCCTGCGGGCGGATGGTGACGAAGTACAGGAAGACCATGGCCACGGTCATGACCACCGGCAGCGTCCAGCTCGGTTCCCCGGCGGGCGCGCCCTGGGCGTATGCGTCGGTAATGAAAAACATGGGATCGGTCCCCCGGGAAAAACCCGGGATTATAGCGGGGACGGTCCGGCGCAGCGGGCCGCCCGCTCGGCGGCGGCAAACGCGGCAAAGCGCCCCTCCGCGATGGCCTGGCGGGCCCGGCGCATCAGGTCCAGGTAGTAGTGCAGGTTGTGGATGGTATTGAGCCGCGCGCCCAGGATCTCGTTGGACCGCTGCAGGTGGTGCAGGTAGGCGCGCGAGAAGCGCGTGCAGGTCAGGCAGCCGCAGTCCGGATCCAGCGGCCCCGGGTCGTCGCGGTGCGCCGCATTGCGGATCTTGACGTCGCCGCGGCGCGTGAACAGCCAGCCGTTGCGGGCATTGCGCGTGGGCAGCACGCAGTCGAACATGTCGATGCCCATGCCGATGGCGGCCAGCAGGTCCTCGGGCGTGCCCACGCCCATCAGGTAGCGCGGCGCGCCCGCAGGCAGGCGCGGGGCGCAATGCTGCAGGATGCGCAGCATCTCGGCCTTGGGCTCGCCCACCGACAGCCCGCCGATCGCATAGCCGTCGAAGCCGATGCGTACCAGCTCGGCGAGCGAGCGCTCGCGCAGGTCGGTGTACATGCCGCCCTGCACGATGCCGAAGAGCGCGTTGCGGTTGCCCAGCGCGTCAAAGGCGCTGCGGCTGCGCCGGGCCCAGCGCAGCGACAGCTCCATCGAGGCGCTGGCTTCGGCATGGCTGGCCGGCCGTCCCGGCGGGACGCTGCCGGCGGCCGGGTCCGGCAGCGCGGCACCGCCCGGCGGGCGCGCCTTGTCCGGCATCCAGTACGGCGTGCATTCATCGAAGATCATCGCGATGTCCGAATCGAGCGCGGTCTGCACGCGCATCGATTCCTCGGGCGTCAGGAACAACGCCGCCCCGTCGATGGGCGAGCGGAAGCGCACGCCTTCCTCGCTCACCTTGCGCAGCGCCCCGAGCGAAAACACCTGGAATCCGCCCGAATCGGTGAGGATGGGCCGCTCCCAGCCCATGAAGCCGTGCAGGCCGCCATGGCGCCCGATGACCTCGACGCCGGGCCGCAGCCACAGGTGGAAGGTATTGCCCAGCACGATTTGCGCCCCCAGCGCGGCGAGCTCGTCGGGCAGCATCGCCTTGACCGTGCCATAGGTGCCCACCGGCATGAATGCCGGCGTGTCGACCGTCCCATGGTTCAGCTGCAGCCGCCCCTGCCGCGCCGCGCCGTCGCTGGCAAGCCGTTCAAAAGTTGCCGTCATGTGGCCTGCCCCTTTCCCGCTTGCGGCAGAGGGGCGGGGCGAGGGGGCGTTTCCCGATCGATCAGCATCGCATCCCCGTAACTGAAGAACCGGTATCGCTGTTCGATGGCGTGCCGGTACGCGGCCTGCAGCCGCCCGGTGCCGCCGAATGCGCACACCAGCATCATCAGCGTCGAGCCCGGCAAATGGAAATTCGTCAGCAGGCGGTCGACGACCTGGAACGCAAAGCCCGGCAGGATGAACAGCCGGGTCTCGCCGCTGCCGGCCACTACCATGCCATCGCGCGCGCTCGACTCGAGGGCGCGCACGCTGGTCGTGCCAACGGCCACAATGCGCCGTCCCGCGGCCCGTGCCGCGTTGACGATGCGCGCCGTCTCCACCGGGACGGTGAAGCGCTCGCTGTGCATGCGGTGTTCCTGCAGCCGCCGGGTGCGCACCGGCTGGAAGGTGCCGGCACCCACGTGCAGGGTGACGAAAGCGGTCAGCACGCCGCGCGCGCGCAGCGCCGCCAGCAGCGCTTCGCTCAGGTGCAGGCCGGCGGTCGGCGCCGCCACCGCGCCGGGCGCGCGCGCGTACACGGTTTGGTAGCGGGCCGCATCGTCGGCCTGCGGTGCGTGGTGGATATACGGGGGCAGGGGAATGTCGCCGGCGGCCTCGAGCACGGTGTCCAGCGGATCGTCGAAGTCGATCTCGAACAGGTCGTCCTGGCGCCCGACGACGGTTGCCGCAAAGCCCGCCGGCCGCGCGCCGCCGGCGGCGAAGAAGCGCAGGCGGGTACCGGGCCGCGGCGGATGGCTGGTGCGCAGCAGCACCAGTGCGCGGTTCGCGGACAGCGCACGCTCGAGCAGGATCTCCACGCGGCCGCCGCTGGCCTTTTCGCCGCGCAGGCGCGCCTTGATCACGCGGGTGTCGTTGAGGACGAGCACGTCGCCCGGGTCGAAGGTCTCGAGCAGGTCGGGGATGCGCCCGTCGCGCAGCGCCGCGCCGGGGCCGAGCAGCAGCAGCCGGGCGCCGTCGCGCTGGGATGCCGGGTGTTGCGCGATGAGTTCGGGCGGAAGCTCGAACTCGAACGGCTCGCGTTGCAGGGCACGAGCGGCCGGGGCGTGGGCGCCGGACGGGCGGTCGATGGCTGGACTGGCCATTGGGTCCTTGCGGTGAACGCGGATCTTACAAGAAAGGGCCCGCGTTCAGGCGGTAGCCGCGCGTCGACACGCCGGTGGCGATGCCCTAGGATGGCGGCGCCGTCCGACGAACGGACCATCGACCAGCGAGGTGCAGCGCCATGCCAGATACTTTCCATCCCCGGGGATTGCGCCGCGGTCTTGGTGCCGCGGCCGCCGTGCTGGCGGCGTTTGCCGTGCTGGCGGCAGGCGCGGCGCGGGCCGCCGAGCGCTCGGCGGCCGATGCCGATGCGCCGGCAGCGCTGCACCGCCTGCTCGACAGCGAATGGGAATGGCAGCTGGCGCAGTTTCCCGAGCGCGCGACGCGCATCGGCGATCACCGCTACGACGACCGGCTGCGCGACCTCTCGCCGGCGGCCGTGGCGGCGCGCCGCGCGCACCATCGGGAGCGGCTGGCCGCGGTGCATGCGATCGACCGCGAGCAACTGCAGGGCGAGGACCGCGTGTCCTGGGACATCCTGGACTTCGACGCCGAGCGCGATGTCGAGCTCGACGAGCTGCTGCTCGCGGCGGCGCCCGGTCGCCCGGCGCCCTGGTCGGCCGACGATTCGCCGCTGGACGTCAGCCAGATGGACGGACCGCAATTTGCGCTGCCCCAGCTCGTGCGGGCCACGCGCTTTCGCGACGCGGACGACTACCGCCACTACCTGGCGCGGCTCGCGGCGCTGCCGGCCTACCTGCGGCAGCTGCAGGCCCTGCTGGACGCCGGCCGCGCGGCCGGCTGGACGCCACCGCGGGTGGCGCTGCAGCGGCTGCCCGAGCAGTTCGGGCCGCTGCTGGCCGCCGATCCGGCGCGCAATCCGCTGCTGGCGCCGTTGCGCAACTTTCCGGCGGAGGTTGCGCCCGCGGTCCGCACCGAACTTGCCGCCGCCGCGGAGCGCACGCTGCAGGGCGCCGTGATCCCGGCAATGCAGGCGTTCCGCGACTACCTGGCCGGCACCTGGGTGCCGGGGGCGCGCCAGACGCTCGGGGCCGTCGACCTGCCGCACGGCCCGGCGTACTACGCGCTGTCGCTGCGGCGTTTCAACACCACGCGGATGACCGCCGCCGAGATCCACCAGCTGGGGCTCAAGGAGGTGGCGCGGCTCGACGACGAGATGAACGCCGTGATGGCGGAAGCCGGGTTCAAGGGCACGCTGGCGCAGTTCCGCGGGTTCCTGCGCACCGACCCGCAGTTCCAGTTCAGGAGCGCGGACGAGGAGCTGATGACATTGCGCGACATCGCCAAGCGCGTCGACCCGCAGCTGCCGGGCCTGTTCGCGGAGCTGCCGCGGCTGCCCTATGGCGTGCGCCCGATGTCGCCGGAAGAGGGCGACAACGCGCCGCACTACATCCGCGGGGCGATCGACGGGTCGCGCGCCGGCTACTTCGAGGCCAACGTGAACAATCTCGCCGCCTGGCCGCGCTGGACGATGGACGCGCTGTTCCTGCACGAGGCCGTGCCCGGCCACCACCTGCAGATCTCGCGCGCGCAGGAGATCCAGGCGCTGCCGAAATTGCGCCGCAACTACACCAATTCGGGCTACACCGAAGGCTGGGGCCTGTACGCCGAGGGCCTGGGCAAGGATCTGGGGCTGTACGCCACGGCGTATGCCCGCTTCGGCCGCCTGACGCTGGAAGCCCACCGGGCCAGCCGCCTGGTGGTGGACACCGGGCTGCACAGCATGGGCTGGTCGCGCGACCAGGCCATCGACTACCTGATCGACCACGCGCAGCTCGAGCGCGGCTTCGCGCAGGCCGAGGTCGACCGCTACCTGGTATGGCCGGGACAGGCCACCGCGTACAAGATCGGCGAACTGCGCATCCTGGGCCTGCGCGAACGCGCCCGCGCGGCGCTGGGCGCGCGCTTCGACATCCGCCGGTTCCACAACGCGCTGATCGACCACGGCGCACTGCCGCTGGACGTGCTGGAGAAGGTCATCGACGAATGGATCGCGCTGGAGCGCGGCCGCGCTCCTTCCTGACCGGGCATCGGCACCGGCCGCGCGGCGGCGCGCGGCCCCCGCCTAGCGCGAGAACACGGCGCCGTGCGGCATGCCGACGCCGGTCCAGCCGTGCGGCCATTGGCGTGCGGCGAAGCTGAAGCCCACCTTGCCGTCGGCATCGCGGAACGCCTCGTCGACGGACAGGGCGCCGCTGGCCTGGTCGAACTTGAGCACGTAAAGGCGATCGGCCGGCGTCTGCCCGGATGTCGCCACCAGCCGCTGGGTACCGGGATCCCAGGCGGTCCAGTGCGCGTAGTAGGTATCGCTCAACGCGAGGCGCGCGACCTCGCGCGGCCGGGCGCCGTCGGCGATGTCGAGCACGATGAACCCGTGTATCGCCGGCACGCTCTGGATCAGGTAGTGCCCGACGATGGTCGGCACGCCGCACCAGTTTCCCGGAAACGTGAAGACCAGCCGGGCGACGGGGTCGTCGCCGTCGATGCCGGTGATGCGTTCGATGCCGCAACCCAGGGTCTGGATGTAGACCGCGCCGTCCGGCCCGAGGCGCGGTTCCTCGGGGCTGACATGCCCGTAGTGATTGTCGCCGGCGTCCAGGTAGGCGGTCTTGAGCAGCGCCAGGTCGGACAGCCGCCATACCTGGTAGGTCACGCCGCTGAACACGTCGTCATCGTGCATCGACGAGTTGGTCGACACCACGCGGTCCAGTTGCGGCACGACGACCAGTCCATAGGGCATCAGCAGCGCATCGGCAAAATGCGCATCGGCGCTGCTGCCCGAACGCACCACATGGCCCGCGTCGTCGATCTCGACCAGCCCGCCGGTCTTGCCCATGCCCGCCCCGTGCCCGTGGTGCGCGTGCTGGAACGTGGCCAGGACATGGCCATTGGGCAGGCGCACGTAGGAGTGCGGATGCGCGTAACCGGCCATGTCGCCGAACGATGCCGCGGTCCGCGGGTGCAGCGGCTCGTGCAGGTCGAAGATGAAGGTACGGCCGGCCTCGTGGTCGTTGGCGAACAGCATCGCGCTGTCCGGCATCGTGTATTCGGTGTGGTGCGGCTGGATGGTCTGCTGGTCAGTCGCCAGCGTCGTGAGCAGCCGCCCGTAGGACGGCGACCGCGCGTCGGCATCGATCACGGCCAGGAAGTCATTGCCCTTCTTGTCCTTGTCACCGGTCCAGACGAAGAGGTAATGCGGCCCCGGCGCGGCCGCCTGCGCCGTCGCGGCCAGCGGCAGGGCCGGCGCGATCGCGGCCAGCAACAGGGTCGACAGGATCTTGCCCATGGGGACCTTTTTCAGCCGCCGATGTGATGGCCGCTCCCGGCGGCGTCCGGTTGGGCGCAGGGCGATGGTGCCGGGCGAGGGAATCGAACCCACACTTCTTTCGAAACTTGATTTTGAGTCAAGCGCGTCTACCAATTTCGCCAGCCCGGCCCGTGGCGAATTTACCACTTCCCGCGCCCGCCAGCGCCCGGCTCAGACCTCGACGTTGTCGATCAGGCGCGTGGCCCCCAGCCTGGCAGCAGCCAGCACGACCAGCGGATCGCCGGCCTCCAGCCCCTGCGGGGTGGGCAGCTTCAGGTCGGCCTGGCGGCGGATGGCCACGTAGTCGGGCTGCCAGCCGCTGGCGGCCAGCGCCTGCACCGCCTGCTGTTCCAGCGCGGCCAGGTTGCGCTCGCCGCCCTGCAGCCGGTTGCGCAGGTGCGCGATCTCCTGGAACAGCTGCGGCGCCAGACGACGCTCGGCGTCGCTCAGGAAGCGGTTGCGCGAGGACATGGCCAGGCCGTCGGGTTCGCGCACGGTTTCGTGGGCGACGATCTCGGTGGGCAGGCAGAACTGCCGGCACATGTTGCGCACGATCATCAGCTGCTGGTAATCCTTCTTGCCGAAAACGGCCACGCGCGGCTGCACGCAGGAGAACAGCTTGAGCACCACCGTGGTCACGCCGACGAAGAAACCCGGGCGGAACTGGCCCTCGAGGATTTCGCCCAGGTCGGTGGGCGGGAACACCCGGTAGTTCTGCGGCTCGGGGTACAGCTCCGACTCCGGCGGCGCGAACAGCACGTACACCTGGCCCTGGTCCTGGAGCTTGTCGATGTCCTCCTGCAGCGTGCGCGGGTAGCGGTCGAAATCCTCGGACGGACCGAACTGCAGGCGGTTGACGAAGATTGACGCCACCACGGGGTCGCCATGGCGCCGCGCCATGCTCATCAGCGACAGGTGGGCCGCATGCAGGTTGCCCATGGTCGGCACGAAGGCGATGCGGTTCTGGCCGTGGAGCTGGTCGCGCAGCTCCTGCACGCTGCGGACGATCTTCATGAAATCGGCTCGATCGCCTGGTCGCTCACCTGCGCCAGCAGGTGCGACACCGGTCCGAAGCCGGGGATCTGCAGGTCCGGGGCCAGGTCGAGCAGCGGACGCAGCACGAAGGCGCGCTGCTGCAGGCGCGGGTGCGGCAGCACGAGCGGGGTCGAGCGCACGATGAGGTTGCCCACCAGCAGCAGGTCCAGGTCGATGCTGCGCGGCGCGCTGTGCGGCACGTCGGTGGCGCGGCGCTTGCGCCCGAGCATCAGCTCGATGTCCGCCAGGTGCAGCAGCAGGCTGTACGGTTCGAGCGCCGTGTCCAGCGCCGCCACCGCATTGGTGAAGTCCGGCCCGGGCACGCCGACCGGCGCGCTGCGGTAGAAGGGCGAGACGGCCACGAACTGCGAGCGCTCGATCGAGCGCAGCGCGGTGATGGCCGCGTTCAGCCCGGCCATGACGTCGCCCTGGTTGGCGCCCATGCCGATGTAGGCGCGCCGCAGTACCGGCGCGCGGGGGTCAGGCGTCGCTATCGTGGTCTCCCGGGGCGGCGGCCGCGCCGGCGCCGGACTTGCGGCGGCCGCCGCGGCGGCGCTTGCGCGTGGCCGGCGCCGCTTCGTTGCGCGCCTGCTGGGTCATCTGCTCGCGCGTCTGCTCGTCGGCGGCCAGAAAGCGCGTCCACCACTGGCCCAGCTCGGCCGGCGCCTCGGCGCAGTCGCAGCGCAGCAGCAGGAAGTCGTAGCCCGCGCGCAGCCGCAGGTGCTCGAGCAGGCGCAGCGGCGCCTGGCCGTGGCGGCGCTCGAAGCGCGGCTGCATCATCCAGATCTCGCGCATGTCGGCGCTGTAGCGCCGCTGGATCGCCAGCTTCTCGGTCTGGGCCTCGAGCACCCGGTCGATCGCCAGGTCGAGCGCCGGCAGCCGGTGTTCGCCCGCGGCCACGCGCGCGTTCCACTGCGTGAGCACCTCGTTCCACAGCAGCGTCGCGAACAGGAAGCCCGGCGCGATGTGCTTGCCGGCGCGCACCCGTTCGTCGGTGCGCGACAGTGCCAGCATCACGAAGCGTTCGCCCTGCGGCTGGTCGAGGATGACGTCGAGCATCGGCAGCAGCCCGTGGTGCAGGCCCTCGGCGCGCAGCCGCTCGATGCAGCCGACCGCGTGCCCGCTGGTGAGCAGCTTGAGCATCTCGTCGAACAGCCGCGCGGCCGGCACGTTCTCGATCAGCCCGGCCAGGCGGCCGATGGGCTCGCGCGTGTCGTGGTCGATCTCGAAGCCCAGCTTGGCGGCAAAGCGTACCGCGCGCAGCATGCGCACCGGATCCTCGCGGTAGCGCCCCTCCGGGTCGCCGATGATGCGCAGCCGGCGCCGGCGCACGTCGCGCACGCCGTCGTGGTAGTCGAGCACCTCCTGGCGCGTCGGGTCGTAGTACATCGCATTGACCGTGAAGTCGCGCCGCGCGGCGTCCTCGTGCTGCTCGCCGAAGACGTTGTCGGCCAGCACCCGGCCGTGCTCGTCGGTGTTCTCGGCCGTGCCCAGCGCCCGGAACGTCGAGGTCTCGATCGTTTCGGAGCCGAACATCACGTGCACCAGCCGGAAGCGCCGGCCGATGATGATGGCGCGCCGGAAGTGCGACTTGATCTGTTCTGGGGTGGCGTCGGTGGCGACGTCGAAGTCCTTGGGCGCGATGCCCAGCAGCAGGTCGCGCACCGCGCCGCCGACGATGTAGGCGCGAAAGCCCGCGGCCTGCAGCGTTTCGCAGGTGCGCAGGGCGGCCTTGGACACCAGGGCCCGGTCGATGCCGTGTTCGGCGGCGGGAATGCGCTTGGGCGTGCGGCGCGAGCGGGGCTTGCGGGTGAGCAGGGTCTGGACCCGGTCCTGGACCCTCTGGACGAGTCTTCTGATCATGGTGCGAACGTTGCCATGGCCGGCATTCTACTGTCCACCCGCCCCCGGGGCCCCCGGGGCGCCGGCGAACAGGTCCTGCTGCAGCCATTCGCGCAGCAGCGGCACGGTCAGCGCCCGCTGGCGGGCCAGCGCATGGGCATCGAGGGCGTCGAGCACCGCCACCAGCGTGCGGATATCGCGCGGCAGCCGGGTCAGCATGTAGGGCACCAGGTCGTCGTCGACCCGGGCGCCGCGTGCCCGGGCGTACGCCATCAGCGCGGCGGCAAGGTCCGGTTCGGCGATCGGGTGCAGCGCGAAGACGAGGCCCCAGGCCAGGCGCGTGCGCACGTCGTCGCGCAGCTGCAGCCGCGCCGGCGGCAGGTCGGCCGCGGTCACCAGCACCGTCCCGGGGTGCTGCCGGACCTCGTTCTGCAGCCCGAACAGCGCCGCCTGTCCGGCGGCGTCCAGCCGATGCACGTCGTCGGCCACGTACAGCCGCTGCGCCCCGGAGAAGGCCGGAACGCCCGCCGCCGGCAACGGCTCCGGCACGGGCGGCGCGCGCAGCGCGGCCAGCAAATGGCTGCGCCCGCTGCCCGGCGGCCCCCACAGGTGGATGAAGGCCGGGCCGCGGCCGGCCAGGGCGTCGCGCAGCGCAGCCAGGGCGGCGGCATTGCTTCCGGGCACGAAATTGTCCAGCGTGGCCTGCGGCGGCGCCAGCAGGTCGAGGGCGTATTGCTGCGGCTTCACGGGCGGTTGTAGAAGGCGCTGGCCAGGTACTGCTGGCGCAGGTGCCGCAGCGCGATCAGCAGCACCGCGCTGGTCGGCAGGGCCACCAGTACCCCGAGGAAGCCGAACACGTGGCCGAAGGCGAGCAGGGCGAAGATCACGGCCAGCGGGTGCAGGCCGATGCGCTCGCCGACCAGGCGCGGGGTCAGCAGGAAGCCTTCGATCACGTTGCCGGTGCCGTAGATGCCGACGATGACCAGCAGTTCCTGCCAGCTTGTGAACTGCAGCAGCGCGACCACCACCGCCAGCAGGAAGCCCAGCACGAAGCCGACGTACGGAATGAAGATCAGCAGTCCGGTCAGTACCCCGATGGGCAGCGCCGAATCGAGGCCGGCGATCGACAGGGCGACCGAGTAGTACAGCGCCAGCAGCAGCATCACGGTGAGCTGGCCGCGCAGGAACTGCGACAGCACCGCGTCGATGTCGCCCAGGAAGCCGACCGTACGGGCGTGCCAGCGCCGCGGGATGCTGGCCTCCAGGCGCGAGGCAAACGACGCCCAGTCGAGCAGCAGGTAGAACAGGACCACCGGCACCAGCACCATCGTGCCGATCAGCCCGATGACCGCCAGGCCGCCGCTGCTGAACTTCTCGAGCAGCTTGTTGACGAGGTCTTCCTGGCCGACGTGCTGCACGGCCAGCGAGCGCAGGATCGCCGAGTCGAAGTGCATGTGCACGCCCAGCCACTTGAGCAGCAGCGGCGCCACGCGGTCGTTGAGCAGGCCGATCAGCGCCGGCAGGCGCTCGTTGAGCGCCTGGCCCTCGCGCTGCAGCACCGGGATCAGGATGAGCAGCAGGCCCAGCGCCGCCGCCGCGGTCAGCAGCACCATCAGCGCGGCGGCCAGGACCCGCGGCACGCGATGGCGCTGCAGCCAGTGGGTGCCCGGCAGCAGCAGGTAGGCCAGCACCGCGCCCAGCGCAAACGGCGTCAGGATCGGAGCCAGCAGGTAGAAGAAGGCCAGCACGGCGACGGCGAACACGCCGATCCAGATCCCGGCGGCCACGCGCTCGCGGGGGCTGGCGGCCAGCGGGGCGCCGGCCGGCGCGGCGGCGTCGCCACCGGCCAGCGGGACGGCGGGCAAGGGGCGGGTATCGCCGGCGGGTGGTGTCGGTTCGGACAAGGGTGCTCTCCCGGGTCCCCGGTACAATTCCGGGCGCTTGGCGGGCTTACGGCGGACGGCGCGCCGTCCACCGACGATGCGCCAAAGGCGCGAGTCTACGACCCCCGCCCGCCAGGGCCCGAACGCCGGGCCCGGCGCCCATTTACCGACGCTGCCCACGACCATGCCCGCGAGGGCCCCGAGCCCGCCCATGACGACGCCCTCTGACAAGCCCCTCACCTATGCCGCCGCCGGCGTGTCGATCGACGCCGGCGATGACCTGGTTCAGCGCATCAAGCCGCTGGCCCGCCGCACGATGATTCCGGGCGTGCTCGGCGGCATCGGCGGCTTCGGGGCGCTCTTCCAGGTGCCGCCCGGGATGCGCGAGCCGGTGCTGGTGAGCGGCACCGACGGCGTGGGCACCAAGCTCAAGCTCGCCTTCACGCTCGACGGCCACGACACGGTCGGCCAGGACCTGGTGGCGATGAACGTCAACGATATCCTCGTGCAGGGCGCCCGGCCGCTGTTCTTCCTGGACTATTTCGCCTGCGGCCACCTGGACGTGGCGATCGCCGAGCGCGTGGTCGGCGGCATTGCCCGCGGCTGCGAGCTGGCCGGCTGCGCGCTCATCGGCGGCGAGACCGCCGAGATGCCGGGCATGTATCCGGCGGGCGAATACGACCTGGCGGGTTTTGCGGTCGGCGTGGTGGAGAAATCGGCCATCATCGACGGCCGGTCGATCGTTGCCGGCGACGTGGTGCTGGGCCTGGCCTCCAGCGGCCCGCACTCCAACGGCTATTCGCTGGTGCGGCGCATCGTCGAGGCCGCCGGCGCCGACTACCGCGACGACTTCCACGGCCGCAGCCTGGCGCAGACGCTGCTGACGCCGACCCGCATCTACTGCAAGCCGGTGCTGGCGGTGCTGGGGCAGCTGCCGGTAAAGGGCATGGCCCACATCACCGGCGGGGGCCTGCTCGAGAACGTGCCGCGGGTGCTGCCCGAGGGCGTGCGCGCCGTCATCCGCCGCGGCGCCTGGCAGCGCCCGCCGATCTTCGACTGGCTGCAGCAAAACGGCCGCGTGGCCGACGACGAGATGCACCGCGTGTTCAACTGCGGCATCGGCATGGTGATCGTCGTGGCGGCCGCCGATGCGCGGCGCGCGGTCGATGCGTTCGTGGCGCAAGGCGAGAAGTGTTCGGTCATCGGCGCGATCGACGCGCGGCCCGCGGCAAGCCCGGCCTGCGTGGTCGTGGACTAGGGTCGGGGTGAGGACCCCTAACGCACCGCACGCTCCAGCCGTTCCAGCGCATTCCCGTCGAACGGATCGATCACCACCGCATCGGCCATCGACCGCAGCCACGTCAGCTGCCGCCGTGCCAGTTGCCGGGTGGCGGCAATCGCCGCCGCGCGAAATTGCGCCGCCGGCGTGCCCCCGTCGAGGTGTTCCCACGCCTGGCGATAGCCGACGCTGCGCAGCGCCGGCAGGTCGGCATGCAGGCCGGGGCGCGCGCGCAGCGCAAGCACTTCATCGAGCAGGCCGGCGGCCAGCATCGCGTCGAAGCGTTGCTCGATGCGCCGGTGCAGCTGCGCGCGGTCGGCCGGCATCAGCGCGATGGTGCGCAGGCCCGGCAGCGCCGGCGTCGGCGCCCGCAGCAGCTGCGACAGCGGCTGGCCGCTGAGCGCGTGGACCTCGAGCGCGCGCGCGATGCGCTGGCGGTCGGCTGGCGCCAGCCGCGCCGCGGTCTGCGGATCGATCGCCTGCAGGCGCGCGTGCAGCGCCGGCCAGCCCTGCTGCGCTGCCTCGGCCTCGAGCGCGGCGCGCCACTGCGGGTCGGCGCTGGGCAGGTCGGCGAGCCCCTCGCGCAGCGTGCGCGCGTACATCATCGTGCCGCCCACCACCAGCGGCAGCCGGCCCCGGGCGGCGATCGCGGTAATGGCGGCAACGGCATCGCGCCGGAAATCGGCCGCGGTATACGGGTCGGCCGGGTCGCGCAGGTCGATCAGGTGATGGGCGACCGCGCGGCGCTCGGCGGCGCCGGGCTTGGCCGCGCCGATGTCCAGGCCGCGATAGACCTGGGCCGAATCGATCGACACGATCTCCAGCGGCACGCGCCGGGCCAGCTGCAGCGCCAGCGCGCTCTTGCCGCAGCCCGTGGGCCCCAGCAGCAGCACCGCGCGGATCATCGGCCGCGCAGGAACAGCCGGTCGAGGTCGGCGAAGCCCAGCTGCACCCAGGTGGGCCGCCCGTGGTTGCACTGGTCGGCGCGCTCGGTGTGCTCCATCTGGCGCAGCAGCGCGTTCATCTCCTCGATCGTGAGATGGCGGTTGGCGCGCACCGCGCCGTGGCAGGCCATGCCGGCCAGCAGCTCGTCGCGGCGTTCCACCAGCACGCGGTCGGCGCCGAACTCGCGCAGGTCGGCCAGCACCTGGCGCACCAGCGCGGGGATATCGGCGTGTGCCAGCAGCTGCGGCAGCGCGCGCACCGTGAGCTGCTGCGGCCCGGCCGGGTGCACGTCCAGGCCGATGCGCGCCAGCGTGGCGGCGTGCTCCTCGGCACTGGCCACGTCGAGCGCGCTGGCGGCGAACACATGCGGTATCAGCAGGTGCTGCTGCGCCAGGTCGCCCTGGCCCAGGGCCGCCTTCAGCCCCTCGTAGACGATGCGCTCGTGCGCGGCGTGCATGTCGATGATGACCAGGCCGTGCGCATTGCGCGCGACGATGTAGATGCCGCCCAGCTGGGCGAGCGCGTATCCCAGTGCCGGCGCCAGCCCGGTGTCGGTGGCGTCGTCGGCGGGCGCCGCCGGCGCGCCCGGGCCGGCCAGGTACGGCGCCGATGGATAGGGGGCGCGCACCGCCGGCGCCTGCGCGGCCATCGCCAGCAGGCCCTGCGCCGCGGTCGGCCGCAGGGCGTCGAGGCGGC
>JBBISD010000015.1:0-39936 GCA_037441485.1 Burkholderiales bacterium
GAAATGCCGTCCACGATCAGCCTGAAACCGCGTCCGCGATGGGCTGAAATACGCACCACGGTGAAGCGCTTGTGTTGAGCTAGCTCCGTTCCTCGGTCCCATGTGAGGGAAGACATCAATCCGCCTGGCAATGTCTTGACCTGCCGAACCAATGCGCTTACGACACTGTGCGTATCCTTACCCTTAACTTTTACGAGCATCACGAACCGCGACCGGCGTTCCACGAGGGTTGCTATATGGCTGTTCTTCGAGCCGGATAGCAAGTCTCCCTCCCAGTGACCCGGAACGGCGCGATCTTCAACCTCGGCTGGGCGTTCGCGGATCGAAACAGCGTCAACAATCTGGCCGCGGGGTTGACCTGTTGTCGTGGCTGTTTTCCCGCGCCGCATCATTCGGCGGCTCCGCAAGTGGGAGATAAGCTCCCTCTTCAAGGTGCCGCGCGCCTGGATGAACAGACTTCGGTAGATCGTCTCGTGTGAGACGCGCATGGAAGGATCCTCGCCAAACTCAGTTTCAAGCCAACCCGCGATTTGCTGCGGAGACCAATTGTCCTTGAGTTTTTCGGCGACCAGGCTACGGAGCCTGGCATGGCGGGCAAGATGGCAAGGCTTTGGTCGCTCTGCTTGTTTCCATGCGCGCTCGTCAGCTGATGCAGCTCGATAGTAATGACGGCCTCCATTTCGGCCCACCTCACGGCTGATCGTTGACGGTGACCGACCAGTCTGCTCGGCAATCATTCGCAGGGAAAGACCCGCCACCAATCCGCGTAAAATCTCTTCTCTCTCCCTGGCATCCAAGCTTCTATCGGAGCGTGCTCTGGCAATCGGGGCAATTCCACCTCGCGCCTTCAAGACGCAGTGGATCGACGCGGCATGTTTCTCAAGCGCCAATCCGATCTCAGTCAGCGATTGGCCGTCTTTCCATCGCCGCCATAATTCCCTCTTCTGAACTGTCGACAGTCCAGGCCGTCCTAATTGCGCCATTTCCAACCCCCAAGGCAAGCATTGACAATATGTTGCCTTGACCGGTTGAACCCACCGTCGCCTTCTTCAAGAGATCGCGCTCGATCTGCAATTTCCGAATATCGCCCCGCAGCGATTCGAGTTCCCGCTCAAGTTCGGCGCGCTCAGGCTGGGGTGCCGGTTCGCTTTTGCGCTTCATGGACGCAGGGGCCTCGCGGCCGAGTAGCTGGTTTTTCCAGTTATACAGGGTCGTCCTGTTTACGCCCAGCTCTTGGGCGATTGCGAGCGCGCTCCCATTTCGCGTACAAAGCTCAACGACTGCCGCCTGCTTCAACGGCAATTCGAGCTGCGGGCTTCTGCCTCTGCCTACGAAGCGCTTCATCGTCTCCGGATAGGCTTCGCTGACCCAGGTCGTCAGCAAGTCCCGCCCGGGATAGCCCAGTGCGCGCATTGTGAAGGCGAAGCAGCAGCCGTGGCTTCGGTAGTGCTTGACCGCAACGGCCTTCTGTTCATCAGAGTACTTCGGTCGCGACCGCACATAGCCCGCTGGCAAATCGAGGGTTCGTTCGTACTCCCGATGCCAGTTGATCAGGGAATTCTTCGTCGGGTATCCCAGCTGCCGGATGGTTGCGCGAATCCGCCTCCCCAGCTTGAGATACAGCTTTACTGCTCGAATTCGATCCTCGTAGGAATACATGGACTACCTCCAAGTAGTCCAAGATTTTGTCCACACCCCCGCTGGGTCAGTTCGAGGTGGCAATCAACAAATCCGCCGTGCGCCCTTACATCGCCACCGGGGACAGGGTGTTGGCGTCGCGCGCCAGTAGCCAGCGGCCATCAGGGTGCCGGCGGTATATCACCAGCCGATGGCCGGCCAGCTGCGCGGTCTCGGTGCCCGTGCGTGGCGTGACCGACAGCGAGTCGCGGCACAGCGTGTAAGCGACGTCGCCGGCAACCACGACATCGTCCAGCGCGCTGTTGCAGCGGACCCGGGATTGCCGGTGGGCGGCCGAGAAGCCGGCGGGAAAATCCTCCCGGCCGACGGGCGCCCGGCCGGGGTTCAGGAACACGGCATCGTCCGCCATCAGCGCGAGCAGGCGGACGATATCGCCGGCGTTGACGGCGTCTATCCAGGTGGCGTGCACCCGGCGGATGGCTTGCTCATCGGATTCCATCGGCACTCTCCGGCCCTGCCTTTCAACGGCACCTTGAGCGGTGGATACCGCAGGCATTGCCGGGCGTCAAGCGGCTCCACGCTTGCGGGTCCAAGATTATTCGAATAAACTGGAAAAATGGAAGAAACAGACGCCGTCCGCTGCCTGGCCGCCCTGGCGCAGCCCCTGCGCCTGCGCCTGTTTCGCGCATTGGTGGTGGTCGGCCAGCCGGGCCTGACGCCGGGGACGATGGCCGAGGCGCTGGGCATTCCCGCGGCGACCCTGTCGTTTCACCTCAAGGAACTGATGAACGCCGGCCTGGTGACGCAGGAGCGCGCCAGCCGCCACCTTATCTACCGCGCCGCATACGACCGGATGAATGCGGTGCTCGGCTACCTTGGCGAAAACTGTTGCCAGGGAGCGCAGTGCCTCGACGGCGTCGCCGCCGCCTGCCGGTCCTGAAGGAGCAGCCATGAAGCGTTTTCACGTACATGCCCATGTCGACGATCTGCCGGCGAGCATTGCCTTCTACACCCGGTTTTTCGGCGTCGAACCCAGCCGCGTCGAGGCGGACTATGCCAAATGGATGCTCGACGATCCGCGCATCAATTTTGCGATTTCCACGCGCGGCGGCAGGCCCGGCATCGACCACCTGGGGATCCAGGCCGATACGGATGAAGAACTGGCCGAAATGACGGCGCGCGCCCGGTCCGCCGACCTGGCGCTGCGCGACGCGGGCCAGACCACGTGCTGCTATGCGCGCAGCGACAAGCACTGGCTGACGGACCCGCAGGGAATTGCCTGGGAATGCTTTCGCACCCTGGGCGCCATTGCCGTGTTCCGCGAAAAGGGCACGGCAGCCGCCGATGCCGCGGCGTGCGGTGCGCCGCCGGCGCCGCGGGTCGAACCGGTCGGCGTGGCAGCGACGCCGCCGTCGTCGTGCTGCTGACTCTGGGGCGCAACGCCGGCGAGCGGCCATGACCACGAACGTACTCGTGCTGTGCACCCACAACTCCGCCCGCAGCGTGCTGGGCGAAGGCATGCTCAATCACTGGGCGGGGAAGCTGGGAAAGAACGTCCGGGGATACAGCGCCGGCAGCAGCCCGAAGGGGCAGGTCAATGCGCATGCGCTGCGCTGCCTGGCCGACGCGGGGGTCGACACGACCGGACTGCACAGCAAGTCCTGGGATGTATTCGCCGCGCCGTATGCGCCGCGCATGCGCATTGTCATCACCGTCTGTGACAGCGCCGCCGCGGAAGCCTGTCCGTATTGGCCGGGCGCACCCGTCACGGTGCATTGGGGATATCCGGATCCGTCCAACGCGGCGGACAGCGACCGGCAGCGCGCCTTCGGCCTGACGCGTCAGGCCATCGGCTACCGGATGCTGCAGTTGCTCGCCCTTCCGCTCGATGCGATGGACGACGGGGCGCTGCGATCGGCGCTGGCGGATATTGCGCGCAGCTGATAGCACCCGTCGATGAACACCTACCCCGCGCCCGCGCCGCCCGGCGCTGCCGCCCGCATGAGCGTCTTCGAGCGCTACCTCAGCGTCTGGGTCCTGCTGTGCATCGTTGCCGGCATCCTGCTCGGGCAATGGGCGCCGGCACTGTTCCAGGCGGTCGGGCGGCTGGAGATTGCCCGCGTAAACCTGCCGGTTGGGCTGCTGATCTGGGTGATGGTCATTCCGATGTTGCTCAAGGTGGATTTCGGCGCCCTGCACCAGGTCAGGGAACACTGGCGGGGCATCGGCGTCACCCTGCTGGTCAACTGGGGCATCAAGCCATTCTCGATGGCGCTGCTGGGCTGGGTTTTCATCCGCCACGTCTTTGCCGCCTACCTGCCATCGGGGCAGCAGGACAGCTATGTCGCGGGCCTGATCCTGCTGGCGGCTGCGCCGTGCACGGCCATGGTATTCGTCTGGAGCCGGCTGACCGGCGGCAATCCGCTGTTTACGCTGTCGCAGGTGGCGCTCAATGACACGATCATGGTCTTTGCCTTTGCACCCATCGTCGCGCTCCTGCTGGGCCTGTCGGCCATCACCGTGCCCTGGGACACGCTGATCGCCTCGGTGGTCCTGTACATCGTCATACCGGTGGCGCTGGCCCAGGCGGGCCGGCGACTGCTGCTGGCGCGCGGCGCGGCGGCCCTGGAGGCAGCGCTGGCCCGTATCGGTCCGTGGTCGATCGCCGCATTGCTGGCCACGCTGGTGCTGCTGTTTGCCTTCCAGGGCAGGGCGATCCTGGCGCAGCCGCTGGTGATTGCCATTCTGGCGGTGCCGATACTGATTCAGGTCTTCGGCAACGCGGCCACCGCCTATTGGCTGAACCGCCGCCTGGGCGAGACGCACGACGTCGCCTGCCCGTCTGCATTGATCGGCGCCAGCAACTTCTTCGAACTGGCAGTGGCCACGGCGATCAGCCTGTTCGGCTTCGCGTCCGGCGCGGCGCTGGCGACGGTCGTCGGCGTGCTGGTCGAGGTGCCGGCAATGCTGCTGGTGGTGCGCGTCGTCAATGCCAGCCGCGGCTGGTACGCGGCCGGCAGCCGGCTGCAGTAGCCCGCGGCCCCGTTGATCCTGCGCAAGGCCGTTTTGTCGAAGGCCGGTAAGGTCTTCTGCAGCGTGCCACGATTGCTCGCGGCGACCGCGCGCATCGCGACGGCGTCGCGTGCTGCGCGGCAGCCGCTTTCCGGGTGGAATATCTAATGCCGCAATCGAACACCGATGCCATAGACGCCCTCAACCGCGAGTGCTTCTGCCTGAGCCTTGACCCGCCGGCGCTGGCGCAGGCGCTCGATTCCGAACTCGGCCGGCCGGGCCTGTCCCAAATGGTCCGGGAGCGTTGCCCGTTCGTTTTTGCCGCGCGCCCGGTCTTCGTCGCGGCGCCACGGCTGCGGCGCATCGCGCAGGTGGTGCAGGCCGTCGAGGCGGTTGTTGCATTGCCGGCCTATCGCGAGCAGGCTCTGGCAGCCGCGCCGCCAATTGCCGCGGCGGCGGGCAGCGCTGCGGGACCGCGGGGCGTCTTTTTCGGCTATGACTTTCACCTCGCCCAGGGCCACCTGGGTCTCATCGAGATCAATACCAACGCCGGCGGCGCGATGCTCAATGCGGTGCTGGCCCGCGCGCAGCGGGCCTGCTGCGCGGCGATGCAGGCCATGGTGCCGTCGCTGGCCAGCGTCGCGGCATTCGAGCAGCGCATTGTCCGGATGTTTCGCACCGAATGGCAGCGGGCCGGCAGGACCCGGCCCCTGGCCAGCATCGCCATTGTCGATGCCGCGCCCGAGCAGCAGTATCTTTATCCCGAGTTCCTGCTCTTCCAGCAGCTGTTCGAGCGGCACGGCCTGCGCGCGGTCGTGGTCGACCCGGCGGCGCTCCAATGGCGTGGCGGGGCGCTGTGGTGCGGCGATCTGGCCATCGACCTTGTCTATAACCGCCTGACGGACTTCTATCTGGAGCATCCCGGCAGCGCGCCATTGCGCGAGGCGTACCTGCAGCAGGCGATCGTGCTGACGCCGCATCCGCAGGCCCACGCCCTGTACGCGGACAAGCGCCGGCTGGCAATCTTCAGCGACGCCGCGCGCCTGCGGCACCTGGGTGTTCCGGAGACCACGCAGCGGATCCTGCTCGAGCACGTGCCGCGCACCGAATTGGTCGCGGCGACCGATGCGGAGCGGCTGTGGAATGCGCGCCGGGGGCTTTTCTTCAAGCCGGCCACCGGCTATGGCAGCCGCGCTGCGTATCGCGGCGACAAGCTGACACGGCGGGTCTGGCAGGAGATCCTGGCAGGAGAATATGTGGCGCAGGCCATCGCCATGCCCGGTGAACGCGTGGTCGACGAGCACGATGGCGCCAATGCGATGAAGTTCGATCTGCGGGCCTACGCCTACGGCGGCGCGGTGCAGTGGGTCGCCGCGCGCCTGTACCAGGGTCAGACGACAAATTTTCGCACCCCAGGGGGCGGTTTCGCGCCGGTCTACACCACCCGCGATGCCGGCGATCCCATCCCGGACGATATGGCGGGTGCGGGTGGCGATACCGCGTTCAAGGCGTCGGGCGTCGCCGAGGATGGCGGGGTGCGCGACCAGAGGCTTATTGGTGCGGCGCTCGCGCACGACTATTGGCTATCATAATCCGTCCTATCCGGATGCCTCCCGCCCATGCCGCCCACCATGAATCCATTTCCCGAAGATATCTATACCGAACCCTCGAACCTGGACGTGGACACGCTCGCCAATCTCGGTCCGCTGCGGGCGATGGCGGGTGTGTGGCGCGGCCAACGCGGGCTGGACGTCAAGCCCAAGGCGGAGGGTCCGAAGAAGCAGGCCTACGTCGAGCAGATCGAACTGCAGCCGATCGACCCGCAGACCAACGGTCCGCAGCTGTTCTACGGGCTGCGATATCACACCCACGTCGTCAAGCCTGACCAGGTCAAGACCTACCACGACCAGGTCGGCTACTGGCTGTGGGAGCCGGCCACCGGTACGGTGATCCACACGCTGACCATTCCGCGGGCGCAGGTCGTCATGGCCTCGGGCCAGGCCGGCGCCGACGCCACGGAGTTCGAACTCGTCGCTACGCAGGGGGAAAAGAGCTTCGGCATCCTGTCGGCGCCGTTCCTCGAATACGCGTTCAGGACCGTGGAATTCCGCATCAAGGTGACCATCCATGCCGATGGCACCTGGGGCTACGAGGAAGACACCGTGCTGATGATCGCCGGCAGGTCCGAGCCGTTCCACCACACGGACCGCAATACGCTGACGAAGATTGCCGAACCCACGCCCAATCCACTGGCGTCGCGATGATCAATCGTCGGCGCCTTCCCCTCTCCGGCACGCGGGAAGGGAGTGCGGTTTGCTGCGCGTCGACGGCTAATCGGGGGGCGTGCGGGCTGCCTGCGCCAGTATGGCCCTGAGCAGGTGCCAGCAGCGTTCGACCGACGCGATCTGTACCCGCTCGCCCGGCGCGTGCGCGCCGCGGATGGTCGGGCCGAATGACACGATGTCCATCTGCGGGTACTTGGCGCCGATGATGCCGCACTCGAGGCCGGCGTGGATCACCTTGATCTGCGCATCGCCGCCGTACTCGCGGCGATAGACCGCCTGGCACAGCGCAAGCAGCCGTGAATCCGGGTTCGGTGTCCAGCCCGGATACTGGCCGCCGATCTGCACCGCAGTGCCGCTCAGCGAGAACAGGCTGGCGATCTCCGCGGCCAGCGTGCGGCTGCCCTCGTCCAGCAGCGAGCGCACCATGAAATTGCCGGTGCCGCCGCCGGGGGCCAGGTCGACCATGCCCAGGTTGCCGGAGGTCTCGACCACCCCGGGCACCTGGCGGCTCATCCGGCGCACGCCGTGCGGCGCCGCATGCAGCGAGGCAAGCCAGATGCGCTGCTCGGCCGGCGCCATCACCGGGGCGTCGGGTTCGGGGCTGCTGGTGAGCGTGAGTTCGTCGTCCACTCCGCGCAGTTCGCGGCGCAAAATGGCCTGTTGTTCGGCCAGGAAGGCGGGCAGCGCCGCGATCGCATCGGCCGGCAGCGCCACGCCGGCAAAGGCCTCGCGCGGCAGCGCATTGCGCGCCGTGCCGCCCTTGAGGGTGGCAAGGCGAAAGGGCGCGCGCTGCGCCAGGTCGTGCAGAACGCGCACCAGCAGCTTGATGGCATTGCCGCGTTCCTCGTGGATGTCGACGCCCGAATGCCCGCCGCGAAGTCCGCGCAGGCTGATGCGGCAGAGCTGATGGCCGGCGGGCAGTGCTTCGGGCGATCCGGGGCGCGCCACATTGACGTCGGCGCCACCGGCGCAGCCGAGGTAGAACTCGCCCCATTCCTCGGTATCCAGGTTGAGCATGGCGCGGGCGCCGAGCGCATCGGCCTGCAGGCCCCTGGCGCCGCTCATGCCGGTTTCCTCGTCCACGGTCAGCAGCGCCTCCAGCGGGCCGTGGACGAGCGTCCGGTCTTCCAGTGCGGCCAGTATCAGGCACACGCCGATGCCATTGTCCGCGCCCAGCGTGGTCTCGCGAGCAACGATCCATTCGCCGTCGCGCGCGGGTTGTATCGGATCGCGGGCAAAGTCGTGTGCGCTCCCGGTGTTCTTCTGGCAGACCATGTCCAGGTGGGCCTGCAGCGCCAGCGCCGGTGCGCCCTCGACGCCGGCGCTGGCCGGCTTGGCAATGATCAGGTTGCCGGCGGCGTCGACCCGTGCCGCCAGCCCGCGGGCCGCGGCCCAGGCGAGCAGCGTCTCGCGCAACCGGGCTTCCTGCCTGGACGCACGGGGGATCGCGCACAGAGTGGCAAAGTGCCGCCAGACCGCCGCCGGCTGCAGCGCGTGAAAGGCGTCGGGCAGCGCGGGTGCGGGCAGGGCGGACATGCGGCGTGATCCGTTGACGATCGGTAAACCGCCGTGGCGCCGATCAGCCCAGCACGCGGCCAAAGAAGCGCAGCGTGCGGTCCCAGGCCTGCTGGGCCCAGACCGGGTCGTACTGCGTGGCCGGGATGCGGCCCGGACCCACGGCGGTCTCGTTGGCGAAGGCGTGGTGGGCGAGGTAGCGGTGGAACTCGTGCTGCACGCCGGCGGCCGCCAGCTTATCGTGCAGGTCGTCGACGATGTCGATCTTGAAGAACTCGTCCTGCGTCGCCCAGTGGCCCAGCAGCGGCACCTTGATCCGGCTGGCGTCAATGTAGTCGAGCGGCGGATAACCGTACCAGACCACCCCGGCGTCGAGCTCCGGCGCGGCGCCCACGCTCAGCAGCGTCAAGGCGCCACCCATGCAGAACCCGGTGACCCCTACCCGGGCGCAGCGGGCCTTGAGAAGCTGCGCCGCGCCGCGGATGTCCTGGGTGGCGGCATCGGCAAAGTTCAGGCCGGTCATCAGGTGGTGCGCCTCCTCGGCCTCCACCGTCAACTTGCCGCGATACAGGTCCGGCACGAGGGCGACGTAGCCGGCGCTGGCCAGGCGGTCGGCCACGGCCCGGATCTGGTCATTGAGGCCCCACCATTCCTGGATGACGACGACGCCCGGCGCCGCGGCACCGGCGGCCGGTTCGGCCAGGTAGCCCTGCAGCGACTTGCCGTCCGGCCGCTTGATCGAGACGATGCCTGTCATGGTTTGCTCCTTATGCGGTTTGTCGCGATTGTGCACCCGCTGCCGGCGCACGGGCCTACAGCTGGAATGCCAGCCAGAGCAGCAGGCCATCGGCGAGGTCGCGCAGTATCCTGCGCCGCGGCACGATCCACGGCTTTGCCGTCCGGGCCGTGGCATTGAACCACGCCACCGCGGCGCCCAGCGCCGCGCGTTCCTGGACCGCGATCATCAGCTCGTAGTTCAGGAACAGGCTGCGCGAGTCGATATTGGCCGAGCCCAGCAGCAGCCACTCGTCGTCGATGGCCACGAGCTTGGCATGCAGCATCGCCTGCGTCATGCGGATCTGCACGCCGGCGGCGGCCATCTGCAGCAACGGTCGGCGCCGGGCCAGGTCGGCCAGGCGGTGGTTGGAGCGGGCCGGCAGCAGCAGGCGCACCCGCACGCCGCGGCGCGCGGCCATGGCCAGGGCGCTCAGCAGGCTTTCGTCCGGCACGAAGTACGGCGTGGCGATGTCGATGCGGGTCTGGGCGCGGTAGCACGCCAGCAGCAGCAGCGCGTGCAGCGTGTCGTCGGCGTAATCCGGGCCGCTGGGCACCGGTTGGGCCATGGCATCGAAGTGCCGTGCCGGATCCCGGCGCGGTGCCGCCAAGGCTTGCACGGGTTCGCCGGTCGCAAATGCCCAGTCGGCCAGGAAGATGCAATCCAACTCGGCCGCCAGCGGCCCGTCCGTGTCGAAACTCAGGTCCGTCCATGGCGGCAGGCCCGGCGCGCCGTCGAAGTATTCGGCGGCCAGGTTGCGTCCGCCGGACCAGACCCGTGTGCCATCGCTGACGACCAGCTTGCGGTGATTGCGCAGATTGGTGCGGCCGCGCAGCGGCGGGCGCACCGGCGGCACGAACCACACCACGCGGGCACCGCCGGCGCGCAGGCGGCGCACCACGCTCCAGCTGCGCAGGCCGCCCACGCCGTCGAGCAGTATGCGCACCTTCACGCCGGCAGCAACGCGGGCACGTACCCGTTCGACCAGCGCCGTGCCGACCGCGTCGTCGCCAATGGTGTAGGTGCAGATGTGCAGCGTTTCGCGCGCATGGTCCAGCACCTCGAGCAGCGCGCCCATCGCCATCGGTCCGTCGGTGTGCAGTGCCAGCGGTCCGTGCGCGGCGGCCGGCGGCAGGTACAGCGCCTTGCCCAGCGCGGCCAGCGGATCCGTCGGGTTGGGCACCGGACGGCGAAAATCCGGATCGGTTCCGGCGATGGCCGGTGCGCGCCGCAGCTTGCGCGTGCCAAACAGCAGGAACAGCGGTATTCCCAGGTACGGCAGCAGCACGATCAACATCACCCAGGCGACCGCCGCCGTCGGCGGTCGGCGCTGGTGCAGGCCCTGGGTGGCCAGCACGTACAGCAGCAGGCCGAACACGACGACCAGGGTGTGCCAGGAGATCCATTGCACGAGCCACGCCGGCATGCGCAGATTCCGGAGGTCTAGAAAAGGCGCCGCGACATCAGGCGGTGCCGGCGGCGATCTGCCGCAGCGCCTGCTCGAACACCTCGGGCGGCTGTCCGCCTTCGATCAGGTGCCGGCCGTCGATGATGACCGAGGGTACCGACCGGATGCCCTGCTCCTGGAAGTAGACCTCGGCCTCGCGCACCTCCCGGGCGTAGCGGTCCGAGGCGATCACGTCCTTGGCACCGGCCGGCTGCAGCCCGGCTTCCAGCGCGCAGCGCAACAGCACTTCCGGGGCCGCCGGATTCTCGCCCAGCGTGTGATAGGCGCGCAGCAGCGCGTGCTTGAGTTCGCGCTGCCGGCCCTCGAGGCCGGCCCAGTGCATCAGGCGGTGGGCGTCGAAGGTGTTCCAGATCCGCGTGCGGTCGCCGAATGCGAACCCCACGGCGGCCCCGTGCTCGCGCAGCAGCGTGCGGGTGGCGGCCAGTTGCTGCGGCGACGCGCGGTACTTGCGCGCCAGGTGCGCGGTCGCGTCCTCGCCCTCCGGCGGCATCTGCGGATTGAGCTCGAAGGGCTGGAAGCGCAATTCCACGGCGATGCTGTCGCCTACCCTCTGCAGCGCCTGCTCGAGCGCGTTCAGACCCACCGCGCACCAGGGGCAGGCAATGTCGGAAACGAAATCGATCTTCATCGGGCCCTCACGCGCCGGCAACGGCGCTATCCGCAATCCTGCAGGATCATATCCGCAGCCTTCTCGCCGATCATCGCGCTCGGCGCCTGGGTGTTGCCGCTCACCAGGGTCGGCATGACCGAGGCGTCGGCCACGCGCAAGCCCTCGATGCCGCGCACGCGCAGGCGCGGATCCACCACGGAGCGCGCGTCTCCGCCCATCCGGCAGGTACCGACCGGGTGATAGATGGTGTCGGCACGCGCGCGGATCAGGGCGCGCAGTGCCGGACCGTCCTCGTCGCCGCGGCCGTAGAGGTAGCGCCCGCCGTACAGCGCCAGTGCCGGCGCGGCCAGGATCCGGTTGGCGATCTGCACGCCCCGGGCAAGCACCTCCAGGTCTTCGGGCGCGGACAGGAAGCCCGGATCGATGCGCGGCGCCAGCGAGATGTCGGCGCCGGCAATGCCGACGGCGCCCCGGCTCCGCGGCCGCAGCACGCAGACGTGCAGCGATACGCCGGTGCGCACGTGCATCCTGCGGTTGTGGTCATCGACCAGGCCGATGCAAAAGTGCAGCTGCAGGTCCGGCCGGTCGAGCTCGGGGTCGCTGCGCACGAAGCCGCCGGCCTCGGCGACGTTGCTCGACAGGATTCCCTGGCCGCGGCGGTACGCCGGCACTGCCGCGAGCACCCGCAGCAGTGCGCCGGGACCCATGCCCAGCAGGCTCGGATCCTGGATGAAGACATTGACGGTGTAGTCCAGGTGATCCTGCAGGTTGGCCCCGACCTCGGGCGCGTCGTGGACCACGGCGATCCCGTGCTGGCGCAGCTGCTCGGCCGGGCCGACACCGGAGACCATCAGCAGCTGCGGCGAACCGAAGGCGCCGCCGGCCACGATGATCTCGCGTCGGGCGTGCAGTTGCCGCGGGTGGCGCGAACCGACCACGACGCCCGTGGCCCGCCGCCCGGCGAACACCAGGCGGCGGGCCGTGGTCTGGGCCAGCACGTGCAGGTTCGGGCGCCGGCCCGCGGCGACGCCGTACGCACGTGCGGCGTTGACGCGCCGGCCATCCTTCTGGAACACCTGGTAAAGCCCGACGCCCTCCTGGCGCTTGCCATTGAAGTCCGGGTTGTGCGGGTAGCCGCACTCCTGCGCGGCGGCGATGAAGGCCAGCGAAACCGGGCTGGGCGAATTCTGGTCCGTCACCGGCAACGGACCGGTGGCGCCGTGAAGAGCATCGGCACCGCGCGCATTGCCTTCCGAGCGGATGAACAGCGGCAGCACGTCGCGCCAACCCCAGCCGGTGCAGCCGGCCGCGGCCCAGCCGTCGTAGTCCTGCGGCTGGCCGCGCATGTAGATCATGGCGTTGATCAGGCTGCTGCCGCCAATGCCGCGCCCGCGGGGCTGGAAACCCGTGCGGCCATTGAGCTGCGGCTGCGGCATCGTCGTGTAGCCGTAGTTGTGCCGGTTACGCAACGGCACCAGGCCGGCGATGCCGATGGGGATGTCCGAAAGCACGGACGGCTTGGCCGGACCGGTCTCCAGCACCGCCACCGTCGGGGCTGCGGCAGACTCGGCCAGGCGCGCCGCCACGGCCGACCCCGCCGGCCCGGCGCCGATGACGATGTAGTCGTACGTGTCGTTCATGCTGCCCCCGGGTTTTGCCCGGCGCCATGGGCGCCGCGCAATATTCTTGACTCCGGCCTTGATGGTGACAGACTCTACCCGGGAGCAGGACATAAGAGGAAACCACCATGGACGACACGGACCTTATCCGCAATGCGGCAAACTTTGCGGCGCTCACGCCGATGAGCTTCCTGGACCGGGCGGCCGATGTCTATCCGGAACGCCTCGCCATCATCCACGGCAGCCTGCGCCAGACCTGGGAGCAGACGCGCCAGCGCTGCCGCCGGCTGGCCTCCGCGCTGCGACAGCGTGGACTGCGCCGCGGCGACGTGGTGGCGGTGATGCTGCCCAACGTTCCGGCCATGGTGGAGGCGCACTTCGGCATTCCGCTGGGCGGACTGGTACTCAATACGCTCAACACGCGGCTCGATGCCGAGGCGCTGTCCTACATGCTGGTGCACGGCGGTGCCCGGGCCGTGCTGGTAGACCCCGAGTTCTCGCGGGTGATCGCCCGCGCCGTCGAACTGGCGATCCAGCAGGGCCTGGCGGCGCCGCTGGTCGTCGAGGCGATGGATCCGCAGGCAGCGTTGCCGGGGAACTACCCGGGCGCCGTGGACTACGACGCGCTGCTGGCGGCCGGCCATCCGGATGCCGTGCTCGAACCGCTCCAGGACGAGTGGGACTCGCTCTCGCTGAACTACACGTCGGGCACCACCGGCAAGCCCAAGGGGGTGGTGTATTCGCACCGCGGTGCCTATATCAATGCGGTGTCCAACATCCTGGAATGGGACATGCCCAAGCACGCCGTCTACCTGTGGACGCTGCCGATGTTCCACTGCAACGGCTGGTGCTTTCCCTGGACGGTGGCGGCGCGGGCCGGCGTCAACGTGTGCCTGCGCAAGGTCGATGCCGGGGCGGTGTTCGACCTGATCCGCAGCGAGCGCGTCACGCACTATTGCGGCGCACCCATCGTGCACAGCCTGCTGGTGACCGCTCCGGCGGAAATGAAGGCCGGCATCGGCCATACGGTGCGCGCGATGGTGGCCGGCGCCGCGCCGCCGGCGGCGATGATCGAGGGGCTCGAGGGCATGGGCTTCGATCTCACCCACGTCTACGGCCTGACCGAGACCTACGGCCCGGCGACGGTGTGCGCCCGGCAGGCGGACTGGGATGCGCTGGCGATCTCGCGGCGCGCGGCGCTCAATGCCCGCCAGGGCGTGCGCTATCACCTGCAGAGTGGCGCCACGGTGCGCGATCCGGATACGATGCAGGAGGTTGCGCCCGACGGCCAGACGATGGGCGAGATCATGTTCCGCGGCAACATCATGATGAAGGGGTACTTGACCAACCCGGAGGCCACCGAGCACGCCTTCGCCGGAGGATGGTTCCACACCGGAGACCTGGCCGTCGTCGAGCCGGACGGCTACATCAAGATCAAGGACCGCAGCAAGGACATCATCATCTCGGGCGGCGAGAACATCTCCAGCATCGAGGTGGAGGACGTGCTCTACCGCCATCCGGCGGTGATGGTGGCCGCCGTGGTGGCGCTGCCCGACCCCAGGTGGGGCGAGACGCCCTGCGCCTACCTGGAGCTCAAGGGCGGCGCCACGGCCACGGCCGAGGAAATCATCGCGTTCTGCAAGCAGCACCTGGCCGGGTTCAAGGTGCCGCGCAAGGTCGTGTTCGGCGACATTCCGAAGACCTCGACCGGCAAGATCCAGAAATTCACCTTGCGCGAGTGGGCCCGGTCGCGCGACGCGATCGATCCGGCCTGAATACGCCCTCTCCCGCGAGCGGGAGGGAGAAAGTGCCGCAGCGTCCGCTAGGTTTCCAGTGCCGCGGTGACGATCTGCTGCGCTTCGGCCACGATCTGCTGCAGGTGCTCGGCGCTCCTGAAGCTCTCCGCGTACAGCTTGTAGATGTCCTCGGTGCCCGAGGGCCGCGCGGCGAACCAGCCGTTGGCCGTCGTGACCTTCAGCCCGCCGATCGGCGCGTCGTTGCCGGGCGCGCGCGTGAGGCGAGCGGTGATGGGTTCGCCGGCCAGCGTGGTTGCGCTCACGCGCTCGCCGGTGAGCCGCTGGAAGGCGGCCTTCTGTGCCGCCGTGGCCGGCGCATCGATGCGGACATAGTGGGGTGTACCGAAACGCGCGGCCAGGTCCTGGTAGTGGCGGCCCGGTTCCCGGCCGGTGACGGCGGTAATCTCGGCTGCCAGCAGGCCCAGGATGATGCCGTCCTTGTCGGTGGTCCAGGCGCTGCCGTCGCGGCACAGGAAGCTGGCGCCGGCGCTCTCCTCGCCGGCGAAGCACAGGTCGCCGCCGAGCAGGCCGGCGGAGAACCACTTGAACCCCACCGGTACTTCCAGCACGCGGCGCCCGCGTCCCGCGACCACGCGATCGATCAGGTTGCTCGATACCAGGGTCTTGCCGATAACCGACCGCGCCGACCACTGCGGCCGGTGGCCCAGCAGGTAGTCGATGGCCACCGCCAGGTAGTGATTCGGATTGAGCAGTCCCAGCGAGGGCGTGACGATGCCGTGGCGATCGACATCGGCATCGTTGCCCCAGGCGATGTCGAAGCGGTCCTTCAGCGCCACGAGGCCGGCCATCGCGTAGGGGCTCGAGCAGTCCATGCGGATCTTGCCGTCGTGGTCGACCGTCATGAAGCCGAAGGTCGGGTCGACCCGCGGGTTCACCACAGTGAGTTCCAGCCCGTAGCGCTCGGCGATGGGCTGCCAGTAGGCCACGGCGGCGCCTCCCAGCGGGTCCACGCCGATGCGCACCCCGGCACGGGCGATGGCCTCCATGTCGATCACGCCGCCCAGCGCGGCGATATACGGACCCATCAGGTCCACCTCCCGCGTGCCGGGCGCCGCGAGTGCCTGGGCGTAGGGCAGGCGCAGGATGCGGCCGCTGCCGGCCGCGAGCAGCGCGTTGGCGCGCTGCTCGATCCAGCCGGTGACGTCGGTGTCGGCCGGGCCCCCGTGCGGCGGGTTGTACTTGATGCCGCCGTCGCCCGGCGGATTGTGTGACGGGGTAATGACGATGCCGTCGGCCCGTGCGGCGGCGCCGCTGGCGTTGTGCGCCAGAATGGCGCGCGAAATTACCGGCGTGGGCGTATAGCCGTCGCCGGCCTGCAGGTGCGTGAGGACGCCATTGGCCGCCAGCACCTCGATAGCGGTCTGCTGCGCCGGGGTCGACAGGGCGTGGGTGTCCTTGCCCAGGAACAGCGGCCCGGTGATGCCGGCATTGGCGCGATGTTCGGCAACTGCCTGCGCAATGGCAAGGATGTGGGCCTCATTGAAACTGCCGGTGAGCGAACTGCCGCGATGGCCGCTGGTGCCGAAGGCAACCCTCTGGGATGCCAGGTTGACGTCCGGTACCGTACGGTAGGCGGCCAGCAGCGCGCGGATGTCGGTCAGGCTGGCCTGCGGGGCCGGATGGCCGGCGAGGGGGTGCGGCATGGTCGTCTCCGGCGTGGTCGCGGCGCGAACTGCCGCGCCGCGGCTGCTTGCCCGGGCGGTAGCATCGGCGCCACCGCTGGCCCGCACAGGGTACGTGGAATCTTCTCGGCCGGGAAGCCATATACCGGCGGCGTCCGGGGCACCGGGCCGGGCTCGATCAGGCCATAGACCCGGGAGAGGGGAAGGGCGCGCTTCATCCTGGGGCCTCGTGCCGTGGGGACACTGCACAACGGTAGGCGCGCCGCGACGGGGAATATTGATCTTCGGCAATACCGGATCGTGCGGCGCCTCGCCATCGCGGGCATCGGCGGTGCGCGGCACGTAACATCGCCGTCGTAGCCCCGGGCGCATTCCCGGGCGATGCCCCTCGAGAGTGACGACCATGCCGTGGACGAGTGCGTATTACCCGAATGCGATGCAGCACCTGCCGACGCCGGTGCGCGACAAGGCCATCGAGATCGCCAATGCCCTGCTGGCCGAGGGTAACGACGAAGGCAAGGCGATTCGCGTGGCGATCGCCCGGGCCCGGCAGTGGGCGATGCGGCACGGCATTGCGACGACATCGACCCTGCATTAGTGCGACGGCCCCGGGCGGAGCTTCCCCGCCGCCCGCCCATCCTGGCCGGTGGCCCAGGCACGCGCCTGCGGACGTGCCGGGCGACGTACTACCCGATCTTGCCGGCGAGATAGCGCACGACGTCGTCCAGCGTCACCAGTTGCTGGTAGTCGGCCTCGGGAATCTGCACGCCGAATTCGCGGTGCAGGGCCAGCAGGAAATTGAGCCAGTCCATCGAGTCCAGGTCCACCTGGCGACGCAGCGGCCGGTCGTCGCGCAGTCCGGTCGCGTCGAGTTCCGGTGCGATGCCCGCAAGATTCGCCAGCGCCCTGGCGCGAATGTCGGCCGGGTTCATCGGGCGAGTTCGGCCGGATGCTGCAGCAGGTCGCGCAACTGCACCAGGAAGCGCGCGCCGCGATGGCCGTCGGACACGCGGTGATCGGCCGAAAGGCTGGCGGTCACGGCCGGCACGACCGTGATCGCGCCGTCGTCCGCCCACGCACGCTCCGAGATCCGCCCGAAACCCACCAGCGCCACCTGTGGCGGATGGATGACGCCGAACACCTGCTGCGCGCCCTCGTCGCCCAGGTTGGTCACCGTGATCGTGGGCTCGGACATCTCCGAACTGCGCAGCGACCCGGCGCGGCCGCGCAATACCAGGTCGGCCAGTTCCTGCATCAACTGCCCCAACGGCTTGGCGCCGGCGTCGAGCAGTGCCGGAGCGATCAGGCCGCCGTGGCGCAGTGAGATGGCCACGCCCAGGTGGACGCTGGGCACCGGATGGAACTCTCCGTTGCCGTAGACGCCGTTGAGCTCGGGGAACTCGTGCAGCGCGACCGCTACGGCCTTGAGCAGGAGAACGGCGGGCAGCAAACGTTCCTCGATCGAACGCTCGGCGTTCTGCCCTGCCAGCCACTCGAGCGCCCGGGCCATCGGGATGGTCTCGGCGACGTAGTAGTGCGGAATCTCGCGCTTGGAACGCGCCATCGCCGCGGCGATGGTCTGGCGCATCCGGGCCGCCTTGTCGCCGGCGGCCGTGCCGGTGCTTTCCGCCGTGAGCCGGCGGACCGCGTGGGAAACGTCGGCGAGCGTCACGGCCCCTCCCGGGCCGGTGCCCGTCAGCGTCTCGACATCGATGCCCTGGGCGAGAGCCCGGACGCGGGCGGCCGGCGAGATGCGATGGCGGGTCGCGGATTCGGCGCCCGTCGCTGCGGGTGTCGCTGGCGGGGCTGCTGCCGCTGCTTCCGCCGCCGGTCGCGCGGCCGGCGCCGGGGCTGCCGGAGCCTCGGTGCGCGATGGCGGCAGCGACTCTCCGGGTTCGAGGAAGTTCGCCAGCACGGTATCGACCGGGACCGTCGTGCCCGGCTCCACCAGCAGTTCGGCTACCGTGCCCTCCTGCCAGCTCTCCACGTCCACCGCCGCCTTGGTCGTATCGACCACCGCGATCACCTGGCCGCGCCGCACGCTGTCGCCGGGTTTGACCTTCCATTGCAGCAGCGTGCCTTCGTCCATGTCCGCGCCGAGCGAGGGCAGCTTGAAAGGGATCATCCGAACAGTCCTTTCACGGCCGCTACGATGGACTCGGCCTGGGGCAGGGCGGCCGCTTCCAGGTGCCGGGCGTAGGGGATGGGGACGTCGGCGGTGCAAACGCGCGCCACCGGTGCGTCGAGTTCGTAGAACGCCTGTTCATTGATGCGCGCGACTATCTCGGCAGCCAGGCCGACGCTGCGCCAGCCTTCGTCGACTACCACGGCGCGGCGGCAGCGACCCACCGCAGCCATGATGCCCGCGTCATCCAGCGGCCGCAGCACCCGCAGGTCGAGCACCTCGGCGTCGATGCCCTCGGCGGCCAGCAGCCCGGCGGCGTGCAGAGCCTTGGGCAGCGATCCGCCGTAGGCGATGATGGCCACGTCGTTCCCCGGGCGGCGCACGCTGGCCGAGCGGATGTCGACGGCGCCGGCCTCGGGGAGCTCGCCTTCCAGGTTGTAGAGGCCGGCGTGCTCGAAGATCAGTACCGGGTCGGGGTCGGCCAGCGCCGGGGCCAGCATGTAGCGCGCGTCCTCGACCGTCGCCGGAGCCAGCACGGTGATGCCCGGGATGCCGGAATACCAGCCCTCGAAGCTGTGCGAGTGCTGGGCCGCCACCTGGCGCCCGGCGCCGGTGGCCATGCGGATCACCAGCGGCACGGAGAACTGGCCCCCGGACATGTGCCGGTACAGGGCCGCCGTGTTGACGATCGGGTCCAGTGCCAGCAGGCTGAAGTTCACGGTCATCAGCTCGACGATGGGGCGCATGCCGCCCAGGGCCGCGCCGATGCCCGCGCCGGTGAATCCCAGTTCGGACAGCGGCGTGTCGCGGATGCGTTCGGGCCCGAAGGTGTCCAGCAGTCCCTTGGAAACGGCATAGCTGCCGCCGTAGCGTCCCACGTCCTCGCCCATCAGGAACACACGCTCGTCGCGGCTCAGTGCCTCGTGGAGCGCTTCGCGCAGGGCCTCGCGGTAGCTCAACGTACGGGTCATGGCGCTGTTGGCGGGCCGGTGAGGTCGCGCAGCAGTTCCTGCACCGGCTCGAAGGTGCCGGCCTCGGCGAAGGCCACGGCGCGGTCGACTTCCGCCTGCGCCGCGGCGTCAAGCGCCAGGAACTGCGCCTCGGTGAGCTTCCCCTGCGCCTTGAGGCGGGCGGTGAACGTGTGGATCGGGCCGCGCGCCTTCCATTGCTCGATCTCTTCCTTGTTGCGGTACAGCTCCGCGTCGTACATCGAGTGGGCGCGGAAGCGATAGGTGCGCAGTTCCAGGAACACCGGGCCGGCGCCGCCGCGCACGCGCGCCACGGCGTCCAGCGCGGCCCGGTGCACGGCCACGACGTCCATGCCGTCGCACGCGACGGCCGGCATGCGGTAGGCGGCGGCCTTGGCGGCGAGGTCGGTCTGCGATTCGTAGCGCTCGAGCGCCGTGCCCATCGCATACAGGTTGTTCTCGCAGCAGAACAGCACCGGCAGCTGCCACAGCGCGGCAAGGTTCATCGACTCGTGGAAGGCGCCCTCGGCCACTGCGCCGTCGCCGAAGAAGCAGGCCGTGAGCCGGCCACTGCGCTGCATCTTCTCGGCCAGCGCCAGCCCCACGGCCAACGGCAGTCCGCCGCCCACGATGGCATTGCCGCCGAACAGCCGGTGCGCCCGGTCGAACAGGTGCATCGAGCCGCCGCGTCCGCGCGCGCAGCCCTGCTGCTTGCCGTACATCTCGGCCATCAGCACGCCCATGTCCATGCCGCGCAGCAGCGCGTGGGCATGCTCGCGATAGGTGGCCACCACGTTGTCCTGCGGCGCAAGCGCGCGCAGCACGCCAGCGGCCACCGCCTCCTCGCCGATGTACAGGTGCAGGAAGCCGCGGATCCGGCTGGCGCCGTAGAGCTCGGCGGCTTTCTCTTCCAGGCGGCGCACGCGCAGCATGTCGGACAGCAGTGCGTGCGCGAGCGGCGCGTCGAACGGCACCGGGCCGCAGGGCGGGGGCGGGGCCGGATGCTCGACCGCGCTCATGCGTCCGGCTCCAGCGTCGAGGTGTCGCCTTCGGGCAGGCCCAGCTCGCGCGCCTTGAGCAGGCGGCGCATGATCTTGCCGCTGCGGGTCAGCGGCAGCTGCGGCAGGAAGGCAATCTCCTTGGGCGCGATGGCAGCACCCAGGCGGCGGCGCGCATGGGCCAGGATGTCCTGGCGCAACGACTCGCCCGGAGAGAATCCGTGCCGCAGCGACACGAAGGCCTTGACCACCTCGCCCACGACCGGGTCGGGCTTGCCGATGACCCCGGCTTCGGCCACGGCCGGGTGCTCCATCAGTACGCTCTCGACCTCGAACGGACCGATGAGGTGACCGGCGGATTTGATCACGTCATCGGCGCGGCCGACGAACCAGTAATACCCGTCGGCGTCGCGCCGGGCGAGGTCGCCCGTCAGGTACCACTCGCCGGCAAAGCATCGCCGGTAGCGTTCGTCGTTGTCCACGTAGGCGCGGAACATCGATGGCCAGCCGCGGCGCAATGCCAGTTCGCCGTCCTGGTCGGGGGCGTACAGCACCTGCACGCCGCCGTCGGCCTGGCGCGCCACGATCGCCGCGTCGACGCCGGGCAGCGGGCGACCCATCGAGCCGGGCTTGATGTCGAAGGCCGGGGTATTGGCGATCATGATCCCGCCGGTCTCGGTCTGCCACCAGTTGTCGTGGATGGGCAGCCCCAGCACCTTGCTGCCCCACCAGACGGCTTCCGGGTTGAGCGGTTCGCCGACGCTGGCCACGAAGCGCAGGCGCGGAAAGGTGAAGCGGGCCGGCAGGTCCGCCCCGGCCTTCATCAGCATGCGGATTGCCGTCGGTGCGGTGTACCAGACGCTCACGGCCTCGTCCTGCAGGATGCGGTACCAGCGCTCGGCGTCGAATTCCTCGCGGTCGATGACGGAGGTCACGCCGTGCAGCAGTGGGGCGATGATGCCGTACGAGGTACCGGTCACCCAGCCCGGATCGGCCGTGCACCAGAAAGTGTCCTCAGTGTGCAGGTCCAGCGCATATTTGCCGGTGGTCCAGTGCGTCACCACGGCGCCGTGCACGTGCAAGGCACCCTTGGGTGTGCCCGTCGTGCCGCTGGTGAAATGCAGCAGCGCGGCGTCCTCGGGGCCCGTGGCGGCCAGCGGCGCGTCGTCGCCGGCCGCTGCCAGCAGCCGCCGCAGGTCCAGCGTGCCGGGGACCTCGGTGGCCCCACCGTCCTGGGCCACCAGCAGCACGTGACGCAGCGTGGGCATCTGCGCCCGCCAGTCCCGGATCTTGCGGGCGTAGAGTTCGTCGGTCGTGACCAGCACGGTGCCCTGGCCGAGCCTGATGCGGGTGGCGATCGGCTCGGGGCCGAAGGCCGCGAACAGCGGCGCGGCCACGGTGCCGTTGCGCAGGCTCCCCAGCATTGCGATATACAGCTCGGGGATGCGCCCGGCCAGCAGGAAGAGCCGCGCCCCCTTGCCGATTCCCAGGTCGCGCAGTACCTGGCAGAAGCGCCGCGACCCGGCGGCCAGCGTGGCGAAGTCGACCGCCAGCGGCGGAGCGCCGCGGCTCAGGAAGCGCAGGGCGGTCTTGTGCGCATGGGCGCCGGCGGCGTGGCGCTCCACGGCCTGCCACGCCAGGTTCAGTCCGCCGTCGGGCTGGATGCCCAGTTCGCGCTGCGCCGCATCCCAGCTAAAGGCACGGCGCTGCGCCGCGTAATCCGCCAGCATCGGCGGCACCCGCAGGTCTGCTGCCGTCTTGCGGATGACGTCGGTGGAATCGATTTGGCCCGTGGCCGTGACCTGCGCGGCGCTCACCGGTGCGCTCCGGCGTTCTCAAAGGCCGAACGGATAGGTTTCATCCTCGCCGGCGGTCACCGGTGCGGCCAGGGGTACCACCGCCTGGGTGGTATCGAACCAGGCGAAGGCGTCGTATTGCTCCGGCAGCCGGGCGTGGCTGTAGTGGCTCCAGCGCTCGGTGTCGGGACGGTAGATGACGCCGATATAGCGTTCGAGCCGTGGCGCGGCCAGCACCCGGCGGGCGTCCTCCTGCTCGCCCGCGCGCAGGTCGAGCAGGAAGCGCTCGATGCCCAGTTCGTGGAACAGTGCCTCGTAGCTGTCGGCGCGCGACGGCCGCACGGCCTTGACCTCCATCGGTGCGTCCCATTCGGAGGCCGCCGCCACCGTGCCGGTATGGGTGCCGAAGCCGATCAGCGCCGCATCGCGGCCATAGGCCTGGCGGCACAGCTGGCCCAGGTTGAGCTCGCCGTGCTCCTGGCCCATGTCGGTGAAGCGCGCGTCGCCGATGTGCGAGTTGTGTGCCCAGACCACGACCTTGCTGTCGGGGCCGGTCCAGTCCAGCACGCGCTGCAGCGTGTCGAACATGTGGCGGTCGCGCAGGTTCCACGATTCCTGGGCACCGTAGTACATCACCCGGTAATAGCGCTCGGCATTGGCCACCAGGTGGGCGTTCTGGCTGGCGTCGAAGAACTGCGCCGCATCCGTCGCGGCGTAGTCCAGCTCCCTTTGCAGCAGGTCGGTGAGGATGCGCACCACCGGGCGCTCGCACAGCGCATATCCCTGGGTGAGCGAGGCGCGTCCGTAGGCCGAGGGCTCGCGCGACCATGGCTCCAGGCACGAATAGCGCCGACGCGCGAGGTCGGCGGCCGGCGGGTCGACCCGGTCGAGGTAGGCGAGCACGGCCGCGATCGACGCCATCATGTTGTACAGGTCCAGGCCGTAGAAGCCCACCGGGTTGCGGCCTCCGCGCTCGCCGTTGTGGCGGCGCAGGAAGGAGACGAAGGCGTCCACATCCTGGTTGCGCCACATCCAGGTGGGAAAGCGGGCAAAGGCCGGCGAGCGCAGCGGCTGGTAGGTGTGCCGGTGCACGTAGCGGTTGATCACCGCGGCGTCGGGCCAGTCGGCCTCCACGGCCACCGCGGCAAAGCCGTGCCGCTCGATCAGGCGGCGCGTGATGGCGGCGCGCGCGCGGTAGAACTCGGAACTGCCGTGCGAGGCTTCCCCCAGCAGGACGATGCGCGCGCTGCCGAAGCGGTCGAAGGCGGCGGCAAAGTCCGGATCATCCAGCGCCGGCAGCGGTTCAGCCGCCGCCCGCAGCACGGCCGCGTGCGATCCGGGCGCCGCCGGTGCCGCGGTCGCGGGCGCGAGGCCGTGCCGGTGGGCCAGGGGCGCCAGGTAATGCTGGAACCAGGCGCCGGCCTGCTCGGTGACGGCTTCGAGCGCCCCGGATTCCTCGAACAGGTGCGTGGCGCCGGGAACAATGCGCAGCAGCTTCTCGCAGGTGAGCTGCGCCAAGGCCTGGCGATTGAGCTCGATGACCGGAACGTCGTTGCCGCCGACGATCAGCAGCGTCGGCGCGCGCACGTCGTGCAGCCGCGGGCCGGCCAGGTCCGGGCGGCCGCCGCGCGAGACCACGGCACCGACCTGGTTGCGCAACTCGGCCGCGGCCAGCAGGGCGGCGCCGGCGCCGGTGCTGGCGCCGAACATGCCCAGCGGCAGTTCGGCGATATCCGGTTCGCCGCGGATCCACAGTACCGTCTCGACCAGGCGCTCCGCCAGCAGCGGAATGTCGAACACGTTACGCCGGTCGGCCGCTTCGTCGGGCGTGAGCAGGTCCAGCAGCAGCGTCGCGAAGCCCTGCGCGTTGAGCGTGTCGGACACCGCAGCATTGCGGGGGCTCAGGCGGCTCGAGCCGCTGCCGTGGGCGAACAGGATGATGCCGCGGGGATCCGGCGGCACGCACAGATCGCCCACCAGGCCCAATGGGGGTACCAGGACCTGACGTGCAGCCGCAGGCGCGTTGGCGCCGACGCGGGCCGAAGGCGGCGGCGGATCGCCGTGCTCGCCGGTTGCGGCACGCGTCCATGCCTGGCGCAGCAGGCCGATGGTTTCCTCATCGGTGAGCTGGTGAAAGTCGCTGTAATACGCGCCGACGCCGGTGAAGTCGCGCACCGGCTGCACGCACAGCACTTGGTCGGCGTAGTGGCCGATGTCCTCCAGGGTTTCGATCGGTGCCACCGGCACCGCCAGGATGACGCGCGCGGCGCCCTGGCGCTTGAGCGCAATGAGCGCGGCGCGTGCGGTCGCGCCGGTGGCCAGGCCGTCATCGACCACGATCACCGTGCAGCCGGCCGGATCCACGCGCGCGCGATTGCCCAGGTAGAGCACCCGCCGGCGCTCCAGTTCGGTGATTTCGCGGCGGCGCTGCTCGTCGAGATAGGCATCGCTGGCGCGTGTCAGGCGGCGCACATCCTCGTTGATGACGGTCTGCGGTTCCCGGCCCTCCACCACGGCGCCCAGCGCCAGTTCGGGCGCACCCGGGGCGCCGATCTTGCGCACCAGCAGCAGGTCCAGCGGCGCGCCGAGCGCGTGGGCGATCGGAGCGGCCACTGGCACGCCGCCGCGCGGCAGCGCATAGACCACCGGGCGCTCGGGCGCCATGGCCTGCAGGCGCTCGGCCAGCTGGCGGCCGGCATCGGCCCGGTCGGTGAAGAAGAATTGCGGCGTGACCATGCGTGCATTACACGCCGCAGCCGCGCGCCGGCGTTGATCTGGATCGTGTTATCGCGCTGCAATACGCCCCGGAGGACTTACACGCGATAATCGCTTACCCATGAAAACGGTAACCGGTCCCAACGCCCGCCCCGCCAGCGGCAAATCCAGCCCCGCGGCACTGGCGGCATTGCCCGACGCCGAACTGCTCGACCGGGTGGCGCGCCAGACCTTCCGCTACTTCTGGGAGGGGGGCCATCCGGTTAGCGGGCTGGCCTATGACCGGCATCCGGTGACGGCCGACGCGCCCGCCGGGCCCGCGGCCATCGGCGGTACCGGCTTCGGCCTGATGGCGCTGGTGACCGCGGTGGAGCGGCGCTGGATCACGCGCGCGGCGGCGCTGGAGCGCCTGGAACGGATCGTCGGCCTGCTGGGCCGGGCCCAGCGCCACCACGGTGCCTGGCCGCATTTCATCGACGGCGCCACCGGTGCGACGATCGCCTTCGGTCCCAACGACGACGGCGGCGACCTCGTCGAGACCTCGTTCCTGTGCATGGGCCTGCTGTGCGTGCGCCAGTACTTCGGCGACGCCGGGCCGCGCGAGCAGGCGCTGCGCGCGCGCATCACCGAGCTGTGGGAAGGCGTCGAATGGGACTGGTATACCCAGGGCCGCGACCTGCTGTACTGGCACTGGAGCCCGAACGTCGGCTGGGCGATGAACCACGAGATCCGCGGCTGGAACGAGTGCCTGGTCACCTATGTGCTGGCGGCGGCGGCACCGCGCCACCGCGTCGCGCCCGCGGTCTACCACCGGGGTTTTGCCGCCGGGCCGGACTTCCGCAACGGCAATGCCTACTACGGCATCGAGCTGCCGCTGGGTCCGCCCTTCGGCGGGCCGCTGTTCTTCGCGCACTATTCGTTCTGCGGACTCGATCCCAACGGCCTGCGCGACCGCTATGCGAATTACGGCGACCTGAACCGGCGGCACGTGCAGATCAACCGGGCACACTGCATCGCCAATCCCGGCGGCTATGCGGGCTATGGCGCCGCCTGCTGGGGGCTCACCGCCAGCGACGATCCGGCCGGCTATGCGGCGCATGCCCCGGGCAATGACAATGGCACGATCGCGCCGACCGCCGCGCTGGCGAGCCTGCCGTACGCGCCGGCCAAGGTGCTGCCGGTGCTGCGCTACCTGCTGGCAGAAAGCGGCGGGCGGCTGTGGGGCCGCTATGGCTTCGTGGACGCGTTCTGTCCGCAGCGCAAATGGGTTGCCGATGCCTACCTGGCCATCGACCAGGGGCCCATCGTCATCATGTTCGAGAACCACCGCAGCGGCCTGCTGTGGAATCTCTTCATGGACGTTCCCGAGGTGCGCGACGGCCTGCGCCGGCTGGAATTCGACAGTTCGCGCCGGGGCGCGGAAACCGCCGGCTGATGCCCTCGCTGGAGCAGTGGATCGCCGAACAGCATCCGCGGGCCGTGGCGGGCATGCTGATGAGTGTCTCGCCGGTGGATGTCATCAAGCAGCGGCCGGGCTTCGGACAGGTCGTGCAGCCGCGGCGCGGCGCCATCGTCGCCTCGCCCTGCCTGGCCGCCTACGATCCCGACCCGGACTATTTCTTCCACTGGTTTCGCGACGGCGCGGTGGTCATCGACGCGCTGCGCCTGCTGCACAAGGCGGGCACCCTGGGCCGTGCGGCGCTCGAGCACCTGGGCGACTTTGTCGACTTCAGCCTGTCGCTGGCGGCGCTCGACGGTGCGGCGCTGGTGGCCGCGCCGGGCTGGCGCGCCCGGGTGGCCCCGCAGATGGCGCAGCACGTGCGCGACGATGCCGAGCTGGCCGCGGTGCGCGGCGATGGGGTGGCCGCCGAGGCGCGCGTCAACCCGGACGGCACGATCGACATCCTGCGCTGGTCGCGCCCCCAGCATGACGGCCCGCCGCTGCGCGCGCTGATGCTGCTGCGCTGGCTGCCCGGCACTGCGCTGGACGATGCGTTGCGCGCGCGGGTGGACGAACTGGTGCGCGCCGACCTGGCGTTCACCGAGGCGTACTGGCACACGCCGTCGTTCGACATCTGGGAGGAGGAGCGCGGCCACCACTATTACACGCTGCGCCTGGCGGCGGCGGCCCTGGAGGAGGGTGGCGCCTGGCTGGCAGCGCAGGGCGAGGGGGACACGGCCGCGCGGCTGCAGGCGCAGGGCCGCACGGTGCTGGCGACGCTCGATGGCTACTGGCTCGAGGCGCAGGGCTATTACCGCTCTCGTGCTCCGGGCGCCGACGGTGCGTCGACCAAGGACCTGGACATCGCGGTGATCTTTGCGGCGATCCACGCGGCCGGCGGCGGGGCCCACGGCGTGGCCGATCCGCGCCAGCACGCCACGCTGGCACGCCTCGAAGCGCTGTTCGATGCCGCGTATCCGATCAACCACGGCCGCCCGGCGTCCCGGGGCCCGGCGATGGGGCGTTATAGTGGGGATGCCTACTACTCGGGTGGAGCCTATTATTTCTCGACGCTGGCTGCTGCCGAATTCTGCTTTCGCGCTGCCCGGCAATGCGCCGGGGCGCCGGCGTGGTTTGCGCGCGGCGATGCCTTCCTCGAGACCGTGCGCGCCTACACGCCGGCCAATGGCGACATGTCCGAGCAGTTCGACCAGCGCAGCGGCCTGCCGACCTCGGCCCGCCATCTGGCGTGGAGCTATGCGGCCTTCATCTCCTGTATCGCGGCCCGCCGCGCCGCGGCCGCCGCGCGGTGACGCGGTGAAGCGGGCCGGGTGCCGGGCATGAGCAACAGCGCGGGCACGAAGCTGCAGCAGGCGGAGGATGCCGCCGACGCCGCGGCCGCGCGCGCGGCGCCGGCGCATACCGGTCTGGCCGCCCAGATGCACCTGATCAGCCGCGCACTGCTGGCCTCGCGTGCCGGCAAGCCGCTGCTGGTGCTGATGGTCGCCATCGTCGTCGTTATCATCGTCACCGCGTACGGGCAGATCCGCCTCAACAGCTGGAACAAGCCGTTCTTCGACGCGCTGTCGCGCCGCGACCTGCCCGCCTTCGTGGCGCAGCTGGGCGTGTTCTTCGTGATCGCCGGCATTCTGCTCGTCCTCAATGTGGCCCAGCGCTGGCTGGTCGAGATGCTCAAGGTCAAGCTGCGCGAGGGCCTGGTGCTCGACCTGCTGCACGGCTGGCTGCAGCCGCGCCGTGCGTTCTGGCTGGCCAATGCGGGTTCGATCGGCGACAACCCGGACCAGCGGATGCACGAGGACGCGCGCAAGCTGTGCGAACTTTCGGCGGACCTGGGCACCGGCCTGCTGCAGTCGGTCATCCTGCTGGGCACCTTCGCCGGCGTGCTCTGGGTGGTGTCCCAAGGATTCAGCGTGACCATCGGTGGTCGCGAATTCGGCATCCCGGGCTTCATGCTCTGGGCCGCCATCGCCTACGCCGCGGCCGGTTCGCTGCTGAGCTACCGCGTCGGCCGCGGCCTGATCCGGCGCAATGCCAGGCGCTACGCGCGCGAGGCCGAGCTGCGCTTTTCGCTGGTGCGCATCAACGAGCATCTGGACGGCATCACGCTGGCGGCGGGCGAGGCCGACGAACGCCGGCGCCTGGAGCGCGACCTCTTCGAGGTGCTGGCGGCGATGCGCCGGCTGGTCACCGGCCTGACCAACCTCACCTGGGTGACGGCCGGCTTCGGCTGGGTAACCAACGTCGCGCCGATCATGGTGGCGGCGCCGCTGTATTTTGCCGGCACGATCTCCTTCGGCGGCATGATGATGGCCGCGGCCGCGTTCACCCAGGCGGTGTCGTCGCTGCGCTGGTTCGTCGACAACTTCAGCGTCATCGCCGACTGGCGGGCGACGCTGCTGCGCGTGGCCAACTTCCGCCATGCGCTGGCCGGCACCGCCGTGCCCCCGGAGTTCGACTGCAACATCACCTATGCGGACGGCGAGCCCGGCCGCGTGGTGATCGACGGACTGCAGATCGCCTCGCGCGCCGGCCTCGAGATGCTGCAGGAAAAGGAGGTCGTGGTCCATGCCGGCGAGCGCATCCTGATCGTCGGCGCACCCGGCACCAGCCACGCGCTGCTGTTTCGTGCGCTGGCCGGCCTGTGGCCCTGGGGCCGGGGCCGGATCGTCCGGCCGCGCGACGAGATGACCCTGTACGTGCCCAGCGGTGCGCCCTACCTGCCGCGCGGCACGCTGCGCGAGATCCTGGCGTACCCGCGCAGCCCCGGCCGCTTCCCGCCGCTGGCCTTTGCGCGCGCGCTCACGCGCCTGGGCCTGGAGCGGCTGGTGCCGCTGCTCGACCAGACGCGCCACTGGGAGCGGGAATTGAGCCCGGACGAGCAGATCAGCCTGGGCTTTGCGCGGATCGCGCTGCAGTCGCCGCCGTGGCTGCTGATGGACGACGCGTTCAGTGCGCTCAGCGACGAGGCGCTGGCGCGCGTGCTGGCGGTGCTGGGCAATGAACTGGCGCGCACCGCGGTCATCTATATCGGCCGGGCGGCGCAGGCGCGCGATCCGTTCTTTTCGGCGGTGCTGCACCTGGTCAAGGCCAGCGGCGGCCAGGTCCCGCGGGCAGCCGCCGCCGCCGCCGGCGCCTCCGTGCTGGCGCCGCACAACGTGCCGGGCGAGGATGGCGACTGACGGGGAGGTGTGATGAGCCGGATCGCGGCATTGCTGGGCGGCATGACGCTCAACGAAAAGCTTGGCCAGCTGACGATGACGACCGCGGGCCTGGCGGTGACCGGGGCGCGCCATGGCGGCGACCTGGCGGCCGGCGTGCGCAGCGGCATGGTCGGCAACGTGCTCAATCTTTATGGCGCCGGGCCGGTGCACGCGATGCAGCGCATCGCGATGGAGGAGTCCCGCCTGCGCATTCCGCTGCTGTTTGGCCTGGACATCCTGCACGGGCACCGCACGCTGTTCCCGGTGCCGCTGGCCGAGGCGGCCGCGCTCGATCCGGCGGCCTGGGAGCACAGCGCCCGCGAGGCTGCCGCCGAGGGCGGGGCCGACGGCATCGCGATGAGCTTCGCGCCGATGCTCGATGTCTCGCGCGATCCACGCTGGGGCCGCACCGTCGAGGGCCCCGGCGAGGATCCGTGGCTGGCCAGCGTCTTCGCGCGCGCCAAGGTGCGCGGCTTCCAGGGCGCGAACCTGGGCGCGCCCGACGCGATGGCCGCGGTGGCCAAGCATTTCTGCGCCTATGGCGCGCCCACGGCCGGGCGCGACTACGCGCCGGTGGACATCTCCGAGCGCACGCTGCACGAGGTGCACCTGCCGGCCTTCGGCGCCGCCGTCGAGGCCGGCGTGGCGGCGATCATGCCGGCGTTCACCGACCTGGCCGGCGTGCCGCTGACCGCGCATGCCGGGCTGCTGCGCGGCTACCTGCGCGAGCGGCTGGGGTTCGACGGCGTGATCGTCAGCGACTACACGGCGATCGCCGAACTCATCCGCCACGGGATTGCCGCCGATCTTGCGCATGCCGCGGCGCTGGCGCTGGCTGCCGGCGTCGACATCGACATGATGGCCGAGGCCTATGGCCTGGGGCTGCCCCCAGCGCTCGAACGTGGCATCGTGACGATGGACCAGATCGACGCGGCGGTGCTGCGGGTGCTGTCGCTCAAGGAGCGGCTGGGGCTGTTCGACGATCCGTTCGCAAGGGGGGCGCGCCGTGAAGCGCCGGCGGCGATCGCCCAGCGCCGGCAGTTTGCCCGCCGACTGGGGTCGCAGTCCATCGTTCTGCTCAAGAATGCGGGCAACGTGCTGCCGCTGGCGCCGACGATCCGCACGCTGGCGTTGATCGGGCCGCTGGCCGACGCGGCCGACCAGATGGGCGGACCCTGGTGGGCCGCCGGCGGCGATGCACCGCACGTGAGCGTGCTCGCGGGACTGCGGACCAGCCTGCCGGACGTGGCGATCCGCCACGCGGCCGGCGGCGGCATCGACGATGCGGACCCGGCCGCCATCAGCGCCGCGATCGAGGCCTGCCGGGGCGCGCAGGCCATCGTGCTGTGCCTGGGCGAGTCGGTGCACATGAGCGGCGAGGCGGCCTGCCGGGCCGATCCGGGCCTGCCGGGTCAGCAGGCGGCGCTGGCCGATGCGGTTGCGCGCCAGGCCCGCGCGCTGGGCGTACCCCTGGTCGCGCTGCTGTTCTGCGGGCGCCCGCTGGTCGTCCCGCAACTGGACGGACAGGTGGACGCGCTGCTCTGGGCGGGCTTCCTGGGCACCGAGGCCGGTCACGCGGTGGCCGACGTCCTGAGCGGGCGCGTATCGCCCGGGGGACGCACGCCGATCACCTGGCCGCGGGCGGTCGGGCAGATTCCGATTTTCCATGCCCAGCGTTCGGGTGGCCGGCCGGAGAACCCGGCCGACCGCTTCACCAGCAAGTACCTGGACCTGCCCAACGCGCCGCTGTATCCGTTCGGCCACGGGCTCACCTATGGCCACTTCACGCTGTCGCAGTTGCAGGTGGCGCCGGCGACGGTGCGCGAGGCCGATACGATCGACATCAGCGTCGAGGTACGCAATGACGGGCCGCACGCGGCCGAGGAGACGGTATTTCTCTTCACGCGCGACCCGGTGGCTTGCGTGGCGCGGCCGCTGCTGGAGCTGCGTGGTTTCGGCAAGATTGCCCTGGCGCCGGGGCAGGCCGGCACGCTGCGGCTGCGCCTGGCGGCGCGCGTACTGCGCTTCCTCGGCCTGGCGATGACGCCGGTCTTCGAACCGGGCGAGGTGCAGATCCTGGTCGGACCCTGCGCCGACCGGGCGCAACTGCTGGCTGCCAGCGTGCTGCTGGCGCAGTGATGTATTGCGCCAGATCAGCAGTCCAGACGCTCTAGCCAATTCTAGCCAATTTGCGGCCGAATACGCCTGCGTTTCCCGCTTTACTATTGTCCAAGGCATGGAAGACTGTCGACACATGCCGGATAACCGGGTTCGATAGTGTCAGCCTCGCCATGGCCACGTTGATCGATCCAGACCTGCTATATCGGTTCTTCTTCTACGGCTGGCTCTTCCGGGACGCCAGCCGCGGCAGCATGTGGGAGCGCTCGGCGGCCTGGAACCACAACCGCGAGCAATGCCGCTGGCTGCCCACCTACCTGCGCCGCTGGGGCGCCATCACCGTTCTGCTGTTCAGCGTGGGCGCACTGTGCGAGCTCACGCTGGCCGGGCACATGGCGGCGGTCTGCTTCAACGTGTTCGGCGTGCTGACCGTGCCCTTCCACGCGGTCACCGCGGTGTCGTGGTGGCTGCTGCACCACGGCTGGCCCGGCAGCGCCCGCTAGGGCGGCGGGGCTAGTAGAACAGCTCCGAGATATCCACCGACGAAGCGGTGCCGACGCGGCCGTAGTGCTGCTCGAGCCAGGCGCTGGCGTGCCCGCGTCCGAGGTCCTTGAGCGTCTCAAAAAATTTCAGGTTCACGGCCAGCTTCGATTCTGATGTCAGGTCGCTCATGAACTCCTGGGCGTCGATGATGTGGAAATTCGTGTTGGCCACGCGGCGCTCGAAGCGGCCGATCGGAAAGCGCGCGCGCCCCTTCACGTAGTCGCGCAGGTGGGCGAACATGCGCATCTCGCGCAGGAAGGTCGCCGTGAAGGCGAACTCGAGCACGCGCTCGTTGATGTCCTGGATGCTGCTGGGCGTCTGCTTGTGCTTGAGCGGCGACAGCAGCACCAGCAGGATGTCGCGCGAGCGGGTCTCGTAGAACAGCGGGAAGACGGCCGGGTTGGCCGAATAGCCGCCGTCCCAGTAGGGTTCGCCGTCGATCTCCACCGCGCGGTGCACGGTGGGCAGGCAGGCCGAGGCCAGGATGGTCTCGGCGCTGAGTTCGTGCGTGTGGAACAGCCGCAGCTTGCCCGAATTGGCATTGGTGGTCGCCACGAACAGCTTCACCGGGCTGTGCGCGCGCAGGCGCTCGAAGTCAATCTGCGCATTGACGATGTCGCGCAGCGGATTGTGGTCGAACGGGTTGAGCTGCTCGGGCGAGAAGTAATTGGCCCAGCGCAGCATGCGGCGGAAGGCCGGCGCCAGCGTCACGCTCTGGCCGTCGGCCGACACCACGGTGGCCGCTGCCGGCATGCCCCCGGCAAGGGCGGTCCAGAATGCGGCCAGCGCCTCGCGGGCGCCCGCATGGCCGCCATTCATCAGGCCGCTGGCCAGCACGACCGCATTCATCGCCCCGGCGCTGGTGCCGCTGGCCGCTTCGAAACGCAGGCGTCCGTCCTCGAGCAGCCGGTCGAGCACGCCCCAGGTGAACGCGCCATGGGCACCGCCGCCCTGCAGCGCGAGGTTGATGGTCTTGTGCCGCGCGTTTGTCATGCTCATCGAGTGCTGCAGCCTCCAATGCGACGTCGCATAATGATTGTGGTGCAATGCAGCATACACCTCGCAGCGAGCGTGTTCGTCAGCCGAGCGGATGACGGCGCCGCGCCGCGCCCGGCGGTCCGCCCTAATTGCCGGACGCGCCCGACGGGCGATGGAAGGCCGCCATGTGAAACCGGACCTGCTCCGGCGCATACCGATGTTCGCGGCCAACCGGGCAGGCGTCGCGCGCCTGGCAGCCCCGCTGCAGGCAGTGTCGGCCGGCCGCCGTGTCCAGGTGCGCGTGGCAGGCGGCGGCATCGAAGCCCGCGGACATGAAGGCATCGACCGGACAGGCGTGCAGGCACGGCTTGGCGCTGCAGGCGGCGCACGGCGAGGGCAGGCTTGCCGCAACGGGCAGGTCGATGGCGTCGGGCAGCAGCAGCGCCGCCCGGTAGCAATGCCAGAGGCCGTACTGCGGGTGTATCAGCAATCCCAGCGGCGAGCGGTGGACGTTTTCGGCGCGCAGCGCCCACTGCTGGAAGGGTTGGAAGGGCCGGTCTTCGGGATAGACGGCGCGCGCGCGCAGGCGCTCGGCCAGCGGCGCCAGTGCGCTGCGGGTCCAGTGATCCAGCGGATCGGGTACCGGCGGACGCGCGGCGGCAAACGCGGGCCAGACCTGGGGGCCGACGCTGCCGATCAGTATGAGCGACGCACAGGCAACGCCGGGCCGCACCTCGGGCACCTGGCCCGGGCGCCGCGGGTGAAACCCGCCGCGCGCGCGCAGGCCCGTGTGCGCCAGTGCCGCGTTGATATCGTGATACTGCCGTGCGCCGATCGATGCGGTGGCGTCGATGGACGCAGCGTTCGTGCCGCCTGCTGTGCGCCGCATGCGCAAAGTATAGGGGTCCCGCCGCCGGTCAGACGTCCGAGGTGCGCTCGGCACCGCTGATCAGGTGGTCGATTCGGGCTTCGGCGCACAGCCAGTCGTCGACATCGTGCCCGTCGACGAAGCCGCGCTGCGCATACAGCTCGAAGGCCGCATTGCTGATCAGCCGCTGGCGCAGGTCCGGATCGACCTCGTCGCGCGCGCCTTCGGCGAACGGGTGATCGGTTTCGGCCTGGCCGTCCAGCGGCTGCAGGATGGCCGGATGGTGCGGGAAGCGAGCGTGCTTGGCGCCCGCGTGGCTGCGGGAATTGCTGCCCGCGGCCGGATTGACAGTGGTCTTCATGGTGGTGCTCCCGTGGAGTGAGGCTGGCTTTCGGGTGCACGGTCCGCGCGAACGTCCCCTGCGCATCCATGCTGATCCTCGTGCCGGCCGCGGGTTTGCGCGGGATCAGCCAATGGCCCGATTGCCGGGCCGGCGCCGTGACGCGAATGCGCCTCGCTGCGGCGCCTGTCAGGGGCGCGGCACCATTCCAACGGGCCGCGCAATCACTCCGGCGTCGCCGCCGCCATCGGTCCCGACGACCGTGTGGTGGCTTGAGCTCGCCACCAGCGCGACACCGGCAGCAGCCTGGGTGCCAATCCAGGGTCCCTGGCCGGGATCGGCGATCTGCGGTCCGGCCGTGGGCGTGCGGTTCCCAGGAAGCGAGGGTCGTCGCGATAGCTGGCGGTGAATCCGCTGACGCCGGTGACGTACAGGCTATGGGTGGCGAGCAACTGCGAATACAGGCTTGCGAGTGCGCCATCGACATGGATGCGTCCGCCCGTGCCCGCCAGGACCGGGACGCATCTTTGCACTTCGGGCAGGTAGTTGTAGATAGTCACCGGTGCCGGCTCGGCGAGGGTACCGGTACGGTTAACGGACACGGACACTGTGGCGACGCCGCCAGTGGCCCCCGCCGAGAACCGCACGTCGCTGGCGCCGGGCATGCATGGCAACCTAGCCCAAGGGTGTGTCCTTTCGGAGTCTGCGGGAATCGTGTTTCGTTTACGCGACACGCGTGGCACGCCTGAGTGCCGTTGCGTAAACGTGTCCGGGCAGGGCGTTTAGCTGCACTGCACATTGCCCATTCCCGGGCGCCCGGCGATACTCGGGCCGCCGGTCGGCAGGCACGGGCCGGCGTCTCAGCAGCGTGCGTCCGACATCCCATTACCCTGGCTTGAGCGGTAACCCGCCAGTCCCGCTGCGCCCCACCGAGGCAGCGTACGGGACCTGGCGCGATGGCGTGGGCGCAGAAGAATCGGGAGAGGTGATTCGCCATGGACATACACGAGTACCAGGCCAAGGAGCTGCTGGCCGGCTTTGGTGTTGCGGTGCCTCGCGGCAATGTCGCGTACAGCGCCGAGCAGGCGGCGTTCATCGCCGACGAGCTCGGCGGTGCCTTCTGGGCGGTCAAGGCGCAGGTGCACGCTGGCGGGCGCGGCAAGGCCGGCGGCATCCGCCTGTGCCGCACGCATCACGAGGTAGCCGTGGCTGCCCAGGACCTGCTGGGCCGCACGCTGGTGACGCACCAGACCGGACCGGAAGGCAAGCCGGTGCACCGGGTCTACGTCGAGGTGGCCGAGCCGTTCGAGCGCGAGATCTATCTGGGTCTGGTGCTCGATCGCAAGATCCAGCGCATCCGGGTGATTGCCTCGGCCCAGGGCGGCATGGAGATCGAGGACATCGCGCACGACAACCCGGGTTCCATCCTGGAAGCGCAGATCGAGCCGGCCGTCGGCATGCAGCCGTTCCAGGCACGCGAGCTGGCCTTTGGCCTGGGCCTCAACAGCCGGCTGGTGAACCGCGCCACGACGGCGATACTGGGCTGCTATCGCGCCTTTCGCGACCTCGATGCCACGATGGTGGAGATCAATCCGCTGGTGGTGACCGCCGACGACCGCGTGCTGGCGCTGGACGCCAAGATGTCGTTCGACGACAACGCGCTGTTCCGCCAGACCGCCGTGGCGGATATGCGCGACCCGGCCCAGGAAGACCCGCGCGAGGCGCAGGCCAACCAGCACGGGCTGAATTACGTTGGCCTGAGCGGCGACATCGGCTGCATCATCAACGGTGCCGGGCTGGCCATGGCGACGATGGACATGATCAAGTACGCCGGCGGCGAGCCGGCCAACTTCCTGGATGTCGGCGGTGGCGCCTCGCCGGAGCGGGTGGGCGAGGCCTTCCGGCTGGTGCTTTCCGACCGCAACGTGAAGGCCATCCTCGTGAACATCTTTGCCGGCATCAACCGCTGCGACTGGGTCGCGCAGGGCGTGGTGCAGGCCGCGGCCGGACTCAAGGTGCCGCTGATCGTGCGCCTGGCCGGCACCAACGTCGACGCCGGCAAGAAGATCATCCGCGAAAGCGGCCTGCCGATCATCAGCGCCGACGACCTGGCCAGCGCGGCGCGGCTGGCGGTGGAGGCGGCCCGCTGACGCGCGGCCACAGGAGCAGGGAACCACGATGAGCATTCTGATCGACGAAACCACGCCGGTGATCGTGCAGGGCATCACGGGCGACAAGGCAAGCTTCCACGCGCGCGAGATGATCGCCTACGGCACCCGCGTGGTGGGCGGCGTCACGCCCGGCAAGGGCGGGCAAAAGCATTTGGACCGTCCGGTGTTCGACACCGTGAAGGACGCGGTCGCGGCCACCGGTGCACAGGCCAGCCTGGCGTTCGTGCCGCCGCCGTATGCGGGCGACGCGCTGATGGAGGCGGCCGATGCCGGCCTGCGGCTGGTGTGCATCATCACCGACGGCATTCCGGCGCAGGACATGATGCGGGTCAAGCGCTATCTGCTGCGCTACCCGGAAGAGGCGCGCACCGTCATCGTCGGGCCCAACTGTGCCGGCATCATCAGCGCGGGCAAGGCGATGCTGGGCATCATGCCCAGCAACATCTACCAGCGCGGCAATGTCGGCATCGTGTCGCGATCGGGAACCCTGGGCTACGAGGCGGCCGCTCAGATGAAGGCGCTGGGCATCGGCGTGACCACCAGCGTGGGGATCGGTGGCGACCCGATCAACGGCAGTTCGTTCCTCGACCACCTGGCGCTGTTCAACGCCGATCCGGAGACCGAGGCGGTGGTGATGATCGGCGAGATCGGCGGCCCGCAGGAGGCCGAGGCCGCAGCCTGGATCGAGCAGCACATGAAGAAGCCGGTCGTCGGCTACGTGGCCGGTCTCACCGCCCCGAAGGGGCGCCGCATGGGGCACGCCGGTGCCATCATCTCGGCGCTGGGCGACACCGCGGCGGAAAAGGCCGAGATCATGAAGTCGCACGGCCTGTTCGTTGCGCCCAGCGCGGCCGATCTGGGGGCGACGGTGGCCAAGGCGCTGGCGAAGGCTGGCGGATAGGCAGAAAAGTCCCTCACCCCGGCCCTGTCCCGGCGGGAGGGGGCCGGGGTGAGGGCCAATCACGCACAGCCCGTCGCCACGCATTGCATTCCACTTGAGGAAACCACCATGAGCTTTACCGTCATCGAACAGGCCACCCCCCGCCTGCACCGCTCCGAGCTGGCGGTGCCCGGCTCCAATCCGTCGATGTTCGAGAAGGCGGCGCGCAGTGCGGCCGACGTGATCTTCCTGGATGTCGAGGACGCCGTCGCTCCCGACGACAAGGCGCGGGCGCGCGCCAATATCGTCCAGGCGCTCAACGACCTGGACTGGGGCAGCAAGACGATGATGCTGCGCATCAACGGCCTGGACACCCACTACATGTACCGCGACGTGGTGGACATCGTCGAGGCCTGTCCGCGCCTGGACATGATCCTCATCCCCAAGGTAGGCGTGCCCCAGGATGTCTACGCGCTGGACATGCTGGTGACGCAGATCGAGGCGGCCCGGCAGCGCACCAAGCGCATCGGCTTCGAGGTGCTGATCGAGACCGCCCTGGGCATGGCCAACGTCGAGGCCATCGCGCAATCGAGCCGGCGGCTGGAGGCGATGAGCTTTGGCGTCGCCGACTATGCGGCATCGACGCGCGCGCGCACCACGGTGATCGGCGGCGTCAACCGCGATTCGGGCGTACTCACCGACAAGGATGAAACCGGCCACCGCGAGTACTACTGGACCGACCCGTGGCATGCCGCGCAGACGCGCATGATGGTGGCCTGCCGCGCCTATGGCCTGCGGCCGATCGACGGCCCCTTCGGCGACTTCAGCGACCCGGAGGGCTATGTCGCGGCCGCCAATCGCGCGGCCGTGCTGGGCTACGAGGGCAAGTGGGCGATCCACCCCTCGCAGATTGCGCTGGCCAACCAGGTGTTCACGCCCTCGGAGGCCGAGGTGACCAAGGCGCGCCGCATCATGGAGGCCATGGCCCAGGCAGCGCGCGACGGCAAGGGGGCGGTGTCGCTGGACGGGCGCCTGATCGATATTGCCAGCATCCGGATGGCCGAGGCACTGCTGGCCAAGGCCGAGGCGATTTCCGGCGCCTGACGGCGACGTGGCAGGACGTCGGCGGCGGACCCGGTCCGTAATTTCGCCAGGGGCGATCCGTACCGGCATTGCCCGCTGGCGCGGATGGGAGCCGGGGCCGTCTAGACCTCGATGATCTTCTGTTCGTCGAACGTGCTGTTTTCAAACGCCTTCGTGCGTTTTTCATAGCCCCGCGGGTTGCATACCACGCGGCAACCTTCGACCTGGTAGTCATAGCTGTCGTGCGTGTGGCCGTGGATCCAGACGGCGACCATGGCGACCAGGCCATCGAGGTGGCTGGCAAAGCCTGCGGAGAGCAGCTGCTTTTGAAAACGCTGCGCGGTGGACCGGAAGGTGGGCACCATGTGGGTGACGACGACGGTCTGCCGCCAGCGCCCGCGGGGTGCCTCGTCCAGCTGCGCCTGCAGCCAGGCGCGGTCTATGCGGTGGCGCTCGACCGTCTGCGCCGGCGTGATCAGCGCACCGCCCTGCCGGATATGGCGGTAATCGAACAGCGTGCGGGCCGCCGCGGCCATGGCTTGCGCTCGCCGCTGCTCGCCAAAGAGGTCGTAGTCCGTCCACAGGGTGCAGCCCAGGATGCGCACGCCGTCGAGCACGACCCGGCCGCGGTCGAGCAGGTGGATGCCGAGTTCGCCGGCCACCTGCGCCAGTTGTCCCGGAAGAACTTCCCAGTCGTGCCCGTAGTACTCGTGGTTGCCCGGCACGTAGGCGATGGGCAGGTCCGGAAAATGGCGCCGCGCCCAATGCAGCCCGGCGCAGCCCTGGTGGATGTCGCCGGCGAGCACGACGAGGTCGCAGGCGAGGGCCGTCGGGCTCATGCCGGTGAATTCCAGGTGCAGATCGGACAGTACGCGCAGGCGCACGCTGGCAACCCCCAGGGCCGGTTTCAGGTCATGCCCTACACTCCGCATGATGCAAGAAATCCGGGAAAAGACGAAGCGCGCGGTGGTGGCTGCCGTGCAATTGCCCAGCGTGAGCGACGTCGAGTTCGACGCGTCGGTCACCGAGCTGCGCCAGTTGGCCAAGACCCTGGGGTTCGAGGTCGTCGGCACCATCACCCAGAAGCGCGCGAGCTTCGACCAGGTCGCCTACCTGGGCACCGGCAAGCGCCAGGAACTGCGCCGATTCGTACGCAATGCGCCGGAGCCTGCCGCAGCCCCGGCATCGGTCGACGCGGCAGGCACCGCGGCGGACGACGATGCCGCGCCGCTGGACGTCGAGGCCGCGCTGCCGGAAGCGGCTACCGACACCGGCACCGACACCGACCCCGATACCTGGCGCGCCGATCTGGTACTGGTCGATCACGAGA
>JBBISD010000015.1:40036-45389 GCA_037441485.1 Burkholderiales bacterium
ACCGACACCGACCCCGATACCTGGCGCGCCGATCTGGTACTGGTCGATCACGAGATCTCCCCCTCGCAGGCGCGCAACCTCGAAAAGGAGGTGGGCTGCGAGGTCATGGACCGCACGATGGTCATCCTGGAGATCTTCCACCGCCACGCGCGCTCGCGCGCTGCCAAGGCGCAGGTTGAGATCGTGCGCCTGGGCTATATGGCGCCGCGCCTGCGCGAGGCCGCCAAGATCGCCGGACCCCAGGGGCGCCAGCGCAGCGGCATCGGCGGGCGGGGCGCGGGCGAATCCAAGGGCGAGCTGGACCGGCGCAAGATCCGCGACCGCATCGCCGAACTGCAGGAGGAACTGGCAGCACTGGATGTCGAGCGGCGCACGCAGCGCTCGCGCCGCCAGGAGCGCGCCGGCATTGCCCGCGTGGCCTTCGTGGGCTACACGAACGCCGGCAAGTCCACCCTGGTGCGGGCGCTGACCGGCAGCGACGTCCTGGTGGCCGACAAGCTCTTTGCCACGCTGGACACCACCGTGCGGGCGCTGCAACCCGAGTCGGTGCCGCGGGTGCTGATCAGCGACACGGTGGGCTTCATCAAGAACCTGCCGCACGGTCTGGTGGCCTCGTTCAAGTCCACGCTGGACGAGGCGCTGGAAGCCTCGCTGCTGGCGCACGTCGTCGACGCCAGCGATCCGGCCTACGAGCGCCAGCTGGCGGTCACCGAGGACGTGCTCGACGAGATCGGCGCCCACGGCGTGCCGCGCGTGCTGGTCTTCAACAAGATCGATCGGGTCGGCGACGCTGCCGTCCAGGCGCAGCGCGAGGACCTGCTGCGGGCTGCCCATCCGGGCTGCATCGTGATCAGCGCACGCCGGGCGGGCGACGTGCAGATGCTGCGCGATACCCTCATCGGCTTCTTCCGGCAGGGCCTGGAGGAGACCGAACTCTTCCTGCCATGGGCGGCCCAGCAGCTGCGCGGCGAGATCTTCAACCGCTGCGAGGTGCTGGGCGAGCGCTCGGATGGCGAGGGCACCCACCTGCGCCTGCGGGGCGAGTCCGAGGTACTGCAGCGCCTGCGGGACCAGCTGGCTCCGCGGCCGGCCTAGAGCCGCGACGCGCGGCAAGGTCGCTTGATCGCCGGACGCAAGCGCCGCCGTCCCTTGCGGAACGGGCTGATGGCAGTTGTCCGCGATGCGCGGGTGGGCTACAGTCCTCGGACAGCCGCACGTCGGAAGACGGCTGTCACGTCAACCCCTGCTGGCCATTTCCCGAAGGCCAGTTCGCGGTTTTCGCCTTGCCGGTGATGTTCCGCGCTGGCGCTATCAGATACCTTGCCCGCGGGCATCGCTAACAATCGAGGCGCAGTGGATATTCATAAGCCGAAGCCATTTCATTCCTTTCGCGAGCTCCTTTCGGAAATCACCGTAATCGTCTTTGGCATCGTCATCGCGCTGACCCTGGAGCAGGCTGTCGAGACGATTCGTGAGCACCGCAATTCCGCGGAAGCGCGCGAAGCAATAACCAGCGAGATCGGACGTGCGCTTTTCAGGCGGCAAACCCGAATGGGCAGTGAAGCGTGCGTTGCCGACCGCCTGAGGGTCCTCGGGGAGGTCCTGTCGCGCGCGCGGGAAGGCACAATGAGTCCCCAGCCAAGCTGGGTAAGCCGCCCGCAGTTCTGGTCGTTTTCCACCGGTGCATGGGTGGCGGCGACGGCGGCGGGAAGAGCCGCCCTGCTGGGCAAGACCGAGCGGGAACTCTACGGTTACGTATACCGGCGCCTGGCAGCGCTGGAGCGGGAAGAAGAACGGGACCATGTGGCCTGGGCGCATCTGCGCGGACATAGTGCCAACGTGCGCCCCTGGCCTCGCCATGGCGCCAGGCTGCAGATGACGAGCCGCAATGGCGCTGATGCGTGCGGGCAGTCCGGCCGCGTCAGCCCGGCCGGCGGCGATGGCATGACAGCGGCGGGCGCGGCAACGAAGGGAACGGAATCATGAAACCACATCGCATCGCCGTCATTGCGGGCGACGGCATCGGCAACGAAGTCATGCCAGAGGGGCTGCGCGCCCTGGAGGCGGCGGCGCGCCGCTTCGACATCGCATTGGTATTCACGACCATTCCCTGGGCCAACTGCGGCTACTTCGAGCGGCACGGGCAGATGATGCCGGACGACGGCATCGAGCAGCTCAAGGCTTTCGAGGCCATCTATTTCGGTGCCGCGGGCTGGCCGGCCGTCGTGCCGGACCACGTGTCGCTCTGGGGTTCGCTGTTCCGCTTCCGCCGCGAGTTCGACCAGTACGTCAACCTGCGGCCGGTACGGTTGATGCCCGGAGTGCCCTGTCCGCTGGCCGGGCGGTCCGTCGGCGACATCGACTTCTACGTGGTGCGCGAAAATACCGAGGGCGAATACTCGTCGGTGGGCGGGCGCCTCTTCGAGGGCACGGCGCGCGAAGTGGTGCTGCAGGAGGCGGCGTTTTCGCGCCATGGGGTCGACCGGATCGTGCGCTTTGCCTTCGAACTGGCGCGCTCGCGGCCCCGCAAGCGCCTCAGCTCGGCGACGAAGTCCAATGGCATCGCCATCAGCATGCCCTACTGGGACGAGCGGGTGCAGGCCGTGGCAGCCGATTTCCCGGACGTGCAATGGGACAAGCACCACATCGACATCCTGGCGGCGCGCTTCGTGCTCGATCCGGGGCGCTTCGACGTGGTGGTGGCGTCGAACCTCTTCGGCGACATCCTTTCGGATCTGGGCGCCGCCTGCGCCGGTACCATCGGCATCGCGCCGTCGGCCAATCTCAATCCGGAGCGCAGCTTTCCGTCGCTGTTCGAGCCGGTGCACGGTTCGGCGCCGGACATATACGGCCGCAATATCGCCAATCCGGTGGGCATGATCTGGTCGGGCGCGATGATGCTCGACTTCCTGGGGCGCGGCGACGCCCGCTATCGGGCGGCGCATGATGCGATCCTGCATGCCGTCAGCACGGTGCTGGTGCAGGGGCCGCGCACGCCGGACATGGGTGGCAGGGCGGGCACGCAGGACATGGGCAAGGCCATCGCCGCGGCGATTTGAATTTTTGCTCGTTCACCCCGGCCCTCTCCCGGAGGGAGGGGGGCGTCACGGTCCCGCGGGCGAGCCGCTAGGCGGCCTTGGCCAGCGGCAGCGGCGCCCGGATCAGGTGGTCGAAGGCCGACAGCGCCGCCTTGGCGCCGTCGCCCGTGGCAATGATGATCTGCTTGTACGGCACGGTAGTGGCATCGCCGGCAGCGAAGATCCCCGGTATGCTGGTCTGGCCGCGCGCATCGACCACCACTTCGCCGAAGCGGTTCAGCTCCACCGTGCCCTTCAGCCATTCGGTGTTGGGCACGAGGCCGATCTGCACGAACACGCCGGCCAGCTCGACGCGGTGGCTGGCACCGCTGGCGCGATCGACGTAAACCAGGCCGTTCACGCGCCTGCCGTCGCCGGCAATTTCCGTGGTCTGCGCATTGGCGTGCACGGTCACGTTGGCCAGGCTGCGCATCTTGTTCACCAGCACGGCATCGGCCTTGAGCTGGGGCGCGAATTCGATCAGCGTCACGTGCTCGACGATGCCGGCCAGGTCGATGGCGGCTTCGACGCCCGAATTGCCGCCGCCGATCACCGCCACGCGCTTGCCCTTGTAGAGCGGGCCGTCGCAGTGCGGGCAATAGGCCACGCCGCGGTTGCGATACTGCTGTTCGCCGGGGACGTCGACATTGCGCCAGCGCGCGCCGGTGGCCAGGATCACGGTGCGGGCGTTCAGGCCGGCTCCGCTGGCCAGCTCCACACGCGCAAGGCCGCCGGGCCCGGCGGCGGGCACCAGCCGCTCGGCGCGCTGCGTGGTGATGATGTCCACGTCGTACCGGCGCACGTGCTGCTCCAGTTCCGCGACGAAACGCGGGCCTTCGGTCTCGGCTACTGAAATGAAGTTCTCGATGGCGAGGGTATCGAGGACCTGGCCGCCGAAGCGCTCGGACACGATGCCCGTGCGGATGCCCTTGCGCGCCGCGTAGATGGCCGCCGCCGCGCCTGCCGGCCCGCCGCCGACGATCAGCACATCGTAGGGTTCGCGCGCGTCCAGCCGCGCCGCATCGCGTGCGGCTGCGCCGGTATCGAGCCTGGCCAGGATCTCCTCGATGCCCATCCGGCCCTGGCCAAACGGCGCACCGTTGAGGAAGATCGACGGCACGGCCATGACCTGGCGCTGCTCGACCTCGTCCTGGAACAGGGCGCCATCAATGGCCACGTGGCGGATCCGCGGGTTGATCACCGCCATCGCATTGAGTGCCTGCACGACGTCCGGGCAGCTCTGGCAGCTCAGCGACATGTAGGTCTCGAAGTGGTAGTCGCCATCCAGCGCGCGGATGCGCTCCACCAGTTCGGGGTCCAGGCGAGGCGGATAGCCGCCGACCTGCAGCAGCGCCAGCACCAGGGACGTGAATTCATGCCCGGTGGGGATGCCGGCAAAGCGCACGCCCACGGGGCTGTCGTTGCGCTCGATGCGAAAGGACGGGCAGCGGCCCTCGGGGTCGCGCCCCGGCTGGACCACCAGCGCGACCCGTGCCGACGCTTCGGCCACGTCGCGCAGCAGCGCGACCATGTCGCGCGCGCTATCGCCGCCGTCGACCGATGCGGTCAGCGTGATCGGCTGGGTGATGCGCTCCAGGTAGGTCTTGAGCTGGATCTTCAGGTCGGCGTCGAGCATGATGCGCTCCCGGTAGGGGTTTGCCGCCGGGGCCGCCCGCCGGCAAAGCGCGGGCGCCCGTGCGGGTGTTGCGGATGCCCCCAGGTGGGGCCGATGCGCTAGATCTTGCCGACCAGGTCCAGCGAGGGTTTGAGCGTCTTTTCGCCTTCCTTCCAGCGCGCCGGGCACACTTCGCCCGGGTGCGAGGCCACGTACTGGGCAGCCTTGACCTTGCGCAGCAGTTCCCGGGCGTCGCGGCCGATGCCGTTGTCATGGATCTCGCACAGCTTGATCTGGCCTTCCGGGTTGACTACGAAGGTGCCGCGCAGCGCCAGGCCTTCTTCCTCGATCATGACCTCGAAATTGCGGGTGAGCCGTCCGGTGGGATCGCCGATCAGCGGGTATTCGACCTTGCGGATCGCCTCCGAAGTGTCGTGCCAGGCCTTGTGCGCGAAGTGGGTGTCGGTCGATACGCCAAACACCTCGACGCCCAGCGCGCGGAACGCGGAATAGTGTTCGGCCAGGTCCTCGAGTTCGGTCGGGCAGACGAAGGTGAAGTCGGCCGGATAGAACATGAAGACCGACCACTTGCCGCGGATCGATTCGTCGCTCACCGTGATGAACTTGCCGTTGTGGAAGGCGTTGGCCTTGAAGGGTTTGA